>CAKSIW010000024.1 GCA_934463175.1 uncultured Clostridia bacterium | reverse complement strand
ATCCACCGCCGTGAAAGTGAAGTCTGTCCTTGCAGTCACCTCGCTTTCACCATTGTTTCCCAAAACTGCCAAAAGCTTAACCGAGTCTCCGTTTTCGTCAAGCCCGTTTCTGACCTCCTTAACAACCGCAAAACGGTTTGCATCCGGAAGTGTTGAATACATATCGGAGCTGCTCGCCAGTCCTATGAAGTCTGTGAAGACACTTTCCCTGTTTGTGTAAAAAGCATTTGCGCTGTATCGCTTTTCATGCACCAGAACACTTTTTGCAGGTACACACAGATAAAGTGTCTCATCAAAAAGATTCTGACCGATCGGAGAAGGATAAACCATAATCTGAGCGTTCGTATCCAACGCAATGTTCGGTCCGAGTGTGTTATTCGTTGAACGGTAATAGTCCTTTGAGCTTGATGACTCAACCGTAAACAGCACATCTCTCGCTGTGTTTTTGTCCTCTCTCACGGTTTTCACTCCGCTTTCACCGTTCAGAATTGTGTCAATAACAGATATTTCACCGCTGTCATTTGTTTTATAACGTATAACAGACGAATATTTATCCGAATCAACAGCAGAACCAAACTGTGCGGCGCAGGCGTTGTGCAAATGCGTCATGACCGCAGAATCTTTACTTTCTCTGCTCACACCGTCAATATAAACCTTCTTTGCAAGAACATGATCCTCAAAATCTCCATTCTGCGTAAAAATTCTCACATTGACTGTCTTGTCAATCTTCCCGAGCATCTTCGCGTTAACGATATATGCATATGCCATATCATCTGTGCTTCCCTGCTCAGCCATTGCAATCCGTCCTTTTATGTCCATATATACCTTTATAAAGCTGCCCGGTGTCATCAGGTTGCCGTATTTTGTCATACACTCGGCATTAACGGTATACTCGGTATTGTCAATATAAATCTTCCTGCCGCCGTCAGCCGTCTTTGTCACCATTCCCTCTGCAAACACATCGCACAAATATGCCCTGATGTATTGCTGATATGCGTCAGGTGCTGATTGATAGATTGAAATAATTTGTTTTCTTTTAATTTTTGAAATTGAACACTCCTCGCCGTCAGCGTCATAAATAACTGTATACGGATCGTCCGTCTTTGTGTCAAGCACAATCTTATCGGTGCTGTCATACATATTGTAAAGCTCATACTTATTGGCGTCCACGTGAGCCGCAACATAGTTTTTATATGCGTCAACAAACACCACCGCAGCCGCGCCTGTTGTGCCGTTGTCAAGCAGACGAATCTCACCCGTTTTCCCTTCAATCATCGACTTTGAAAACACCTGTCCCGTTGCAGTGCCGTTATAAATGACAGGTGCGCCGCCCGCGAAAGACGCGGTTTTCGTTCTTTTTCCCTCATTGTCATAGTATTTAATGTTCCGTGAATCAATTGACTCGATGTCTTCTATGTCAATAATTGTTTCTTTGTTGTCGCTGCACTTTGAAAGATATATAAGCTTTCCAAGCTGCTCGCCATTATCCTTCTCATAAAATGCTTCAACCCTATAACCCAAATAATCATAAATATTCTCTATTGCACGTGCTTCAAGCTTAACACCTCCGATTTCGGCATAAAATGCATCAACATCATTTTCACCCATAAGACGCGTGATGTCAACAGCGTTGACAACCGCGGTTATATGCGAAACTCCAAACACAGCATACGCCAGCCGATCGCCCTTAACCATACCGTATGATGACCCATAACCGGTTCTTGTCATCGTTTCCGTGTCAAGCGCATTATATATGAGCTGTGCCGCCATGCCTTCCGTGAGCACTTCATCGGCGTCAACCTCCTTCATTCCGTCAAACAGAGAAAGGTTTGCCGCAAGCCTGCTGTAGCCTGCCGGATATCCCCCTTTAATTTCTGCCGTCATCCCGTATCCGAGGATTTTAATCATGACAGCCGCGGCTTCCCTGAGGGTTATCGTGTTTTCAAGACAAATCTGACCAAGCTTGTTTGCGGAAATAATGCCCGCATTCACCAGCGATTCCGCATATCCGACATATTCGTTTTTTTCACCGACGTCGGTGAAACGACCGCGTGTATAGCCCGAGTCGCCGTAGCCTCCCGCAATTGCGGCAAGCCTGAAAAACTCACCGCGCGTTGTTTCCGCCTTCAAATCGCGTTCCGAATAGTCCCCGATTTCAAGAACCTGCAAAAGCTCCGACGCAGCTTCGCCGTAAATCTTTTCATCTTCTTCGGCAAACACCTGAACAGAACAGCACAGAACGGCAGCGCACAGCATTCCCGATAAAACTCTCTTCAAAATCTTCAATTCGCTTCCTCCCTCTGTGTCATTTAATCAATTCATAGATAAGCTTTGCCGCCTCGGCTCTTGTCAGAACATTTTTCGGATAAAACCTGCCGTCGCCTGCGCCCGACAAAATCCCTTTGTCCTTCATAAGCTTGACCGCAGTCTTTGCGTAATCCGATATTTCCGACTCATCAGAAAAGCTGCCGGCACCGCTCACCGCGTTTTCGCCGCCGTCCATTATTCTGCTCGCCATAACAGCCGCATCTTCTCTTGAAATCTCACTTCCTGTTCCGAATTCGGAATCGGATATTCCGTTAATGACCCCGAGCTTCACCGCCGACGAAATATATCCGGCATACCACTCACCCGCGTCAACATCGTAAAACATAATTCCGTGTGCCACGTCCGGCGTTATATCATACGCTCTCAGCAGCATTGCTGCAAATTCCTCACGCGTCACACTGCGTCCCGGCTCGAATTTATTTTCCCCGACACCTGTCACAATGCTCTTTTCCGACAGAAAACGCACACAATCCTTTGCCCATTCATAACCCTCCATGTCATCAAACTCCGATTTCACATCACTGCCCGCAGGTGTTGTGACAGGAGTTGTGATCGGTGCACTTGTGCCTCCGGAGACAATTCCGCCGCCTCCGCCGCTTCCGCCGCTTCCGCCCGAACCGCCTCCCGACGGAACAGCCGGCTTTGCAATTTCTGTGTTGATGAATTCCTTGCATTCCGCAACGCTTTCAAATGTCCCATGATTCAGAACAGCCGTATACAAGGCAGACTTTCTTCCTCCGTCAAACGAAGGATTGTTAAACGCAGTCATATTAACTCCGACCGTGCTTCCGAAATCGGTGATAAAATCCTCAACATTCTTCCATGTCTTAAAACTGCTGACAATTGCATCAAGAACAGCAGCTTTATAGCTCTCAGCAACCTGCGTGGGAGTCAGATTGCTTTTCCCTTTGAAATATCTTGCAGAGAAGCCTGTTTTCGCACTGTCCTCCAGCTTATCATAAGCCGCCGTATATGCCGCGTCAAGCTCAAGCTCGGTTTTATAGCTGTTCACATCGGCTTTCCCTTCACGAATGAGCTGAATGTATGATGCCTTGTTGATTGTGTCAACAATCTCAGCAGCAGGAAGGTCTCTGCCGCCAATCATTGTGTATATCACCTCACACATTCCGCCAGCTTCCGCAGTGAAAATCGTCTGCTCCGACAAGTTTAAAACGCCGACCGCAGTGCTGAATTCGTTTTCCAAATCAAGCAGTGTCTCAAGCTCAGCTACAGCCGTTTCCTTTTCCTTTTTTGCAATGGCGCATATCTGTCCTGCAATATCCTCCTTGTCAGATGTCTTTGAATAGAACACCTTCTTTTCCGTTTCAGCACCGTTCACTCTCATTTCATAGAATCCGGCAGATTCACCCTTCATGTTCACCGTCACTTCATAACCGCCGTTTTCATTTGCCGGAATCTGTGTGAACAGCAAAAAATCTTCGCTGATTTTTCCGCCGCTGTATTCGGAATTGTCAAAGCTTTTTCCCTTTTTTAACAACTGAATGGTTATGTCATCATATTTTTTCATGCCTTCAATTGTCCCCATCAGAGTCAAAAGTTCATTATCTTCATCAATTTCATATTTGTCCAAAGCCGCCGCCCAAGCGGCAGTGCCCGATATACCGAGCACTGCCAGAGCCGCTGCAAAAAACTTTGCGCATTTATTCATATAATTCCCTCATCTTTTCAGAATGTCAATCAAGCTCACGCACGAAAACAACCATCGGTGCCGGAAGATTGGTTTGCGGTGTGTATATATTCACCGTATCGCCCTTGCTGTATCTGCGTGCATAAAGTATGCTGCCTATTGCACGCGTCTTAATTTTTTCCAAATCATTCAGGCACTTAACATACCCCTCAGAAAGAGTTGCATTCACCCATTTTGTATCATTATCGGCAAATACGCAATTACCCGTTGACGCAATAAGCACCTCGCAGTCTCTTTCCGCCTTAAAGCTGTATAACAATTTTGCTTCGCCGGTTCCTGTGAATGTACTCTTATAGGTATTGTTGTTTATCCAATCCAAAGCAGGCGAAATCATAACGGCATTATCAAGTTCCAAAGCCTCTCCGTAGCTTAAAATTGCACCGGTGCGCCACTTGTTTGTTGATTCTGTTCTGTCTGAATATATACCCTCTTTATAGTCAGGGAACGTTCTCACCGCAGCCTTGCCGCCCGTTTCATTTTCAAAAAGATGCATCGTCAAACCACTGACGATTGGATTGCACACACTTGCGTCAACTGTTGTATAAGCCGCAGTCGCTGTGTCAAGCGTTGTGAAGCTTGCAGCAGAATTGTCGCTTGTCACAGGAACATACGGTGTGTTTCCAAACTTATCAAAAGCTGCAAATGCGTCCTTGTAGAATTTGAATCTGTACTTTGAAATTTTTGCCGTTGTTGCTTTTTTATCGGCACACGTCCATACAGCAGAACCGCTTGATGCAAATTTATCCGAACCGGAAACAACGCCTTCCTTAATCAGCATTGCGGCATGCCATACAGGCATTTCGTTCTGATATCTTCCAAATCCGTAGCACGCAGTGGTACTTGTACGTCTTACATCACTTGAAACCAGATTAGTTGTGTCAGTCTCTTCACTTGCTGCACTTGCTGTGCCCCAATCCGCGCTTTGTGATGCGCTGCTTGTTCCAAGCAGAATAATATCCGAGTTGCAGCCTACAGTAAATTCTACAGTTGCATTATCGTACTTTGAAGATTCAAAAACAATATAGTTGTATCCTTCCAGATTTGACGCAACAGCACCAATTGCCAAATAGTTTCCGCTTATCGGCGCACGGTCAGCTGCAATACGCGACCCCGTTTTCCACTCATTGTCAGAGCTTTCTGTTTTCTTTCCTATTAATGCGGATATTTCAGTAGTATCAGATTTTTTTGCTGTTACCGCTGTTGTGTTCTTATTTCCATATGTTGCAGTGTTGTTTTCATATCCGCACCTGACTTCTTTGTCAACAACCCACGTCAGTGCTGTTCCGTCACTGTTTACAACAGCATCTTTTTTTGTTCCGTCAGAAGGCTTCACAATGATAACTGTAGCTTGTTTTGCAACATTAACAGGCATTGTTACTTTTTTATAAGTTTCATTATCATTCAATTCTATCTTTTTAACAAATTTTTTTGTAAAAATTGTATTATCTTTAATTAACGCATTGCCATATGCTGTGAGTTCACTTGAAAAAAAGCTGTTTTCCGGCTTTAAGTAACTGATTGTGTAGTCGGTGTATGCTCTCGTATATTTTTCACGTGTTGTGCTGTATGTCACGGTGCTGTCAGGACTCTTCACGTCCTCAGTTGTAACCGTTCTCGGACCGTAATAAACTCTGACGGTCGTTTTCAGATTTGCCGCATCATTAATAATTTCACAGTTGCCTGAGTTGTCGGGAATTGAAGCTTTAACCTTCGGCATAACTGCCTTGCCGCTTGAATCCTTTTTAAGGCTTGCGGTATAGCTCTGAGTTGACGAGTTAAACTCCGCTCCAACATAGCTTGCAAAGGTCTTGCCGTCAAAGGTGATTTCGGGAGCAATCGGCGTTTCACCCTTTGCTGCAAGCTTTGCCATCGGTGCAATGCTGTTTTTGTCCCATATATATGCAACAACCTTTTCTCCGCCGCTCACCGAAACACCGTCTGTCTTTATTATGCCGTTCATGCCGCTTTTTGCCTTTGCGTCCCGGAGCACGCCTTCTGCATCATATGCGGCACAAATGAGGAACACCTGCTCCTTGCTGCCCGAATAGTCTCTGACAAAGCTTTCCGCCGTTATTGATTTATTCCCCTCACCGTCCGTGTTCTCCGTGAAAACAACGTGTGAGCACTCAATGTCTCTCTCCACCGCTTCATCGGCAAACACTGCAAGGCTTCCTGCCGAGATACAGCTCAGCGACACTGCCGCTGCTGCAAAAGCTGCAAACGTTTTCTTTAAAATGTTTTTCATTTCATAGACCTCCCGAAATATAATTTATTAATTGTTTTTAAGTTTTTTATTCTTCATTTTCCGAAACGGTTGTATATCCGTCATAAACAATAACCGTTAAATAATATCCGCCCTTAGTCTCGGCGGGAATCGTTATCTGCTCACCGTTTTCACCGTCTGTCACATCAAAGTGTTTGTGAGAAACAACCTTCAAATCGCGGCTCTTGTTGTCCTGATATGTCATCAAAGGTGTGCTGCTCTCAATTTTTGTCCACCCTTCCACAGCAGATGCACCTGATGAAAAAACATATACAGTTGCACTGCGATACAGCTTTAATTGTGTCTGAAATTTACCGCCTGCCGAACCCATGATATAGTCGCAGCCCAGTATGTGCTTATACTCATCCGAAACATATCTGAGCTCGTTTGTATATCCTGCACTCGGATTTTGCGGATAGTTTCTGTCGCCGTAAATGCGGCTTCCGAGACGTCCGCTTGCAGCCGTTCGCGTTGTATCGGTGACATCTCCGCCATCGCCCGTGCTGAGGTTTTTTCCGAGGTTATACGAATTGTAAATATCCCCCGACGGTTTAATCTCGCTCGTGCCGCTCGCAAGCTGTTTGTCAGGCTGATAGCTGACCGTATATTCCACCTTTTCTCCGCCGTCTGCCGGTGTCAGCTCAACAACCGTTTTTCCCGGGAAGCTGCTGCCTCCGATATATCTGACAGCTGCCGCATTATTTATCGCTTCCGCGTCAAGCACCGGCTTGACCGTTTCACCGCCTGACACAACATGAGTGTATTCCTTCGTGTCGGCTGAAAAGCCTTCAATCTCCTCACCGTCCATTTTGAGACCCCGCAGCAGATTGATTCCGCCGGGAAACTCTCCTGCGGCACAAACAGACTTCATCTCCGCTGCATTGTTCCACAGCACCGCAACTGTTTTATACCCCGTCTCGCTGTCAGGTATTGTCACCGTTGCTTCAAACTTTGTGCCATCTGCAATTTTGGTCTGACAATCTGAATCAATCAGCTTGTTATCCCGATACAGCATTAAAGCAAACAGCAGTTTTTCACCGCTTTCACTTTTCGGGCTGACCTCTATGCTTGCTTTGAGAGTTCCCTCCGAAATTGCCGTAACGGTGTTTCCGCCGCCATCGGTATACGTTATGCTTCCGCATTCATAAGCATCGTCTGCCGCATACGCTGCAATGACTGTCATTGCAAGCACAGCGCACACCGCAAAGCATAACTTTTTCATCATTGTCAATCTTAACTCCTCCTTTTCAGACTTAATAATTACCCTATTCCTTAACTGCTCCGACCGTAACACCCGATACAAAATATTTCTGAACAAACGGGTAGAAAAGAATGACCGGACCCATTGTAAACACCGTCATTGCCATTTTATATGACTCTGTGGGCGCCGATCCGCCAGTCTGTCCGAATTCTGACAGTTTTGCCTGCTGCGCCGCTTCCTGGAACACTCTGTAGAGATAATACTGAAGAGGATACAGCCTGTTATCCGTTATATATATCATCGCTGTTCTCCAGTTGTTCCAATAGCCCAGTGCGGTCAGCAATCCGACTGTTGCCATAATCGGAACAGCCGACGGCAAAACAATGCTTCTGTATATTCTGAAATCATTCGCTCCGTCTATTTTTGCCGATTCGACCAGGGACTGCGGAATGTTTCCGACAAAATAGCTGCGCACAACAATCATATTAAAAACCGTAAACACCGATGTGAACAGCAAAACAGCAAAAGTGTTTCTCATTCCCAGTTCCGACAGCCACACATAATGCGGAACCAGACCTCCGTCAAACAGTGTTGTGAAGAAAAAGAAAAATGAAAAGAATCCTCTTGCAGGAAAATCCTTTCTGTAGAGAACATAAGCCGTCATTGTCGTTATGAACAAGCTCAGCGATGTTCCGAGAACAACCAGCTTTATCGTGACCCAGTATGCCCTCAGCATTGTTGCAGGCTGTCTCAGCACAAGCTTATACGCCTCGGTTGTCCAGTGTTTCGGTATGAGATGAAGTCCGCGAAGCAGCTCCTTTTCAGGCGTGAACGAACCCGCCAATGTCAGCAGAATCGGGAGCAGACATAACAAAGCAAAAACAGTTGTGAATATCAGTGCAAAAACATTAAAAGCAATTTCCTCTGTTGTTTTCTTCATTGTAATCCCCCCCTTAAAATATTGCGCTGTCGGAATCTATTCTTTTTACAATTGCATTCACAGACATAACAAGAATAAATCCGATCACCTGCTGATAGAGTCCTGCCGCGGTTGTGACCGTGTAGTCCTTAAGCTTTGTGAGCGAACGGAACACATATGTGTCAATAACATCTGTTGCATTGTACAAATTGCTGTTATCGCCGACAAGCTGATAGAACATATCCATATTTCCCTTGAGGATTCCGCCCAACCCGAGAAGCATCAGAATGCAAACCGTTGGAAGAATCATCGGAAGCGTGACATAGCGTATTCTTCTTATGAGTCCGCAGCCGTCCATATATGCCGCCTCATACAGCTCAGGATTAATTCCCGTGATTGCTGCAAGATAGAATATCATTCCGTATCCCGTTCCATGCCACAGTCTGACACAAAGGAAAATATATTTCCATGCGCCCTCATTATTATACACATCCACTCTGTTCATTCCGAGGCTTGTCAGAACACTGTTCAATGTACCGAACTCATAATTCAAAATGCTGTATGCAAGACCTCCGATTATGACCCACGAGAGAAAGTGCGGAAGCATCATCACGCTCTGCAAAACTCTTTTATACCGTTTTGTGCACATTTCGCAGATCAGAATTGCCATAAACATCTGAAAAACCATATCCGCCGCCATGAACATAACGTTATATGCCAAGGTGTTTCTTGTGAGAAGCCACATCTTGCCTGATGAAACAAAATATTTAAAGTTGTTCAATCCAACCCACGGACTTCCGATAATTCCCATGTTATATTTGTAATCCTTAAAAGCAATTATGACACCGCCCATCGGAATATACGCAAGAACAACTGTCAGAAAAACCGCGGGCAAAAGCATCAGGTATAACACCTTTGTTCGTTTGAAGCTTGCCGCAGCTCTTGCAAGCCATGACTTTTTTTTCATGTTAACCGCAGCGGAATTTTCGCTGTTTTTTATTTGCTGTGTCATTTTCTACTCTCCTATACCCCTGATGTAATCGTCCAGCTGTTTCTGAATTGCTTCTTTATATTGATCTATTCCCGCTTTTTTAAGCTCACTGATTTCCTTTTTGATTGCGTCTTCAACACTTCCCGAAACAACCCCGTAATATCTCGGTGCTGTGTATTGATTATATATTTCAGTGAGTGCCAGCTTAATTTCCCTGATTCCTTCATCGGACAGCGGACAATTAACTGCCGGATTGTAAACGCGTATATCATTCAGTCTTTTCACAAGTTCCTCGTGTCCCGGGAATGTCATTTCTTTTTCATAGGAAAACGCATCGTTTGTCACACCGGTGCTTATAACTCCCATTGCCTCATGATCTGATGTATATCTGATTTCGCCCTTATCATTGATAGTATAGTGCTTGTCTTTGATTCCGTAGTGAATCAGATCATAAATCTCCCGATTTGAATACATTTCATTTATGACACGCAGTGACGCTTCCTTATTCTTTGAAAACGCCGAAACTGCCACAATTGAATTTGTGTAGTTGCCCATCTGCTGCTGTTCCGCATATCTTGAATAGAAACGGACATTCCATTCCGCTCTTTCATCGGCGGAAAGCTCATCATAAACCGTCTGACACTCCGAAGGACTGTTCACAAGTGCCAGTGCGCTTCTGCCTGCCTTGAACGAATCAAGCGAGCTTGTTTTGTTTGAAAGAATGCTTTTTGAAAAGAAGCCTTTGTCGTTCCAGCGTTTCATCGTTTTGCTGAATTCCAGCATTTCCGGCTGTTCAGCCGCAATAAACAGCTTGTGTTCAGGATCATCAACATGGAAATATACCGTTTCCCCATAGCTCAGACTTCCGACAGGCGCCCAGCCCCAGTCGCTGGCAAACATCGCAAGCATCAAATATGAATTGTTTCCCGGCATGTCGAACGGTATTAAGTCCGGTTCGTTTTCGGCAACCTTTGTCAGGTACGTCTCAACATCTTCCTTGGTATCCAAGGATTTTATTCCGTATTTATCCATCAGATCCCCGCGTGCGGCAAAGCAGCGGTCAGCGGCTCTGTTCTGTATTCCCGCAATTCCGTAACGCGTTCCCTTATACTTTGTCACGTCCAGCGTTTTTCCGCCGTTTTCCCAGACATACGGTATGTATTCCTTTATATCTTCATCTGAAATTTCGGCAAAAGCACCCTTTGCGGCATTCTGCCAGTAATTAAGATAATCGGGAGCATTTATTAAATCAAAATTGTCCCCCGACGACAATGTCAAATCATAATTATCGTCATTCAGGAATTCAATTCTGACCGTATATCCCGTCTTATCTTTGAGAATTTCATTCACCTTTGATATTATGCTTGCCGTGTCGGACTTTTCTGAGCCGTAAACATAATACAGAAGTTCACCGTTTGAGGCTTTATTCTGTTTACAGCCCGAGAAGCACCCCACAGCCGTTACTGCCGCAAGCGTCATGCATAATCCTTTTTTTAACTTTCCTAACATAAAGCAGACCTCCTCGTGGTTTCTATGCATATATTTTATCATACTATTTTTCTATTGTGTTATAAAATCCTAACAGCTTACTCTAAAATTCACATATTTATCGTTTGTCATATTGAATTTTTTATTTAAATATGTTATATTATCAGTGAACGGGAGGGAGAATGCACATGAAATATATACGACGGTTTATGCCTTTGTTTTCATTTCAGAAAAGCGCAATTTCGCGTTTTTTCATTCTTCTTATGTCGTTCACGATAATATCAATTCTTGTTGTCATATATGTGTGGAAAGATAATGTCGAGAAAATTGTCCGTGAGCTTTCCGAATATTATCTAACGGATATTGTCAGAAATGCGAACTCTAAATTTGAAGCGGATCTGCATGCACTTTGCTCAGATCTTGAGGTTATTGCCGGCGACAGCAAAATCCACAGTTTGGCAATAAACTCCGATGAAACCGACAAAACCGTCATTCGGAACTATATATACGACAGTTTCAGACTGATAGACAGAAATGTAATCGGCATCGGCATAATCACTGACAATGACGTTTTGGCTGTCGGAACCTTTTTTCCAAAGAACGCAAAACACACAGACTGGTATTCCGAAATTACTGCTGCGCACGGCAAGACGTGTCTTCTGAGCAGGAATCTGTCAACAGATTCATCACGCAGTCCAACCCTCTCAATCGGCACTGCAATTATGTCTGGCAACAATCCTGCCGGCATTGTCGTGTTTGACATTTCAGACTCAATAATCACCCGGCATTTCGGTATCAGCCACATGAACGGACTTCTCAGGACAATAATACTTAACCCAGACAACAGTATTGTTTATTCAAGCAGCGACACAATAGACAAAAAGGTTCTTGAAAATATTATTGAGACAACCAAAAAAAACACAGCAAATATGCAGCTTATTTCATCTGTTCTTGAAGGAGACGAATATTTCATCATAACAAAAAAATTTGTCTCCTCACCCGACTGGATTAATATTACGTTTTGTCCGTCGAAACCCCTATATGCCTCTTACGAAAAAATGCTTCATATGGTTATTATCATCATGCTTTGTGTCATTCTGATAACCGCTGTGCTTTCCGCGCTTGCCTTTTATTCGATTAAGAACAATTTTTTGCAGCTGAGAAAACATATCGAAGCAATTGACATAGACAACATAAACAGCACAAGCAGTTTCATTCCGCCAAGCAATGACAGCGAGTTGATTATGGTTTCCAACTGCGTCAATCAGCTTGTCAGCATGGTTTCAAAGCAGCTTAACGCAATAAGCGAGCTTGAAGATGAAAAAAGGAAGGCTGAGATACAAATTCTGAAGGCTCAGATTAATCCTCATATGCTTTATAATACCCTCAACATCATTCAGACTCTTGCCGAATACAGAAAAGACACAGATATATACGAAATATCAAAGTCTCTCATTTCACTGCTGAAATATTCGACAACTGACATCAGCAAACCGGTGAGGCTGGATGAAGAATTTAAGTATATAGACAGCTATATGACAATAATGCAGCACAAATATGTAAATAATATAACACTGAAGATTATGGCTGAGGATTGTGTTCTGCATTGTATGACGCTCAAAATGACTCTACAGCCGATTGTTGAAAACTCCCTGAAACACGGCTTTTCGGACAAACCGGGACAGATTATCAGCATTAAGGCATACAAGAGCGGTGACAAGGTTATTATAAAAATAACCGATAACGGAACAGGTATCAGCTCTGATAAAATCAGTCAGCTCAAATCCTCAGGCGGAGTCACCGGACACCTTGGGCTCAACAACGTGGATCGGAGATTGAAGCTCAGCTTCGGCAACGAATATGGCTTGCAGCTCTCGGGCATTCCCGGGATTCAGACCACCGTTTTAATTGAAATGCCATATATAATAAATCAAGACTCAGATACGGAGGATAACACCAATGAATAACATTCTTATTGTTGATGATGAGTATTTGTCCCGCAACAAGATCAGATATATTATTGACTACAGAAGCTTCGGCTTTAACATCATAGGTGAAGCAACAAACGGCAAGGAAGCGATTGACTTTATCTCCTCCAATCCGGTTGATGTCATTTTCACAGATGTTGCAATGCCTGAAATTGACGGAATCATGCTTTCAAAATATATCCGCGAACACTTTCCACGCATAAAAGTTGTAATCATGAGCAATTACAGTGATTTTGACTACATTAAGCAAGCGTTTTCCGCCAATGTTTCCGACTATTTTTTAAAACACGAGCTGACACGTGACAAAATGCAAGGCTTGCTTAATTCACTGCAATCTCAAATCAAAACTTCAGATAACGTTTCCTCATTTGAAGAAAGTATCAGAAACGAGGAACTTCACCGCAGCCGCATAATCCATGCACTCTCTGGCAGCAGCTCTGATTTCGTTTGCCCAAACAGCCTCGTCCTGCTTATACAAATTGACAGCAAACGCTTGTGTACCCCAATCTACACTAAAGAAGAAATTGACATTATTTATCAAAACATATCAAATCTTATTGCACAGGCAGTGGGCAGTATAAATGATTATGTCATTTTCCGCAATGACGATGTAATTGTTTCGTACCTTTCCTTCGACGAAAGCATGTCTGAAATTAAGATTATGCATGAAATCAACCAATATATTCGCAGTATAACTTATTCAATATACAAGCTGTTTAAATTCAACACCCTGTTGAGCATAAGCCGTCTTTCTGACACAAACTATCCGCTTCACCAATGCTATGAAGAAGCTGTACAAATGCTTCACTCATCTCCGTTCGCCGGAAAAACGGCTTCGGGACAAGATTCCGTTTTAATTGATTCGCAAATTTATAATTTGCCGATTAAGCAGGAAAAGCAGCTTTTGAATGCCCTTTCCGGATTAAGCACAGCCCATATCTGCCAGTGTCTCGATGAGATTTTCTCTGCCATAGATGATGGCACACCAACTAATATTCTCATCGGCGATCTAATTTCAATTGCAACAAAATTTTGTTCTGACACCGGTATAAGCTTTCCCGATATGCCCATACCCAATCTGAATCTTCCGCTTAATCTTCAGTTGGACTGGTGCAAAAACATGTTTACAACCATAATAAACACCTGTATGTCAGCGGAATCAGGACAGCTACATTCAGAATATACTCAAAGTGTTATTAAGTACATTGAGAAAAACTATTCAAACAATATTCTTCTGAAGGACATTGCAGAACATATCGGCATCAGTGAGCAGTATCTCAGCACCGTTTTTAAAAAAGATTTTGGGAAATCGCCCTCAGACTATCTGACCGAATTCCGCATTGAAAGAGCAAAGGAGCTTTTAGAGCAAAATAAATTAAATCTTAAAGAAATATACTCTCAGGTTGGTTTTAACTCATATAATTATTTTTTCACTGTGTTTAAAAAACTGACCGGACTGACTCCGAATGCATACAAAAAGGGCAAGTGCAAGACTTGCCGCTGAGATTCTGTTTATTTTGTTATGATAAATTTTTATATCTGTTGTTACTACAGATTAAATAAACAATGTTCGGTTGCTTCGCACGCAATCTCCAGTGCAAGTTTTTTTTCATCTTCCGTCAGTGCTTCATCAAATTCATCAATATGCTTCACAACTTTTTTATGCTCAAATAAAGTCAAAAACCACACAAGCCCTATCATGTATCGCCCGAATCCCAAACTTGCATGAATTTCATCACGGTAAACAATTTCTTTGTTTTTCTCATATGCCGTCAACATTGCATTGCCGCTCAATGTCATTCCGTCTGCTTTAATCGCCGAAAATGCTTTTTTGTATGCTTTATCAACATCAGCAAACATTTCCGCTGTGGTCTTATATCCCACCTCAAACAAGCGTTTTCGGTTATCGGGATATGCCCACGTCTTATGCAACAGTATTTTCGACTTTGGTGAATACTTTTTCACATACTCTGCCACATATTCTATATACGGAGTGTAGTTCTCAAAATTAAAACTTTCATGACTTCCCTGCTGAAGAGTGATTACATCCCAATTGTCGCTTTTCAATACTTCTCTGACCGATACCATGAGACCTGTATTTTCCCCGTTAAACTCAAATCGGTATTTTTTTTCATCATCAATAATGTTAAGGTAATGTTGTCTGAGCGTACAGCCTCCGATAAACAAATTTATGCACTTAATCTCCTCACTGTTTGCTTTCGCTATAGCATGAAGATACCTTTGCGCATCCTGTGAAAAGCTGTTGCCAATTGATAGTATTTTCATAGAGATTTCTCCTTTTTATTCTTCCTACAAACACATGTCTAATCGCTTATTTCTTTTTTGCCACACTGTTTAGCACCGCTTACTTTCATTTTGTGTCATCACCTATATATTCATAAATCCGCTACCTAAAATTTCACTGCTTGTTGTAATGATTATAAATGCCGCAGGGTCAATTTCTTTAATTATTTTTTTGAGTCTCAACGCTTCAAATCTTCCGCAAACAGTATGAATCATTTGTTTTTCACAATGTGTATATGCACCAAGCGCCGTGCTGACAGTCGCCCCACGTTCAAGAACTTCCATGATATATTCCAATATTGCATTTCCGTGCTCTGTTATTACAATAAAATATTTGCAGGCATTTAAATTGTCAATAACCATATCGACAACAAAAGCCTTTGCAAGCAATCCAAGCAAGGAAAACAATCCGGTGTTGATGTCAAATACAATAAACGCTCCGGCTGCCACAACCAAATCAACAGCAAACACAGCCTTGCCAACATCAATTGATGTATACTTCTTTAAAATTAAGGCTACAATATCCGTTCCGCCGGATGAAGCATTGCTGTGAAAAATCATTGCACATCCCAATGAAGACAGTATTATTGAATATACCAGTTCCAGCAACGGCTGATCAGACATCGGTGCTGTCATTGGAACAATAAATTCAAGGGCATATGTAATTGCCGAATACAGCATACTGCAATATACTGTTTTAATTCCAAAATCCTTTCCCAAAATCAAAAATCCCACAATCAGCAAGAATATATTTAACATCCAAATCCAAACACCGGCAGAAACTGACGTCACTTTTGCAAGAATAACACCAATTCCGGAAACGCCGCCTGTTGAAAAGCCGTTCGGTATTTCAAAAAAATATACGCTCATTGCCAACACTATGCAGCCGGCAGTCATTTTTAAAAAGTTATTTATTCTCATACGTCTCTCCAGATTATCTTTTAATCAACATTTATCATATAAAATCATAATTCTAATAAAACCTGACTTCAAAAATCACAGCATTCTCATAACCATTTGTGCTGTACACAACAACGTCTACTCTGTCACACTTTACATTATCAAACTTTAATGTCAACGTTTCTCCCACATCACTGATTCCGTCGGAAATCCACGCATTGGTTTCATCTATCTTTGTTGGATGTCGCGCTTATTGTGGCTTGCGCAGCAAAGTCTCCAGCATCGTTATTTAATATTCCCGGAATATAACCATCATTTTTCAAAATAATTTGCTGAAGTTCAACAATATGTCTGTTTGATGACAATTCTCTCGGTGTGCAGCAATATTTAATGCACAGCGATGCCGCAGCAATCCCCACAGCTTCACCGCCCAATGCACAGCACCCTATAATACGTGTGCTTGCCATTCCAAGCTTGGTTGCTGAAATATTTCTTCCCGCCATAAGCATATTTTTAGAATAATATGAACGATATGGTATCGTATATACTCCATCATAACATCCGCAGTCAGACGGCAGTCTGTCAAAATCCAGCAAACCGTGAGGTGCATGTAAATCCACACACCATCCTACATAACACACTGCATCATCAAACCTTCTACGCTCCAGAATGTCACTTTCAGATAATAAATAATCGCCGACAAGCCTGCGGCTTTCCCGTGTACCTTGCAATGAACCAACCCATTCAAGCTCAAAGTTTTCCGCATTATGATCATGAACGCTCTCTTTATTGTTCTTTATGTGATCCCACAACCCATAGCAATATGCCATTAATTCATCGCGTATATTTTCATAATCTGTAATTATATCATCCTTATTCCCCATAAGCTCAAGCCACCAATAACCATAATCATTGCACGAGCTTGATGTCATCAATGTTCTCTTATATTCTTCCGGGTCAGGCAAATCACTTACGTCAATTGTATCTCTAATTTGTGAACAGTGTATTCTGTTTCTCAATTGTTTTTCTGTGAGTTTTTTGCAAATGCAGGAGGTGTAAACTTGACAGGATGCCCCATGTCCCTTGCCTTTAACAGTATTGTATTACCCATTCTCTCATTGTTGCTTTTTTCGGTGCATGAGGCTCTCCAGTTTCAGCTTTCGATTCACTTCTCTGCCGGAATTCTGCGCCGGCATAATATCCGAGCGTTCCGTTTCCGGTACAGTCGATAAATATATTCCCGCTGATTCTATATCTCATCTCCGTTGTGGATTGAACATACATTATATTTTTAATTTCATTATTCTCAGCAGTTACATCATACATAACAGTGTTTAAATAACACTCTAAATTTTTTCCTTTTTAACGCTTTCAAACAGAATCATTATCCCAAATAGAATAACAGAAGCTGTCGTTTCTACTTTTATTTTCAAGCATAAGCTCATACAACAATATCATAATTTAGTTCCTTATAACGCTTTAAACATTAACATCTACCTCCTCTCATACACACGTATTTCAAAGATATGTGCATTTTCGGCACCATTTGTTTTGCGGACTGTAACCGTCACCTTATCACAGCAAGCAGGCTCAAAGCGCACAACATTCAAGCGCTGCACATTTTCTTTTACCGACTTTTCAGCCACCTTTATACCATCTTTCCAAAGAGCAACATCATAATCCCTGACCAGCTCACACGGAGCACCTGTTCTCTGCTGCTCCTGTCTTTTCTTTGACATTGTTTGCTTTATCGAAAAGTTGAAATTGGAATCAAAAACCAGTCTCACCTGAGACACTTTCGCACTGCTTTTTAGTTTTAAAGTAACCGTCTCTCCCTGTTCGGATATTCCGTCGGAAATCCACAGGTTGCTTCTTTCTCCTTCTTTTCTTGTCACACCGCTCACAATATTCTGCGCTTCAAATCCTGTTTTCGCAGAAGTCGCAGTAATTTCCGCCTCTCGTGCCAAATCATTCTTATCTGTATTTCTAATTCCCGGAATATAGCAATCATCCCTTAAAAGGCTCTGCTGCAATTCATCAATATGACCTGTAATTTCACGCGGAACGCAACCGTATTTAATGCACATTGCCGCAGCAGTCCCCACAGCCTGTCCGCCTATTGCACATGTTCCCATAACCCTTGTTGAACTCATTGCATTTTTTGATGCGCTAATGCTTCTGCCTGCCATCATGAGATTCTTAATATTTTTTGAGTAATATGACCTGTACGGAATGGTATAAGACCCCTCAAATCCAATAATATTTGAAGGTTCTTCATCAAAATCATACAAACCATTTGCTGTGTGTATGTCCATTGCCCAGCCGCCATAGGCAACCGCATCATCGAAATGTCTGTTTGACATAACATCGTTTTCAGTCAAAATACAGTCACCAATAAGCCGTCTGCTTTCACGCATTCCGGGAAGCATTCCGACCCATTCCAAGTCATAGTTTTCCGCACCATGCTCACCGCCGTTCTTAAGATGATCCCAAACTCCGTATATACAAGCCACCAAATCGTCTCGGATTTCTTCATACTCGTCAATTATATCCTCTTTTTCGCCCGTCAGTTCTATCCACCAATAACCGTAGTCAACCTGATATGAACCAAAAGTTGCAATCTGCAAATATTTATCATTTGTATCCTTCTTTGTCTGCACCTTCTGAAGAGCCGAATGCGGTCTGTATTTCAACTGTTCTTCTGTAAATACTTTCGCGAACTCGGGACGCTTGAAGTTTATTGAATGACCTCTGTCAACCGCCTTGAAAAGAAGCGTGTTTCCCATTCGATTGTTGTTTGCTTTTTCCGGCGCATGTGCCTCTCCGAATTCATATCTGCTCTCGCTCCCTGTCCGAAACTCTGCCCCTGCAAGATAACCGAGAGTTCCGTTTCCCGTACAATCAATGAAAATGCCGCCTTCAATAACATATCTTGTTTCCGTCGTCTGCTGATAGGCAATAATTCTTTGTATACTGCCATCATTGATTTCACAGTCCTCCATTGCAGTGTTTAAATATGCCGTCAGATTTTTCTCTTTTTTTATGGCCCAAAACAGCACCATATCCCATATCGAATAGCTGAAATAGTCGTTTCGGCTTTTGTTGTCAAGCATCATTTCATAAAGTATTCCGCCCTCTTCAAGCTCAGGCTTCGCCATATTTTCAGACGCTCCGCACACATGCATCCTTATTTCACTTGATGCATTTCCGCCAAAAACGTGACGTGCATGAATCAAAGCCGTTTTTGCGCCGTGCCGTGCCGCTGCAATTGCCGCACACATTCCCGACAAGCCTCCTCCGACTACCACAACATCATACGCAGCTGTTCTTGTTTTCACTCTTTCCGACATTATAAATCCTCCTCAATGTATAGCAAAAGCTTTCTAATTTTATTATACAAAATTTAAAAATGAGTGTCTATAGTGACACTCATTTTGATAAACAATCATTTATTCTTCTTTTTTCAATCAAAAACAATCACATTTGAAAATATACAAGCATCTTTGTGTTAAAATCTATTACATCAGATTTTGAGGTTGTTGTCTTTCGCCTACCGCTCATAGGCGTAATGACCTTTTTGAATTACGCGGTCACCACGCACTTTTAATCCTGCAAAAACATACTGTTTAAAAGTTTTAAAAGTTCAAAAATTTCAAAAAAGATCTCTCATTAAAATTCTTTTTGATTTTCTGTAAAATTACTAAATTTTTGCACAATAAAATGAACTCATACTAAATTGATCCATTTTTTAAAAAACTATAAGATCGCATTCAACATCTTTTTTTATTACGAAGATATTGTAAAAATCCTGCTTTATGGTTATATGTCTCTTTCCTGTTGCATTTACAATTTTCTTTCCATCACTACACTTCCCACCCTAATTTTCACAATTCTTTCTTACAATTATTTTACATTAACTTTAAACGCAATCATCTCATGTGCTACTGCTAAAACACTTTGAAGTATCCCAAACATGAATTCATTTATTTGCAACACGCTATGTTCGGCAGTCACATTGCCTAATCCTTCAAGCAAAAGCTTCATCCCTTCTGCTCTTACGAGAGTATCATTTCTCATTACATTATTTGCCATACCGTTCCCCCTCCGTTTCTGTAATATAATCAATCGGATTTATCACTTTAACCATGTCAATATTTTTCTTTAATATACCGACTTTTCTAAGTTCCATTATTGCCACAAGTTTTCCTCCAACTTTCCGACTTTCTGACTATATTATATTTCATCAACATGCTTGCTTGGCTTTATAATAAATATTTTTCAAAGCTTTTATGCGCCGACTATAGCATCATTTTTATTATAAATATTTGTCAAATCTCGATGAAGTCATTGACTGGCGCGAAAGTATTTTCACGCCAGCCAATACGCAACTTCTTTCTCAATTTAACATTATTAATATATATCACATCAAACTGTCTTCTAAAAAATTTCTAAAAATTATTCTTCCAATAAGTTATATTATAAATCTGCATTTATGTTTTAGAAAGGGATAAAGCCTTGCTGCACTGCCGTTTTAGGAAGATATAATAACACATTGTAAAACCCAACAATGTTATATAAACCATATTAGATACCTCTCCAAAACCGCGTGCCGTGAGTTCAAGTCTTACTACCCCTGCCAAAACAATGAAGCTGTCCGTTAGGGCATCTTTTTTGTTTTTGTAGGGGTTAATATATTCGGTGAACTCACGGCACGCGGAGCGTGAACGGGTGAACCGCCGATGCGCTCCCTGTGGGAGATGAAGCGAGGCGGTGAAGCGCAGCGGTCGGTTTGTGCCGAGCAGAGCTGCGATGGCAGAAACCGCTAACCGCAAGAGGGCGGAGCCATTCAAGTCTTACTACCCCTGCCAGTGTCGGAGCAAAGTTCGCTTTGCTCCGTTTTTCTTTTCAGAAAGCACACCGCTTGCTTCCTTGCTCCTCCTTTTTCCCAAAAAGGCAAAGCCTTTTCGGAAGCCCTGCTTACAAGCTTTCGCCCGTTCCGGTTTTTCTTTTTCTCCGTTTTCTAAAAAATTTCTAAAAAGCTTCTAAAAGCTTATACTTCAAGCCGTTCATTCAAAGCTTCTGCTGTTTTAACTTTTGAACTCCCGTCTATATGAGAATAAAAGCTAAGAGTGGTTCTCGCATCGCTATGTCCGAGAAAATGCTGCACATCAACAACTGAAAAACCACTTGCAAGCAAATTACTTGCAACACTATGTCTGAGCGAATGGATATGCACATCTGGCAAGTCGCTGTTTTTGATGATTTTCTTGAATGTTCTTGTCAAATAATTCGGTGCTATCAAATGTCCGTCATTCCATGTGCAGATGTAGTCACTCTGACAGTATTCGTCGCTAAAATCAACACAAAAAAAGAATATAGACTCAGCTCTACATTCTTTTTATATTCGCTATTCAATTCTTTTTAATCTTTGCTGCTGCCGCTCACAGACACTCCACCGCTATTCGGTCGCAGCAATTAATTTCTGCTTATCCTCAGCATATTTTATACGTGTTTTCATTTCGGTCAACCGTAATCTTCGCACCATCGGAATAGGTTATTTCAAAAACACCGTTCTCAATTTGACAATGCTTTGTTATGAACTGCAATTGAAGCCTTGACAGCTTTTTGTACATTTCATATGCCTCCTTAATCTTTGCCACACTGCTGCAAAGCTGTTCATCGGTATCACAGGTCAAATCCTCATTTCCGAGCCAGTCGTCCATATCACTGCCTTCAAGAAACTTTGAATAAAAATAAAATGTCGGTCTGCTGCCGCTCTCAATCATGTCAAGCTCACGTTTTTTACCCTTTGCCGTGCAGTTCACGGTGTCGGTTGTTGTGTTATAAAGCATTATACCGTGATATACTATCTCCCAAAGAGGTATGACCTCGTCACACATATCATCATCAACCGCAGGCCAAGAAACATACATTCCGTAATCCTGATATTTTGCAGCAAAATCAAAACACCCCTCCGATGAAAATCCGCCAAACAAGTCATGGCACATTTTCATGATTTTCTCATATATTTCAAGCGTCTCCCTTGAATTTACAGAATGTCTTTCATCAAAGCACCATCTCAGTGAAATAATACTCATCACATCAATATAATGCAGACCTTCAAAGCCCATGCCGGCAACCCTCGGAAGGTTCTTTTCCGCAATTTCCAAAGCTTTGCGCGGACACAAATGATACATTCTTCCTCCGCTCCACGGAGTATCATTAACGGAAAGCCCCCCGTCTTTTTTTCTTATAATCATATCCTCCGAAAATCCCTCTGCAATACTGTAGCAATCAGTACTGTTTGTGTGACAGACAATCCGATATCCGTTTTTCTTTGCATATCCGATCAAATGCCTCAGACGTTCTTCACCTCCAAGGCTCTCCTCAACAGGAAACATCTGCGGCCACCGACCGTCATGTCCGCTCTTGTTCCAACCGACAAGACAAAGCTGCGCCTTGTCAACCCCCTGTCTCTTAAGCTCATCAATAATGTCGCACACTCTGTCAAAGGTGCATGCAACCTTCATTTTCGGTTCCGTTTCGGGTGTCTGCTCCAAAACCGTCGGAGGTGCCGGTTTCCAGCCCAGTCTTATGCGGATTTCGGGTGCCTCAATTGCATACCTCAGCTGTTCTCTCTCACTTGCTTTTTCGGCAAGCGTGCGGCATTCTCCGCGTTCAATGCGATAATTCCGATACGAAACCGCCATATCGCTGTAATCCGCGGTTTTGTCAAGTTCAATCACTCTCAGACATATATCGTCAAACGGCTGTTCACCGTAGAGATAAAACCGCGGATAAATGTAGTATTTGCCGCATTTCGCACCGACAACAACATCAAAATCATATTTATATCCTTCAGCAATCACAAGCACGCATTTGTCCGCCTTTTTCACTCCAAATATCGGCATGAGTTTCTGTTCAAAAATTCTCTCTCCGCACCTTTGCGAATCAAAGCGCACAAGACGGCTTCCTTTCCTGTCCCAGTTCGCAATGACATAGTAGCCTTCTTCTCCCGCCTCTGCCGAAAATTCCTCACATAGAACATCAATGTATTCAAGCCCCCGCGGAACTTTTTCTTTTTCTATTGCACAGACGTTTCCCCTACATACAAGCTCATATTCCTTGCCCGAATTGTCCACGGCTTTCATTTTGTTTTCCCCTTTCCCGAACAACCTCTGTTCGACTATAAATGTGCATCATGCTGTTTTTCGTCCGATATATCCAATGCTTCAGCGATGACCGAACCGATTTTTTCCGCCATTCTGTAAAAGCCCATATCGTTCGGATGGCAGCCGTCCTTCGTACAGTTTCGGTAATGCTCACCGTCAAACAAAGTCTTTCCGTCCACAAAAAACACTTTTTTGACACCCTGCTGTGCGGCATATTCATAGGTTTGGTATATTATTCTCCGCCTTTCCTCATTCTCTGTCGGATTTTTGTAGTAATCCGGTCTTGTAACTATGATATAAGGAATGCCGCCGCCTTTCTCTCTTATAATTTCATAAACCCTGCGGTGCGTATTCTTCAAATGCTTGATGTCAGGCGCATTGTGGTCATAATCACAAACGAATGCCGACATCTTAAGTTCGGAAATATACCGTATTATTTTTTCTTCGCCAAGAGCACTCCCCGCAAACCCCATATTGGTGTAATTCAGATTGTATTTTTGCGATATCATTGATAAATATGTGTTTCCCGGTCTCGACGCCCATGCACCGTGGGTTATTGATGAGCCGTAAAAGACAATCGGCTTTGAATTGAAATATTCCTGCGGTGTCTCAAGCAGTGCTTCTTCGTCAATCCCCACCGATAAAGATTTAATTTCCCCCATATACGGAAAATTCAAGGTATATGTATGGACATTCTCGTCGTCCGAATCTGTTGTTCTTTGCGCTTCAAATATACCGTCGAATATAAAGCCCTCCGGTCTCCTCAGTCCTGCTATGCATATCTCACTGCCATTCTCCAAACGGTACAGATCAAACCCCACTCCCCTTGTTTTTGACATGTCGGCTTTGATGTATATATTCTTTGAATTTGTGGCAAAACGAACCCTTCCGCCAGCCGGGCACAACGAATTGCCGTATACTCCGTCGCTTATTTGGCTTGCAAACTCTCTCGGCAGACGGGTAAAATCATTCAGAACACCATAAAGCCTGAATTTTTCATTCGGTATATTAAACCACTTTATATTCATAAAAATCTCCTGTCCATCAACAAATTATTTATTATCCAAAAATCTGTCCACAACAAGCTGCCGAAACCTCGGAGAAAGACTTGCAAAGTATGCGGTGAACCCTGTTACCCTGACAACCAAATCAGGGTACAGCTCAGGATTTTCATTTGCCGCCATCAGCTTTTCTCCGTCCAAAACATTTATGTTTATCAGCGTTCCGCCTTGCTTGAAGTGTCCCTCAATCAGAGCAAGAACCGTGTTCACTCCTTTTTCGTCCGCCGCAGAATGCGGATCAAACTCAATTTGCAAAGGTGCGGTGTTTCCGAATCCGCACTGAACCGAGGCAATTCCGTTCGACTGGGCGGTCGGCGCACCGTCCTGCCTGAAATGCGGATTTGGGTTTGCGCCGTGCGAAATCGGCTCTCCACTCTTTCGCCCGTTGGGCGTTGCCCCCACCTTCGAGCCATACTCGATTGTTCTCGCCCAGCTGAACCACCCCGGAATGAGTTTTCTGCCATTCGGCATTTCCTGTGCACGGATATTCTTCACCCATGACTTTGTTAGCTCAACCGCCCATTTGTCCGACACCGTGTTTCCGCAGCAATATTTCGGTGACGAATTGAGCATAAGACGTATTCTCTCATCAGCAAAGTTGCTGTCAAGAGCCTCATAAAGCTGTTCCCACGCAAGCCGCTTTTCATCTTCAATCCGAGTCTGAATTGCACCGAATGAATCCGCAACAACCGCAAGTCCTGCGCCGTCAACCCCAATCGTGTATAGCTCTGCACATTGAGATATGTCTTCACCCCGTTCTATGCTGTTCTCCATCATCAGATTCATAATCAGCTCGGGTGTCACCTCCCACTGATGATCAAGGTGCAGATTTATTCCTTTTGCAGTTGTATCAATTGCAATTTTAAGGTGCTTTTCGTAAATCTCAAAAAGACGTTTACATGACTTTTCTTTCTCATTCCGCATCTCGCCGAGAGCCACCTCGAAAACCTTTGCAATATTAATTTTGACGGTGTCATTCATGGGAAATTCCCTGCCCGGAACGCACAGCCAATTGCAGCCCACAGCAATCCGCTCTCTTGCGGTTCTTTTGTCAATCCCGTTCTTCATATATCCCTCACAAAGAGCCTTGTCATTGCAGAACCGCGGCCAGCCGTTTTTGTTCTTTAAAAGATAATACACCGCTTTTTTCAGAAACTTCTTGTCACAGTTCTCATGAACTCTCACCGTTAAATTACATGCAATGTCAATGTTGTCTGCCGCCTCCAGAATCAGATATGACAGATGATTGGTCATATCATTATCATTTTCATCAACCCCGGAAATCTGATAGTAGTGCGGATCCGTCAGCAAAAGATTTGCAATCAGAAACTTTGCTGTCTCATCGTCCAAAATTCCATTCTTTATATCATTTTCATAATATGGCAAAAGAAGAGTGTCAAGCTGAAATCCTGCTCCGTCACGGGTGTATATTCTTGATGCGCAGTTAAAAAAAGCTGTCCATTGGCAAACCTCTCTGAATGTTTTCGGAGCGTTTCGGCGCACATTCTCGCATGTTTCAAGCATCGTCTCCAGATTTTTTCTGATTTCCGGACGCTTTTCGCAAGGTATCAGCTCTTTGATTTTTGCAATATGACGGTCAATAAAATCAATTATCGCACGGACACATTTTTCCTCCGCGTCGTAAAAATCTTTTTTATCCGGATTTATTTTTCTGTATTTTTCAATCTTATCCAAAAATCCGCCAAATCCCAGCTTGAAGCCTATGCGATAGTCACAGGCAAAATGTGCGTCTCCGTCAATGCCCGTTTGTATGTTATATTTCTTCTGAAGCGGCTTCAAATCATCATACGGAAACCTCCGCTCGTCCCACCTCTTGCTCCATTGATCTGTCGAAGAAGCCATGAGTTCCATAATTTTTGGTTTTTTTCTTAGCCAATCGGGAAGATAGTGAACATCGCCGCGGTAATTCACAAGCATATCGCGCCATCTGCCGCACAGCATTTCCATGGGATCAACATACGGCTCATGAGCATTGATAACACGGCAAAAATTTTCACTCATGCCGTCATATCCGTAAAAGCTTCCGTTTGAGCTGTTGTACCACGGCACAACCTCATATCCCTCCGAAAGCGGCACCGTTCCGAAATCATCAAGATCTGTGCAGCCGTTCTGCTTTTTCTTTTCAAGAGTGTGTCTGATTTTTGTTTCACGCATTGCCTTCAGCCTGTCAGCGTATGTAAGCATATTTTTCAAGCTCCTTCATATATTCTTTCGTCGGCACATCAAAGCCGTCCGTCTCCTGTCCGAGTGCTCTGCGCTTTGCATTTCCCAGCGGGTGATATTGCAAAAGCTCATATTTTTCCACATTTTTAAGACCTTTTAAGAATTTTGAAATCTCATCTATCCCTTGCTCTATTCCGGGCACTATCGGCGTTCGTGCGATAATCGGAATATTAAGCTCATTCAGCTGTTCAAAGTTCCTTTTTATCGTATCATTACCGACCCCCGTGTATTTTCTGTGCAGCTCACTGTCCCAGATTTTAAGGTCTGCCATAATAAACTCAAGCTTTTTAAAGATTTCTTCATCAAAGTATATCAGTGAGGTTTCAACAGCACAGCATATACTGTTTTCCGCACATTTATCTATGCACTCTCCCAAAAATTCCTTTTGTGCAAGCGGCTCTCCTCCCGAAAAGGTCACACCGCCCTCAGTGCCGTAATACGGCATGTCAAGCATAACCTCTGTCAGAACCTCCTCCGCGGTCATCTCTTTTCCGCACACGGCTCTTGCGCCCGAGAAACAACCGTCATCGCACCTTCCGCAATGTATACACTTTTCCGGATAAAAAAGAGTTTCTTTTTCAAAGCTGATACATTCGGGATTATGACACCACCTGCACGAAAGCGGACAACCCTTTAAAAATACGGTTGTCCGCACGCCGCTTCCATCTTGAATTGATGACCTTTGAATGTCCGCCACAAGACCGTTTTTCATTGCACCTTCTCTGCCTTTCCGCTTTCGGCTGCCCGTATTGCGGCATCAAGCAAAGACATAATCTTCATGTTTTCGGACAGGGATAAAATTTTATATACAGGCTCTCCCGTTCTTATGTGATGTGCAAGCTGTGACGGCATATTTCTCAGTCTCTCGGGAAGCACAAACGGCGGCAATCCGACTTCTTTGCCGTATGTGTCATATGCCTTCACATCAGGCATATTCTCCGCGCCGCCCGTGCAGACAATCACTCCGTCCGAACACATGACCATCGGACCTGACGGAATGACCGCTCTCGGAGTTGTCCATGTTCCCTCAATGACCGACATTCTGTCATCATATTTAATTATTGCCGCAAAGTTGTCATCGGTATTTCCGAACGGTGTGTTCAGATTTTCGCCCACAGCCGCAACGCTGCGCGCACCGTCTCCCATAAACCACTCCGAAAACAAACACCCGTAACACGCTATATCCAGAAACACGCCTCCGCCAAGTGCTGACCTGTGCCACCATGTTTTGCCGCGCTGCTCATCGGTCATCTTCTCAGCATTTTCACTCACCCCTCTGTGCTTTGCACCTTTTCCGAGCGGTCCTGTGTGACCGTTGATATATCTCAGCTTGAGCGGTCTGCCGACAATTTTTTCATCAAGTGCCGTTTTCATTCTGTGTATGTATTCCCTCCACACAACAGGCCAGTTCACAACCGCCTCAATTCCGTATTTCTCCACACTTGTCCGAATTTTTTCCGCCTCGTCCATGCTCACTGCAATCGGCTTTTCGATTGACACATTGACATGCCTTTTTGCACATTCCTCAACTATTTCGGGTTTCAGGCAATTCTCGCACATAATGAATGCATAATCGGGCTTCAGTTCATCAAGCATCAATATATAATCATCATATATTACGGAGCAATAGTTTTTTCGCACGTTTTCAAGATTCCACCCTGCGGTATATCGCAAATCCGGAATTTTTTCTTCCCCTGCATTCACATCAGCCGCGCCGATCAGTTCAAAATCAGACTGTTCACTGATATACAATGCAACCTCATTCACATGCATATGTGCAAACCCGATTATAACCGCCTTAATTTTCATCTGCAAACACCTCTCTTTTTTGCTCCGCCGATTTATAGAACATCTCAATTATTCTTGCAGTGTTAATTGTTTCTTCGGGCTTTACAATCGGTTCAGCCCTCCCCTTCAGCACATTTCTGAGGTTATCGGCAATATACACGTGTCCGAAAAACGGTGTATCATACGGACAGGCTTTTGTTCCGAGAGTTTTTTCTCCTTCCTCTCCAAAATATATTCTGCCTGACGGCAGATCAATGCCCGCCTTTTTCCCGACAAGCCGAATGTCCGAGCTTTCGGGCATGTTAGCCGCCCATGCAGCCTTGAAGTTCACCTCGGCACCGTTCTCAAAGCTCAGCATTCCGCACGAAAAATCCTCGACGTCCATTTCATCAGGATTGAATTTTCTCACTGTGTCCACATTTCCCGTGAGGGCACCGCTTGACTTGAGTGACCCAATCTCGGATTTGTGGTTCTGCATTACCGCCCCGTTAACAGACCTTATTTTCGGATTACCCATGAGCCATAAAACCGCGTCAAGCATGTGCACCCCGATATCCACAAAAGCTCCGCCGCAGCTGATTTTCTTCATATGAAACGTTCCCCATGTCGGTATTCCTCTGCGTCTCACCCTTGAAAGCTCGCCGTAATATATCTCTCCCATGCCGCCTTCATCAATAAACTTCTTTGCCGCAAGACGGTCAGGAGTGAATCTCATGCTCTGGCACGCCATGAGAATTCTGCCGTTCCTCTTTGCGGCAGAAAACATCTCCTCCGCATCTGCAAGCCTGAATGCAAGCGGTTTTTCGCACAAAACATTCGCACCGTGTTTCAGTGCGGATATGGTATATTCCTTATGAAAGCAATTGGGAACGCACACCGAAACAAGGTCAGGCTTTTCCTTTTCCAGCATTTCCTCCGTGTTTGTATAATAATTCGGTATACCATGCCTCTGTGCAGTATCCCTTGCCGCCGTTTCGTTTATGTCCGACACCGCAGAAATGAAAAAATCATCGCCGAATTTTCGATATGCCGGTATATGTGCTGAATTTGCAATCATTCCGCAGCTGATTATGCAAACCTT
>CAKSIW010000023.1 GCA_934463175.1 uncultured Clostridia bacterium | reverse complement strand
GCACGGAACAGGCTTATGAATGCAGGGGTTGCGGCTGTATATTTTCTCGGAAAAGCCGCCGCGGCAGCAGCAAAGGCGGTGTTTTTCCCGATTCGGCTGCTTTTTCGGATATTCAAAAAACCGGTCAGTGTTGTCGCGTGGTACACAGGTCGCGGAATGAGGAGGATCGGACACGCGGCAAGCCGCAGCAGAGTGCGGCTCAGGGTTGATCTGAAAAATTTTTGCGGATTGTTCGGAAAAAAGTAGATTTCTATTGACAAATCATGCGCGTTGAGATATAATTATTATGTTGATTTGTGTACGGAAGTGAGACGTGCGGACATTTTCGGTCGGTGCGGTGCGTCTGCAAATCGAATAACGGCGCTGTGCGTCTTGATGAAGGTGGAGCGGCTGTGACAGGAAAGACTGCTGAAAAAAGAAAAAAGGTTTCCGCAAAGAGGCTGATTAAGGTTTTCTGCCTCTTGTTTGTGTGTGCATATGTTGTTTTTGTGTTTGTCAAGCAGCAGGTTTCGCTTTCAAAGTGCAATGCTGTTTCTGAGGAATATAAAACAAAGATTGCGGAAGCAGGTCTTGAAAAGCAGAAGCTTGAGGAAGAGCTTGAAAAAGCAGGCACAGATGAGTATCTTGAGCGTATGGCACGCGAAAAGCTTGGCATGGTGAAGGCAAACGAGCGCGTTTTCGTTGACGCGACAAGAAGCGAATAACACACGAGAAAAAAGCCTTGAAAAGGCACATTAACATACAAAGCCCGTTTCGGGTCGAGGAGGATATTTTAGGTTATGCAGATTGAGGAAGGAAGCGTAATTCGCGGAAAAGTCAGCGGCATTGCGCCGTTCGGAGCATTTGTTGAGCTTGAAGGCGGAAAAACCGGACTTGTTCACATTTCGGAGGTTTCTTCAGAATATGTTGAGGACATAAGCAAGCACCTGACAATCGGGCAGAGCGTCAAGGTTAAGGTTATGTCGGTTGATGAAAAGGGGAAAATCAGCCTGTCGATTAAGCGCGTGAATGATGAGGCGAAGAAAAAGAGAAATCATGAGCCGCGTCCGCGCCGCGGAGGTTTGGGAAACAATCCTCCCGAGGTTTTTGAATTTTCGGGCAGACGTCGCGATATGGAAGAGATGTCGTTTGAAGATAAGCTCTTGAAGTTCAAGCAGGACAGCGATGAGAAAATTCAGGATCTGAAACGGAACACCGAGGGTAAGCGCAGCGGTGGTTACAAACGGGCATATTAGTCGGTCGGGGCTGTCACATTAAGAATTTTGCCGCAGGCTTGTTCTTATGCGGCAGTCCTTTGTGATTTTTGTGTTTGAGGAGGCGGAGCTTATGAATGAACAGACAGCGTTTTGGCTTTTGCTTGCGGTGGTTCTCGGCGTGATTGAGTCTTGCACTGTCAGTCTCGTCACAATCTGGCCTGCCGCTGCGGCGGTTGTTGCGGCATTCACTGCGGCGTTCGGCGCGGGCGAGGGCGTTCAGGGAGCGGTTTTTGTTGTTGTGTCGGGAATTTTGCTTGTTCTCACAAGACCGCTGGCACGCAAATTCGTCAGACGCAAGGCGGTGTCAACAAATGCAGACAGGATAATCGGTGCGGAGGGCATTGTGACCGAACGCATTGACCCTGTTGGGGCTGTCGGGCAGGTCAAGGTTATGGGACAGATATGGTCGGCAAAGTCGGAGACTGGCGAGCCGATTGAAAGCGGAAAATGTGTGACGGTCAGCGCACTGGAGGGTGTCCGCGCCGTTGTGCGTGAAAAATGAGTGCGGATTTGTTAAAGCCGTTTGAATAGAAATACAATAGATGATTGTAAAATTTAAATGAAGAGTGAAGTTTGAAGAGTGAAGTTGCCGGTTGAAATCGATATAATTAATGAAAATCCGGAGGATTTTCGTCATAAACTCCACACTCCACACTCCTAATTTCAAACTGTATTGTAAAATTGACAATTTTACAATTACCTATAAAAATACAAGACAAGGAGAGATTATTATGGGTCCTTTTATTATTTTTTTGATTGCAATAATAATTGTTGCAGTGATTGCAAACATAAAGGTTGTGCCGCAGGCACACGCATATGTCATTGAAAGACTGGGCGCATACAGCGGAACATGGGGCGTGGGTCTTCATGTCAAAATACCTTTCATTGACAGGGTGGCAAAGCGCGTCACTCTGAAGGAGCAGGTGGTTGACTTTCCGCCGCAGCCCGTCATCACAAAGGATAACGTCACAATGCAGATTGACACGGTTGTATATTTTCAGATAACCGACCCGAAGCTTTTTGCATACGGTGTTGAGCTTCCGATGTCGGCAATTGAAAATCTGACCGCGACAACGCTCAGAAACATCATCGGTGATATGGAGCTTGATGAAAGCTTGACCTCACGCGATATTATAAATACAAAAATGCGCTCAATTCTTGATGAGGCAACCGACCCGTGGGGCATAAAGGTTAACCGCGTTGAGCTGAAAAACATCATTCCGCCGGCAGGAATACGCGAGGCGATGGAAAAGCAGATGAAGGCTGAGCGCGAACGCCGCGAGGCAATTCTGCGTGCTGAGGGTGAGAAGAAATCCGCAATTCTGGTTGCGGAGGGTGAGAAGGCTGCCGCAATTCTGAAAGCGGAGGCGGAAAAGGAATCTCAGATTCTGAAAGCAGAGGCGGAAAAGGAATCAGCAATACGCATTGCCGAGGGTGAAGCAAAGGCGATTCTGAGCGTTCAGGAGGCAACGGCGGCAGGAATAAAAATGCTGAACGAGGCGGCTCCGAGCGACGGCGTGCTTAAAATAAAGAGCCTTGAAGCGTTTGAAAAAGCGGCAGACGGAAAGGCAACAAAAATCATTGTTCCGTCCGAAATTCAGGGTATTGCAGGTCTTGCGGCAAGCGTAAAGGGCGTGCTGACGGACGCGGAATAACACAAAGCTTGAATATGTACGAAAATCCCGAACGGGGTTTCAGATAAAGTCAGGAGGATTTACACAATGTCAGGACATTCGAAATGGGCAACGATAAAAAGAAAGAAGGGTGCGCTTGACGCAAAACGCGGAAAGCTGTTCACCAAAATCGGCAGAGAGCTGGTTGTGGCGGTTAAAGAGGGAGGACCCGACCCGGACAGCAACTCAAAGCTGCGCGATGCAATTGCAAAGGCAAAGGCTAACAACATGCCGAACGACACGATTCAGAGAAGCATAAAGAAGGCGGCAGGCGAGGACGGTTCAAAGGAATACACCGAAATGGTATATGAGGGATATGGTCCGAGCGGCGTTGCGTTCATGGTTGAAACCCTGAGCGACAACAAAAACCGCATTGCAGGAGACCTGCGCCACTATTTCGACAAGTACGGCGGCAATCTCGGACAGACGGGAAGTGTCGGATTCATGTTTGACCGCAAGGGGGTCATTGTCATTGCGAATGCGGACGGTATTGATGAGGACAGCCTGATGATGGACGCGCTTGAAGCAGGTGCAGAGGATTTTTCCGCTGAGGACGAATGCTTTGAGGTGACATCGTCTCCCGAGAGCTTCAGCGCAGTCCGCGAGGCTCTGGAGGCAAAGGGATATGAATTTGAACAGGCAGAGATAAGCTACATTCCCAAGACGCTGACTCAGCTGACAAGCGAGGAGGACATCAAGAACATTGAAAAGCTGATTGAAATGCTTGAGGATAATGATGATGTTCAGAATGTTTATCATTCATGGGATATGCCGGAAGATGACTCTGAGGAGGATTAAAAAAAGTGCCGACCGCGGTCGGCACTTTTTTTTGCAGTTCTCACAGCTTCTCATAGAACCGTTTCATGATTTTTATGAGATTGTCAGCCGCAGCCTTGACAAATTCGGGGTATGACATCGGCGAGTCGTTGTCTGCATTATCCGAAATCGAGCGGATAATGCAGAACGGCAGCGAGTTGCGAAAACACACATGACCGATGGCGGCGGCTTCCATTTCGCAGGCATATGCGCCGAAGGTTTCGGAGATGAAGTGCCGCTGACGGTCGGTGCTGATGAACTGGTCGCCCGAGGCGATTGTTCCGCACAGACAATGGATTCCGCATTCCTCAACCGATTTGGCAAGAGCGGAGCAGAGACGTTCGTCACACGGAATTTTAACAAGGTTAATTCCCGAAATCAGCCCGACAGGGTCGCCGAGAGGTGATGTGTCCATGTCATGCTGGACAACATCGGACGCAACAACCGCGTCGCATATTCGGAGCGACGGCTCAAGTCCGCCTGCAACGCCGCTGTTGACGATAAATTCAGGTGAATATTTCATTATCATAATTTGAGTGCACATTGCGGCATTGACCTTTCCGACACCGCTGACGGCAGTGACGGTTTCACGCCCCCACAGCTTTCCGCGCGTAAACTCGATTCCGCACACCGTCTCACGCGATTTGTCTGTCATTGCGGCGTCAAAAAGCTCAAGCTCAACCTGCATTGCACCGATTATTCCTATCATTTTTCTTTCACTCCCACATTTCAATGTGAGAATATTTTACCCTATTTCGGCAATTTTGTCAATACATAACCATCTTGTCACGAATTTCAAAAGCATTGTGCCGAAATTCATGCGCCTGACCTCAGTGGCAGATTTTATATCGCAGTGCGCGATGACCTCGCCGTCAATTGAAAGCTGTGCCTCGCCAATCTTTTGCCCGATTGCAATTGGGGCGCGGAGTGCTTCTTCAAAATTCACGCTGACCTCAATTTTGTCTTGGTTGCCCTTTTTCACGATGAAACTGACCGATTTGTCAGGCTCGGGAACAACGCTTTCGTCTCTGCCGCCAATGACGGGAACTGCACTCAGCTCTCCGATTTTTTCCGCAGCATTCACAACGGAATAGTTTGCAAAGCCATAGTCCAAAAGACGGCTTGCACTTGAAAATCTGTCAGCCGTACTCGGCGCGCCGAGTACAACGGCGATGAGCTGCATTCCGTCACGAACCGCAGATGCCGAAAGGCAGTATTTTGCCGTTGAGGTCGAGCCTGTTTTAATGCCGTTTGCTCCCTTATAAAACCTGATCAGCTTATTTGTGTTTGAAAGCCCGAAGCTTCCGCCGCGTAGAGAATCCATCCATATGGAGGTATATTCGGTGATGAGCGGATGACGGAGCAGCTCTGCCGAAATCCTTGCAACGTCACGGGCGGAGCTGTAGTGGTCAGCCGTTTCGTTGAGTCCGTTGCAGTTGATGAAATGGGTGTTTGTGCAGCCAAGCTCTGCGGCACGCTTGTTCATCATTTCAACAAAAGCAGACTCCGTCCCTGCGACAAATTCAGCCATTGCAACTGCGGCATCGTTTCCCGAAGCAACAGCAATTGCCTTGAGCATATCATCTGCGCTCATTTCCTCACCGACCTCCAGAAACACCTGCGAGCCGCCCATCGACGCGGCATATTCACTTGTTGTCACAGTGTCCTCAGGCTTGATTTTCCCCGAATCGAGAGCCTCGGCAATGAGCAGCATTGTCATTGTTTTTGTGACGCTTGCAATCGGCAGCCTTTCATCGGCATTAAGCTCATAAAGCGTTTGTCCGCTTGTCGGTTCAATCAGAATTGCTGACGGCGCGTTGACAAGCTGCGCGGAAACCTCGGCGTTGACCTGCCCCGCGCTCTCGGCAAATCCGAGTGACGGCAAAACAAACAGCAGTGCGGACGTTAAGCACAGAATCCTCTTTGTGACCGTATTCATACAAACCATACCTTTCATATCATATATAAATACATTCATACAGAATAATATGCCGAGCCGTGTGCTTTTATGACCGTCTTTACATCGATTCGTTTCGACGCAAAAACTTTTTTTAAAATAAGTATTGACAATTTTTTACTTTTATGGTAATATAATCTTGAAGGGGGATAGAAACAATGAAATCAACAGGAATGGTAAGAAATGTTGACAATTTGGACAGAATAGTGATACCCAAGGAGCTGCGCACAACCTTGAACATTGACCCAAAGAACTCATTAGAAATTTTTGTTGACAATGAAATGATTGTTCTGAAGAAATATGCTGCTGAACAATCGCCGTCTGATGTGAGCATTGTGCGGCATGTTGACGAGCTTGGCAGAATTGTGATTCCGAAGGAAATATGTAAGGTTTTGGATATTGAGCCGAAAGAGGCTTTGGAAATTTTTGTTGACGATGAAAAAATTATTCTCGGAAAATATGAGCCTTCATGCATTTTCTGCAAGGAAGCCTTTGACACAATACGCTACAAAAACCGCATTATCTGCCGCAAATGTTTGGCAGAGCTTGCAAAATTGGTATAGTAAAAAACCTTTCATCTTTTGTTTAAGCACGCCGCAGGAAATCTTGCGGCGTGCACTCCTTTTTTTATTCCTTCCAAAGCTTAATCCGACCTGTTTTATGCAAGCCGACGAGGATTGTGACTGTGACGGGGAGAAGAATCATTCCCGTCACGCCGAGCAGGCGGTAGCCGACATAAATTGAAATCAGCGTCACCAAGGGGTGCAGACCGAGCTGGTCGCCCACGATTTTCGGTTCGGTGAAATTCCTGATGAGGGTTATAATCAGATACATAACAAGCAGCCCGATTCCGACAAACAGATTGCGGTTTATGAGCATTACGATTGCCCACGGAATCAGAATGCCGCCTGTGCCGATGACGGGGAGAATGTCAGCCACGGCAATGATAGCCGCAAGGGTGATTGCTCCTTTTATGCGCAGAATCAGAAACCCGATTGAAAGCTCGGTGAAGGTCATCAGAAGAATGATTCCGTATGCACGGAGATAGCCAGCCGCGCTTTTGCCGAGGTGACGGCGTGCGTCGCCCAGAAAAACTGCTGCTTTTGGCGGAAGCTGCTTTTTCACAAATTCAAAGATTCCGCTGTAGTCCATGCTGATGAACACAGAAGAAAGAATGGTGAACACGAACGAAATCAGGAAAAACGGCAGCTTTGTTGTTGTGTTCGCAAGCCATGAAACCATTCCCGATGAGAAGCTGACGATGAATTCCCGGACATTGTCCGAGAGACTTTCATACATGGAATATACCCAGCTCATGGTGTCGGGAGAAATTTTGGCACTGAAGTCAATGACTGCTTTGTATATCGTGTCAAACAAAGGTGAAATCGTGTCGTTGTAGTATGACGGAAGCTGAGTGAACAAATCTTTCAGCGATGTAAACAGCTTTGAACCGAGACCCCACATAATCAGAATCAGAAGTGCATAGTCAATGATCAGCATGACAACGGTGCAGAGCTTTCGGTTGAGCTTTGTCACGCGGCACACGGCGTTTATTGAGGGCTTCATGATGAGTGCAATGATAAAGCCGACAACAAACGGCATTATCCATTTCACAACATATTTGAGGCATAAAAATGCAAGAGTGATGACAATTGCATAGTATGCGATGTTGATTATAAACTCTCTGCGCCTTTCGGTTCTTTCGTTGTGCATATCTCACTGCCTCTTTTCTCATATATAATTAAATTATCGCACATAATGCAGATTTTGTCAAGCAAAGGAGAGAGAAAAAAGAGGCTGTTTAAAAAGCCGGATTGACTTTTTAAACAGCCTTTTTGTTTTTTAAAAGAATAGGGAAAAGCTTTGGATTTGTCAGGACAAATCTTCAACAAACAATTCGCGGATTCCGCCGTTGTCTGCCTTTGCGGCAGGTGCTTTCGGCTGCGGATTGTTGCGCGCTTCAAGGAATTTCTTTGCAACCTGCGGGAACAGTGCATAGCTGAGAACATCTTCCTCGGATTTTGCAAGTCCCTTTGCCTCTTCCCTGTATTTCTCAAGCTCAGGCTCGAGAAGGTCGGCAGGTCTGACGGTGATAACCTTGTCATCGCCGATTGCCAGCTTGCGAACTTCTTCGTTAACATCGCCCGGAAGTCTGCCGTATTCGCCGCGGAGCAGACCCTTTGATTCCTTGGAAATCATTTTATATCTGCCCATCAGCACATTCAGAACCGCCTGAGTGCCGACAATCTGGCTTGTCGGGGTGACAAGCGGAGGATAGCCGAAATCGCGTCTGACTCTCGGAACTTCAGCAAGCACTTCGTAGTATTTATCCTCTGCGTTCTGCTGCTTCAGCTGAGAAATGAGGTTTGAAAGCATACCGCCCGGAACCTGATATAACAGGGCGTTCGGGTCAACATTAAGAACCTTGGGGTCGAGAATGCCTTCACTCTTCAGTTTGTCTGCAACCCCTCTGAAATGAGCTGCCGCACGGCTCAGCTCTGCAAGGTCGAGACCGGTGTCGCGTTCCGTGCCTTTGAGAGTTGCAACCATTGCTTCGGTTGCAGGGTTTGAAGTTCCGTTTGCAAGCGGCGAGAGCGCACAGTCAACAATGTCAACTCCTGCCTGAGCTGCCATGAGGTTTGTCATGTCGCCCGTGCCTGCGGTGTTGTGCGTGTGAAGGTGAATCGGAACACTGACATTCTCTTTCAGCTTTTTAACAAGGCTGTATGCGTCATACGGGAGCAGGAGGTTTGCCATATCCTTAATGCAGATGACGTCCGCGCCCATTTTTTCAAGCTCACATGCAAGCTTCACGAAATAGTCCTCATTGTGGACGGGGCTTGTCGTGTAGCTGATTGCGGTTTCGCACATGCCGTCGTATTCCTTGACAAACTTGATTGCCGATTCAAGGTTTCTCGGGTCGTTGAGTGCGTCGAAAACTCTGACAACGTCAATTCCGTTTTCAATTGACTTTTTGCAGAAGGCTTCAACAACATCGTCGGCATAGTGCTTATAGCCGAGAATATTCTGACCGCGGAAGAGCATCTGGAGCTTTGTTTTCGGCATTGCCTTTTTCAGAGCGCGAAGTCTTTCCCACGGGTCTTCGTTCAAAAATCTCATGCACGAATCAAAGGTTGCGCCGCCCCAGCATTCGAGTGACCAATAGCCGATGTTGTCAAGAATTTCACATGCCGGGAGCATGTCCTCAAGCTTCATTCTTGTCGCGGCCTGGGACTGGTGTGCGTCACGCAGAATCGTGTCTGTTATATATAATTTATTCATATTGAATCCCATACCTTTCTGTTATTTTTAGCCGCCGAACATTGAAAGCAGTGCGCCTGCTGCGATTGCAGAGCCGATGACACCCGCAACGTTCGGACCCATAGCGTGCATGAGCAGGAAGTTCTGCGGATTTTCCTTCTGACCGACAACCTGTGAAACACGCGCTGCCATCGGAACTGCCGAAACACCTGCCGAGCCGATGAGCGGATTGATTTTTCTCTTCAGGAACAGATTCATGAACTTTGCAAGAAGCACGCCGCCTGCCGTTCCCATACCGAATGCCACAACACCCATTGCAAGAATGCCGAGTGTGAGCGGTGAAAGGAAGGTCTGAGCCGTTGCCGTTGCACCGACAGAGACACCGAGGAATATGGTGACAATGTTCATAAGCTCGTTCTGAACTGTTTTTGAAAGTCTTTCCGTCACGCCGCAAACGTTCATGAGATTACCCAGCATGAGTGAGCCGACAAGCGGAGTTGCCGAGGGAACAAGCAGTGAAACGAAAACAGTTACAACAATCGGGAATATGATTTTTTCCGTTTTTGAAACAGGTCTGAGTGTTTCCATAACAATTGCGCGTTCCTTCTTTGTTGTCAGTGCCTTCATGATCGGCGGCTGAATTACGGGAACGAGTGCCATATATGAATATGCGGCAACCGCAATCGGACCTAAAAACTGCGGAGCAAGCTTTGAGGTGACGAAAATTGCCGTCGGACCGTCAGCTCCTCCGATTATGCCGACCGAGGATGCGAGATTTTCAAGCGGTGTTCCGGCAAGCAAAGCTTCCAGATTCGGAAGAATGATTGGGAACAGCTCGCGGACACCGAGAAATGTGATGAAAATTCCGAGCTGTGCCGCCGCGCCGAGAAGCAAGCTTTTTGGGTTTGCAATCAGCGGACCGAAATCTGTCATTGCGCCGACACCGATGAAGATGAGGCACGGATATACACCGAGCTTGACTCCGAGATACAAAACGTCAATCAGACCCGGCTGAACTGTTGTTCCGTCCTCCAGCGGGATTCCCGCACCGAACATATCCCAGTGGACATGACCGCCTGCGAACAGCTGTTCGTGGTACATATCTGCACCGAGAAGGTTTGTGAGCAGCATACCGAAAGCAATCGGCAGCAGCAAGAGCGGTTCAAATTTTTTAACAATTGCAAGATACAGAAGAACAAAGGCAATGAGAACCATAATCAAAGCCGAAGGATTCTGTGCGAACTTATAGAAGCCCGTTTCCTGCAAGAAATCCATAACAACCTGCATTATTTCCGACCTCCCGATTTACTGAATTGTGCAAAGAGGCGTTCCCGACTCAACGGTTGTGCCTGCGCTGACCGCAACCGAGGTAACTGTGCCGTCAGCACCTGCCATAATTTCGTTTTCCATTTTCATTGCTTCAAGAATCATGAGAACCTGACCCTTTTTAACTGCGTCTCCTGCCTTAACGTTGACGGAAAGAATTGTTCCGGGCATGGGGCTTGTGATCTGCTCGCCTGCGCCTGTTGCAGCGGGTGCTGCCGCCGGTGCGGGTGCCGGAGCTGCTGCCGGTGCCGCGCTCTTTGCCGCTGCCGCGTCGCTTTCGCTCATAAGCTCGATTTCAATTTCATATGCCGTTCCGTTCACGTTTACCTTATACTTTTTCATAAGAAATACCTCCGTTTTTTTAATTTACAAAAATGCTTTGAAGTGCGAAATCACACTTTTTTGAATGACAGCACTCTTATGCTGCTGACATCCGTGCCGAGCTCCTCCGCAATAACGCTGCACACGCCTGCGATGACCGCACGTTTTTCACTCTGCGGCATTGCAGCCGCCGTCTGCTGTGCCGGAGCTGAAACGGGAGCAGGTGCAGATGCTTCTGCGTTTTGCTTCCCGGGTTTTTCCAGCTTTCTCACCAGGAGACCCATAATGTTGCATATTATAACCAAGCATATGAGACCTGCGAACACAATTCCCATACCCATTAAACAAACAAATCCTGACGACATTCCGTACGCCTCCTTTCAAATAAGTTCAAATCTAACCCAGTATAATATTACCACTTATTAATAATATCTGCAAGAGAAACTTTGCAAATTTTAAAAATTTAGCAATTTTCACAGTTAATTGAAAACTTTTTTGCCACAGACTTGATAAATTTTTTAAAATGATTTATAATAACTTATGCTATAGTCAAAAAAACGGAAAGAAGCGGATTGTGAATGGCAAAGGATAAGAACAAGACAAATGCAATGAGGATTGCGGAGTCGAAAAAAGCGGATTTTGAGGTTCTGACCTATGACTGTGCGGAGTTCATGGACGGCGTTTCAATTGCACAGAAGGTGGGACAGCCTGCGGAGCAGACCTTCAAAACACTGGTGACACAGGGAAAAAGCCGTGAATATTTTGTGTGCGTTGTTCCCGTTGCGTGTGAGCTTGACTTGAAAAAGGCGGCAAAGGTGTTCGGCGAAAAATCGCTTGAAATGATACATGTCAAGGAAATCTTCGGTCTGACGGGATATGTGCGCGGAGGCTGCAGCCCGATCGGAATGAAAAAGCAGTTTCGGACTGTTGTTCACGAAAGTGCACTCGGGTTTGACAAAATCATGTTCAGCGGAGGGCGTCTCGGAGCACAGATGAAGATGTCGCCGCGCGACCTTGAAAGGATTACGGGTGCACAGTTTGCCGACATAATCCATCAGGGATAGTTGGGATAAATCAAAAATCTGTCCGCGGCAGCCTCCGTTGGGGGAAAGACGCTGTTTGAATTAAAAGGCTGTTTGAAAAGTCAAGTGACTTTTCAAACAGCCTTGTTTTTTATTTTGAAAAATTGGTAAACAGCCATACAATCAGTGCAATGGCTGCCAGAACAAGGAAAATTCCAAGCATACCCTGTCCCATCAGCAAAAATGATGTCCGGAGTGCTTCCGTGTTTACATTCATATCAATCTCTCCGTTCCGCCGCGGTTTTGCGGCAAGTAGTCCTTCAGTTTATTTGATCAGCTGCGGCAGCAGGTTCAGAATCATGCCGCCTGCAAGCACAGAGGCAATCTGACCCGAAACATTCGCACCGACCGCGTGCATGAGCAAATGGTTCTGATTGTCAGCCTCAAGTCCGAGCTTCTGCACAACACGCGCCGACATCGGGAATGCCGAAATACCTGCCGCGCCGACCATAGGGTTGACCTTGTTTTTCGTGAACAGATTCAGGAATTTTGCAAAAAGCACACCTGCAACCGAGTCAAAAACAAAGGCAACAAGCCCGAGTCCCATAATCAGAAGAGTGTTCAGATTGACAAAATCCTCCGCAACCATGCTGAATGAGATTGTGATTCCCAAAAGCAGCGTGATCAGATTTGCGAGAACATTCTGCGCGGATTCCGAAAGCGAATTCAAAACTCCGCATTCGCGCAGAAGATTTCCGAACATCAGGAAACCGACAAGCGCAACCGAGGTCGGTGCGATGAAGCCTGCAATGATTGTGACCATAATCGGAAATGCAATTCTGAGAAAACGCGAAACCTTTTTGGGGTTATACGGCATTTTAATCTGCCTGTCGCGCTTGGTTGTGACCGCCTTAATTGCAGCCGGCTGGATTATCGGCACAAGTGCCATGTAGGAATATGCCGCAACCGCAATAGGACCGACATATTTCGATTTGAGAACCTGTGAGACGAGAATGGAGGTCGGACCGTCGGCTGCGCCGATGATTCCGATTGCCGCGCTGTCTTTGAGGTCAAAGCCGAGAAGAACCGCAAGCGAGATTGTGAAAAATATTCCGAACTGTGCTGCCGCACCGAACAGGAACATTTTCGGATTTGAAAGCAGAGGCCCGAAATCAATCATCGCGCCGATTCCGATGAACAACAGAAGAGGCATTGCCTCGGAGGATTCAATCCCGAGATTATAGAGCCATTCGATGATTCCGCGCACCTCGCCGATTCCTTCAATGTTCTGATTGAGAACTCCCGAAAACGGCAGGTTGACCAGAATTGCGCCGAAGCCCATTGGCAGAAGCAGCGCAGGCTCATAGTCCTTGCCGATTGCGAGATAAATGAGTGCGATTCCGACCGCATACATGACAAGCTGCTGCCATGTCACAGCCATAAATCCTTCCAAAAGAAACTGCATAATTCATACTCCGTTCCGCCGCACAAGGCGGCTGATATATTTAAAATTAATTTTTACAAAACCAAAAGCTCAAATTGTCCGCGGCAGGCTTGTCCCGAAAAACCGCATGGCATTTTCGGCGGTTTTCTCAATCACCTCGTCCAAATCCATTCCCTTGACCTCCGCGATTTTTTCCGCGACCCTGATGACTCTGCTGCTGTCGTTCCGCGTTCCGCGGTATGGCTCGGGCGACATATACGGACAGTCCGTTTCGATGAAAAGCCGTTCAATCGGTGTGACGCGGAGAGCTTCAATTGCGCGTCTTGCATTCTTGAAGGTCACAACACCGGTGAAGGATATGTGAAACCCGAGACGGACAAGCTCCGCGGCGGTTTCGGCACTGCCGGAAAAGCAGTGAATCACCGCACGTCTGATTCCCGATTCCTTCAGAATTGAAAGGCACTCGCCCTTTGATTCCCTGTCGTGAATCACAACGGGCATGTCCAGTTCTTTGGCAAGCGCAAGCTGGAGGCGGAACCATTTCTTCTGTGTCTCCGAATCGGTGCCGTCATAGTGATAGTCAAGCCCGATTTCGCCGATTGCAACAGCCTTTTCGTGCGCCGCAAGCGAACGGAGGGTGTCAATGTCCTCCAAGGTCATTTTTCCCGTTTCGCTCGGGTGAACACCGACCGCGGCATAGATAAAGTCATATTTTTCCGCAAGTGCAATGCTCGCGCGGGAGCTTTCAATGTCCGACCCGATATTGTTGACCGGACCGACGCCCGATTTTCTGATGTTCTCAATGACCGCTTCGCGGTCGCCGTCAAATTGCTCATCATCAAGATGTGCGTGTGTGTCATATAAAAAACTCATGCTCAGACTTCCTCACTGTTTAATGAATGCTTCAATTCTGCTGAGAGCCTCGTTTATGTTGTCAAGCGAATATGCATATGAACAGCGGACAAAGCCCTCGCCGCTGCTGCCGAATGCTGTTCCGGGTATCACGGCAACCTTTTTGCCGTAGAGCAGCTTTTCGCAGAAGTCGGATGACGAAAGACCGGTGCGCATTATGCACGGAAAGGCATAGAACGCGCCCTCCGGCTCAAAGCAGTCAAGACCCATGTCATTGAAGCCCTGCACCATGACGCGCCGTCTGCGGTCATATTCCTCGCGCATTGCTTCAATGTCGGCATCGCCGCAGCGGAGTGCCTCGATTGCGGCATACTGCGCGGTTGTCGGAGCGGACATAATCGCATATTGGTGAACCTTGGTCATTGCCGAAATGATGTCGGGGTGTCCGCAGGCATAGCCGAGACGCCAGCCTGTCATTGCATATGCCTTTGAAAAGCCGCTGACAATGACGGTGCGTTCATACATGCCGTCGATTGACGCGACTGAAACATGCTTTCTGCCGTAGGTCAGCTCCGCATATATTTCGTCAGACAAAACCATAATATCGGTTTTGCGCAGAACCCCGGCGATTTCTTCAAGGTCGCTCCGTGTCATGACCGCGCCTGTCGGGTTGTTCGGATACGGCAGAACAAGAACCTTTGTTCTCGGTGTTATCGCCGCACGAAGCTCGTCTGCGGTCAGCTTGAAATTGTTTTCCGCAGCGGTCGTGATCGTAACGGCAACGCCGCCTGCAAGACGGGTCAAGGGCTTGTAGCACACAAAGCTCGGTTCGGGAATCAGAACCTCGTCGCCCGGTTCGAGAACCGAACGCAGAAAAAGGTCGATTGCCTCGCTGCCGCCGACTGTCACAATTGCCTGCGTCATTCCGTCATATGAAAGATTGAACCGCCGCCCGAGATAGTTCCCGATTTCGAGGCGAAGCTCCGAGAGACCCTTGTTTGATGTGTAGTGGGTGTGACCCTGTTCAAGGGAATATATTCCCTCGTCGCGTATATGCCACGGTGTGACAAAATCGGGTTCGCCGACGCCGAGAGAAATTGCGTCCTTCATTTCCGCCGCAATGTCAAAGAATTTACGTATTCCCGACGGCGGTATGCTCCGCACGGTTTCGTTCAGAGCGGATTTCGGATTAAAGCTCATAGGGAAATGACCTCCCTTTCGTCATCGTTTTTTGCGGTGAATATAACCCCGTCGTCCTTATAGCGTTTCAGAACAAAGTGGGTTGCGGTGCTCTGGATTGATTCCATCGGTGCGAGATGCTCCGAGACGAACAGAGAAATATCCTTTATATTATTACCCTCAACGGTGAGACCGAAATCATAGCTTCCGCTCATCAGATTGAGTGATTTGACCTCGGGATACTGATAAATTCTTTCCGCAATACGGTTGAAGCCGTTGTGACGCTGGGGGGTCACTTTAAGCTCAATATATGCCGTAACGCTGTCGGGCCCCGCGATTTTTTCGCGGTTGACAATTGCGCCGTAGCCCATAATTGTGCCGTTCTTTTCGAGTGCGTCAATTGCCTCTCCGACCTCGGGAACGGTCATGTCAAGCATGGCGGCGACTTGCTCCAAAGAAAGTTTACAGTTCTTGTGCAGGATTTCAACAATTTTTTCTGCGTTTTTGATTTCACTCATAGCAATATGCCTCCATTTTTATTTTTTAAACAATAATTAAGTATATCATTTTATTACACGTTAGTCAATCGGAAAATTCCTAATTTATAGCTATTTTTGAAAATATTTTCACCAAAACCTTCAAAAAGACTTGATTTTTTATTCGGTTTGGTGTACAATAAAAGAAATTGTAACAATTGTGTAACATAATTGTAACATATATTTCAAAAAGTATTAATAATTGTATGTTATGCTGATATAGTATGTTTTACAGAGAAATAATCAAGAGGTGGTTTTTTGAGTTCACAGAATAATTCTTCGGAGGAGTGCGGCATTCAGGTTTTCACTCCCGATGAGATATTGAAGGACAGGAAGGAAGAAAGATCCGTGTTCGGCGGATTTGCGGATATAATAAAGGGCGCGGCAAAGCGCGGCGGCAGAAGAAGGAGAAGTGCATATTCCGCTCACGCCGCAAGGCTGTGGCAGGAGCTGCGTCCCCAGATTGCCGGCGGTGCGGTCACGCTTTTTGCGGCGGCGGCAATTTGTCTGGCGGTCAACGCGTTTGATTTCAGCCTTGGCTATGAGGTCATTGTTGACGGTGAAAACATTGGTTTGGTGACTGACAAGGCGGAGGTTTATGAGGCAATTGACGAGGTTGGCGCAAGCCTTCGCGAATATCTCGGCGCGGATTATGAATATGAGAAAAATCCTGCATTCGTGAGAAGACTGGTTTCAAACAAAAAGCTGAGCGGAAAGTCCGAGATGAGGGACGCGCTTTTTGCAAATGTTGACACCATGGTTGAGGGCTATGCCGTTTATGTCGGCGGTGAGGCTCTGTTCGGCGTTTCGGGCAGTGAGGCTGCGGACTGGGTTCTTGCAAAGTATAAGCAGCGTTATGCAGGAGAGGAAATAACAGACGATATGACGGTTGACTTCTGCGAAAAGGTTGAGGTTAAAAAGGAATTTCTGCATATCGGAATGCTGGAGACTCCCGAGGAGGCTCTTGAAATTCTTTCGGGGAACGAAAAGGAGCTTGGAAAATACACCGTGCAGCAGGGCGACACGCTTTGGAGCATTGCGTCGGCATACGGAACATCGGTTGAGCATTTGCTCACAATCAACGAAAGCCTTTCCGAAAACATTAAGGTGGGAATGGAAATCCGTGTTGAGGAGTCCGTTCCGCGGCTTTCCGTGAAGAGTGTTCAGACCGTTTCACAGGTTGAGCCTGTTCCGTATGAGGTTGAAAAAATCAATGATGACACAATATATGAAAACACAACCGTTGTTGCCCGTGAAGGCAAGCAGGGCAGCGCAAGGGTTCTGGCAAAGATAACGAAAATAAACGGTGTTGAAACCGAAAAGCAGGTCATTGAAAGCGAGACAATTGAAGCACCGGTGGCTCAGGTTGAAAAAATCGGAACAAAAAAACGTCCGCCGACAACAGGCTCGGGAACGTTCATAAATCCGACCTTCGGCAGCCTGTCCTCGCGCTACGGCGCACGCTGGGGCAGACGGCACACCGGAATTGACATTGCAGGTTCATACAATTCAAACATAAAGGCGGCGGACGGCGGCGTGGTGACATATTCGGGCTGGATGTCGGGATACGGAAACTATGTTGTCATAAACCATGAAAACGGCTATCAGACCGCATACGGTCACTGTGCATCGCTGTGCGTCAGCGTGGGCGACCGTGTTGCAAAGGGCGATGTGATTGCAAAAATGGGAAACACGGGCAGAAGTACGGGAACACACTTGCATTTTGAAGTGAAGAAAAACGGCGCGTATGTTGATCCGCTCGGTTATGTCGGATATTGACAGCCGCGCATAAATCCTGTGAACAGGGGTGAGTGAGTTGGATAAAAAGATTTTGGTTGTTGATGATGAAAGACCGATTGTTGAAATTCTGAAAATAAATCTCCGCAAAGAGGGATATGTGGTGTTTGAGGCATATGACGGCGAGGAAGCTGTCAGCAAGGCATCGCAGGTTGAACCCGATTTGATTCTTCTTGATGTCATGCTGCCTAAGCTTGACGGTTTTTCGGTGTGCAAGAAAATACGCGAGAAATCGTCCGTGCCGATCATTATGCTGACGGCGCGCGAGGAAGAACTTGACAAGGTTCTGGGTCTTGAACTCGGTGCCGATGACTATATCACAAAGCCGTTCAGCATAAGAGAGCTGATGGCGAGAATAAAGGCAAATGTGAGACGAAGCTCGGGCGTGTTCACCGACCGCGCACCCGAACAGACGGAGAAGCTCCGCGTGAGCTGCTTCACCTTGGATTTCAACCGGTATGAGCTGTATAAGAACGACAGACTGGTTGAACTGACGATACGCGAATTTGATTTGATAAAGTTTCTTGCAAGCCAGCCGAACAAGGTGTTTTCAAGGCAGAGCCTGCTGGAGAGCGTTTGGGATTATGAATATTACGGTGACGTGCGCACGGTTGATGTCACGGTGAGACGTCTGAGAGAAAAGATTGAGGACGACCCTTCAGAGCCGCGGTATATCATGACAAAACGCGGCGTGGGCTACTATTTTCAGCCATAATGCTGAGTGTGACAATTATTGCTGCGGGAAAGATTAAAGAAAAGTTTTTCTCGGCGGCGGTGGAGGAATATTCAAAGCGGCTGAGTGCATACTGCCGTTTTGAGATTGTTGAGGTTAAGGACGAGAAAACGCCCGACAATCCGACAGAACGTGAACGTGAGACGGTGCTTTGCCGCGAGGGCGAACGGATTGCGGCAAAAATACCGAAGGGCGCGGCGGTGATTGCGCTTTGTGTTGAGGGAAAGCAGCTTTCGTCGGAGAGATTTTCGCAGCTGCTTTCGGAGTATGCGGTTTCGGGAATCAGTCATGTTGTCTTTGTCATCGGAGGGTCTCTCGGTCTTTCGGAGGAAATCAAGGCAATGGCACGGCTGCGGCTGAGCTTTTCCGAAATGACGTTTCCGCACATGCTGATGCGTGTTATTTTGTCGGAGCAGATTTACAGAGCGTTTACAATTGCCGGGGGCAAGACATATCATAAGTAGATTTGAATAATAACATAAGTAAGGAAAGATTCAAATGAATAACCTTGTTTTGATTGTTGACGATGAAAAAAATATTTGCGAGCTTATCCGCCTTTATGTCGAAAAGGAGGGCTACACCGCCTGCACGGTATATGACGGAAAGAGCGCGGTTGAAAGATTCAGGGAGCTTCACCCTGCAATTGTGATTCTTGACGTAATGCTCCCGGGAAAGGACGGCTGGCAGGTTTGCCGCGAGATACGGGCGGAGTCCGATGTTCCCGTGATTATGCTGACCGCAAAGGGCGAGGTGTTCGACAAGGTTCTGGGACTTGAGCTTGGGGCAGATGACTATATTGTGAAGCCTTTTGAGCCGAAGGAGCTTGTTGCACGCATAAAAGCGGTGCTGAGGCGGAGCGCGCCCGCGGAGGAAGAAAAGACGGCGAGCCGAGAGCTGGCATTTGAAGGACTGAGCATAAATCAGGAGACCTATGAGGTGTATCTCGGAGGAAAAAGACTGGAGCTTCCGCCGAAGGAGTTTGAGCTTCTGTATTTTCTCGCGAAGAATCCTAACAAGGTTTTCACACGCGATCAGCTTCTTGACGAAATCTGGGGATATGAATTTTTCGGCGATTCGCGGACGGTTGATGTGCACATCAAGCGCATACGCGAAAAAATCGAGGGCGATGACAAGCCGAAGGACAGCACATGGCAGCTTAAAACCGTTTGGGGGGTCGGCTACAAGTTTGAAGTCAGACAGCAGGGAAGTTAAATCTGAATGAAAAAGTGGTGGGCAGCCTTTGAAAAAGAGTGTATTTTCAAGAATTTTTTCGGTCAATATAATAATTGTTGTTTTGGGCATCATGTCAATGGCACTTGTGGAATATATGCTGATTTCCAAATATATCTATAAGGAACGCGTTGACACGCTGAAGGACAATGCCAAGGCGATTGCAAGCTTCATTGACAGCGGAACAAGCGTGGAGCGTCTGGAGAATTTTCTCTACGGATTTTCAAGAAGCACCGACAAGAACATTCTCATCATTGACAAGGACAGAAAAGTCATCATGGCATCGGCGGATTCCGCGGTATATGACCAGAGCATAAAGTATGTCGCAGCGGAGTATTGCTCCGAGGTTTTGTCAAACCGTGAGAGCTTTGTCAGCGGAACACTCGGCGGAATCTACAGAACCGAGATGTTCACGCTTCAGGTTCCTGTTGTGAACGGCGCAAACAGAGATGTCATCGGCGCGGTTTTCATCAGCTCAACCGTTCCCGAAATGAACAGAATGAAGCTCCAGATTTCGAGGATAATCGGACTTTCGATTCTTTTTGTTGTCTTTGTGACGTTTATTTTTTCTTTTGCGGTTTCGCGGAAAATTTCACAGCTGATCAAGCAAATCGGGACTGCTGCAAAAAAATTTGCAAAGGGCGACTACTCAAGCCGTGTTGAAGAGGGCAGAAAGGGATATAATATAACCGAGATAAGCGAGCTGGCTCACACCTTCAACGATATGGCGTCCGACCTTGAACGTGCGGACGAGGTTCGCGAAAGCTTCATTTCGGACGTGTCCCATGAGCTGAGAACGCCGATGACAACGATTGCGGGCTTTGTGGACGGGATTCTGGACGATACAATTCCTCCCGAAAGACAGCGTGACTATCTCGTGATTGTCAAGGACGAAATCACGCGGCTGTCATCACTTGTAAATTCATTTCTCGACATAACACGGCTGAAAAACGGAAAGCTTCAGCTTGAAATGACCGATTTTGATATAAATGAAGTGATTCGGCGCACGGTGATTAATTTTGAAAACAGGATTGAGGAAAAGGGCATAAATGTCAGCATTGAGTTTGATGACGAAAGCTGTTTTGTGAGGGCGGACGTTGACTCAATCAGACGTGTTCTCACCAATTTGCTTGACAACGCGATTAAATTCACCAATGAGGGCGGCGAAATTAAGGTCAGCGTGAAGTGTGTCCAGCAGGAGGCGCAGGTTTCGGTATACAACACGGGCTGCGGCATTGCGGAGAATGAACTGAAGATGATTTTTGAACGGTTCTATAAGGTTGACCGTTCGCGCTCGATAAACCGAAACGGAACGGGAATCGGGCTGTATATTGTTAAGGATATATTAAACAGTCACGGCAAGGACATCAAAGTCAGCAGCCGTGAGGGCGAATATGCGGAATTTTCGTTCCGTCTTGACAGGGCTTAACTTTAAAAAATTTTTAGCAGATTATTCATAAAATCGTAATAAATCAGTGTTATATTATGATTAACAAAAACAAAGAGATGTTTTTGAAGGTGTAATATAAAGAAAGGATGCGGCATATATGAACGAATTTGAAAAAAACAATTATAATGAAGATGAAGCTCGTGACAGCGTTGTGAATGCGGAAAACGGGACATATGAAGTGAAAACTGAAAACAAAACAAGCTGGAACGAGGACGACTGGCAGAGGTCGGCTGTCTGTACCGCGCTTAAAACAAGACCTGTGAGCGAACATATCAACAGGAAAAAGTTTGGATTCAAGAGATATGTTGCAATTGCCGTTGCGGCGGCGGTTGTGAACATGGCAGCTCTCGGCGGACTGTTTGCGGTCGGATATAACATGGGCTCAGGCAGAATCGGAAGTGGAAACAAGGCAAAGGTTGTTGAGTCGCTTGCCGAAAACACCGATGATTCAAAGGGTGCAAAGCAGACCGTCACAACGGGTACGGAGCTTGCAACAACCGATATTGCAAAGAAGGTCGGACCCGCTGTTGTCGGAATCGTCAGCACGATTCAGGGCGGAATGAGCATATTCGGAACCGCGACCACATCGGAAGGCTCTGGTTCGGGTATCATAATCAGTGAGGACGGATATATCATCACAAACAACCACGTCATTGACGGCGCGTCATCGGTCAAGGTTTCTCTGAACACCGGTTCGGAATATGACGCAAAGGTCATCGGCGCGGATTCAAAGACAGACCTTGCGGTCATCAAGATTCAGCCGAACGAGGCTCTGACTGTTGCGGAGCTTGGCGATTCTTCAAAGGTTGAGGTTGGCGAAAAGGCGGTTGCAATTGGAAATCCTCTGGGAATGAGCTTTTTCGGAAGCGTGACACAGGGAATTATCAGCGCAACCAACAGAACCATAACGGTTGAGAACAGAACAATGACTGTCATTCAGACCGACGCGGCAATAAACGAAGGTAACTCGGGCGGTGCGCTGGTTAACGGATACGGTCAGGTCATCGGAATCAACTCGGTTAAGATTGCGTCGTCGTCTGTTGAGGGCATGGGCTTTGCAATTCCGATTTCAACGGCAAAGCCGATAATTCAGGATCTGATTAAATATGGCTATGTCAAGGGCAGACCTGTCATCGGAATAACAAGCCGTGATGTCACGGATTACATGGCAAAGCGTCAGGGCTGGCCGACAGGCGTTCAGGTCATGGCGGCTCAGACGGGCAGCGGTGCTGAAATTGCGGGTCTTGAGCAGGGCGATATAATCACAAAGGCTGACGGAAAGGCTGTCAAGACCACCGATGAGCTGAACAAGATTAAGGATTCGCACAAGCCGGGCGAGACAATGAGCCTTGAAATATGGAAATACAGCACAGGACTGACGCAGACAGTCAGTGTTAAGCTGAGCGAGGAAAAGCCTGAATAAGGAAAGCTGATCGGGTGGCAAAAAACACAGCACGGGCATTTTGTCCGCGGCTGTGTTTTTGCGGTTTTGGTTAATTTGATATCGGTTATCCGATTTTTGATCGGGTTCGGAAAGCTGATATCAGCTCAAAGGAGACGGGAATGAAGAAAAAAACGGTAATCGGAATACTTGCTCATGTTGACTCGGGCAAGACAACACTTTCGGAATGTATGCTCTATCTTTCGGGCGAAATCCGAAAACAGGGCAGAGTTGACCACAGGGACACTTTTCTGGATACTCACGGGATTGAGCGTGACCGCGGAATAACAATATTTTCAAAGCAGGCACAGCTGTCGCTTGAAAACACCGAGGTCACACTGCTTGACACGCCGGGACATGTGGATTTTTCGGCTGAAACCGAGAGAGTGCTGAGGGTTCTTGATTATGCCGTTCTGGTCATCAGCGCATCGGACGGAGTTCAAAGCCACACCGAAACACTGTGGCGGCTTTTGACGTGCTATGGAGTTCCGACCTTCATTTTCATAAACAAAACAGACATTGCCAAGGCTGATGAAAAAGAACTGATGGCGGAGCTTGCGTCAAGACTGAGTGACTCATGCGTGAATTTTTCCGGGATGAATAAGGCACAGCGGAACGAAAACATTGCAATGTGCAGTGAGACGGCAATGGAGGAATTTTTGAAATGCGGCAGCCTTGAAAGTGAAACAATCGCCGAAGCGGTTTTGAACCGAAATGTTTTTCCGTGCTATTTCGGTTCGGCTCTGAAATGTAAGGGTGTTGCGGAGCTGCTTTCGGGAATTGACGAATATACATTGAAGAAGGAATACGGCACGGAGTTTGCCGCGCGCGTTTTCAAAATCACAACCGACAGCAGGGGCGAAAGGCTGACACATCTGAAGGTCACGGGCGGTGTGCTGAAAGTGCGCGGACAGCTTTGCGGCGTGTCTGAGGACGGTGCGGAGTGGTGCGAAAAGGTGAATCGGATACGCATATATTCCGGTGAAAAGTTTTCCGCATCCGAGACTGCCGAGGCAGGAACAATCTGTGCGGTTACGGGACTTTCAAAAACATATGCAGGTCAGGGCTTGGGCGCGGCGGCAGACGGGGGCGCACAGCTGCTTGAACCCGTCATGACATACCGCGTTGACGTGAAATCGGGCGCAGACATTCACACGGCTCTCGGAAATCTGAGAAGGCTGGAGGAGGAAGATCCGCAGCTTCATGTCATATGGAATGAACAGCTCGGTGAAATTCATGTGCGGCTCATGGGTGAGATTCAGAAGGAGGTTCTTGCGCGGATTCTGCGTGAGCGGTTCGGCATGGAAACGGAGTTCGGCGAAGGCAGCATTGTGTATAAGGAGACAATCGCAAACAAGGTTGAGGGCGTCGGTCACTATGAGCCGCTCAGACACTATGCGGAGGTTCATCTGGCACTTGAACCGCTGCCGAGGGGAAGCGGCGTTCGGTTTGAATGCCGAGTGTCTGAGGACGAGCTTGACCGCAATTGGCAAAGGCTTATCATGACTCACCTCAAAGAGAAAACGCATATAGGAGTTTTGACGGGTTCGCCCGTGACGGATATAAAAATAAGCCTGATCGCGGGCAGAGCGCACAAAAAGCACACCGAAGGCGGAGATTTCCGTCAGGCGGTATACCGTGCGGTCCGACAGGGGCTGATGAGTGCGGAGAGCGTTCTGCTTGAGCCGTGGTATGAATTTCAGCTTGAAGTTCCGAGTGATTGCGTCGGACGTGCAATGACCGACATTCGGCTGATGGGCGGAGACTGTCTGCCGCCTGAGAATAACGGAGACACGGCGCGGCTTTCGGGCACTGCTCCTGCGTCGGAGCTGCAAGGCTATCATGCCGCGGTCACGGAATATACGCGCGGAAAAGGGAGACTTTTCTGCACGCTGAAGGAATATGCCCCATGCCATAATGCCGACGCGGTTATTTCGGAAATCGGCTATGACTGCGAGAGAGACGTTGAAAATACTGCGGATTCCGTGTTCTGCTCACACGGTGCAGGATTTTTGGTGAAATGGGATGAAGTGTTCGGCTATATGCACATCGGACGGGTGCTTGCGGAAGAAAATTCAGAGCCTGAGCCGATTTCGGCTGTGCGTGTCCGTGAATTTATCGATACCGTGTCCGAGGACGCGGAGCTGATGAAAATATTTGAACGCACCTACGGACCGATAAAACGCCGTGAACGCGATGCGATGAGGACGGTGAAAAATCCCGTACCGACCGAAAAACCGACTAATAACGAAAATCCGATTAAGACGTCCGCAACGACCGAAAAACAGCCTAAGAACGAAAAACCGGCTAAGAGTCTCAAAAGCCGTTCCAAGGACGGCACGGAATATTTGCTGGTTGACGGCTATAACATTATTTTTGCATGGGATTGGCTGAAGAAGCAGGCGGAGGACAACCTTGACCTTGCAAGGAGCAGCCTGATTAATACGCTGTGCAACTACCGCGGTTTCCGCCGCTGTGAGGTCATTCTGGTGTTTGACGCATACCGCGTCAAGGGCGGCTGCGAAAAGCTTGAAAAGCATGGCGGCATAAGCGTCATATACACAAAAGAGGCAGAAACCGCCGACAGCTATATCGAGAGAGTGTCGCACGCGCTGAGCCGAAACCACAGCGTCAGGGTTGCAACGTCCGATAATATGGAACAACTGATTATTCTCGGGAACGGCGCACTGCGCATATCCGCCGACGCTTTTTTGTCGGAGGTTCGGGCAGTTGAGAAAGCAATCAGGGAATATATAACAGAGAAAAGCAGCGTTTGACTTTCGTCAAACGCTGCTTTTCAATGGGTGAAATCTATCGGTGTTACCTTAAATCCTTTGTTGCGATATGATCCATATCTGTGAATTCCTGGTTCTCGCCGCACATTGCCCAGATGAAGGAATATGCCTTTGTGCCGACACCGCTGTGAATTGACCAGCTCGGCGAAATAACGGCTTCCTCATTGTGCATGATGATGTGGCGTGTCTCATTCGGCTCGCCCATCATGTGGAATACAACATCGTCCTCGCCCATGTCAAGATAGAGATAAACCTCCATGCGCCTGTCATGAGTGTGGCAGGGCATCGTGTTCCAGTTTGAACCCGGCTCAAGCTGTGTGAGACCCATTGAGAGCTGGCAGCTCTGCATAACCTCGGGGTGAATATACTGATTGATGACACGCTTGTTGCAGTCCTCAACCGAACCGCACGGAACTTTTTTAGCCTTTGAAATGTCAATCTTGACAATCGGATATGACTTGTGCGCGGGGCAGGAGCTGACATAGAACTTAGCAGGGTTCTCGGGATCTTCGCTCTTGAAGGTGATGTCGCGGTTGCCCATGCCGATGTAGATACCGTCACGCGGTTCCATGACATATTCCGTGCCGTCAACAGTGATTGTGCCTTTGCCGCCGATGTTGATGCAGCCCATCTCACGTCTCTGGAGGAAATATTCCGCAGCAAGCTCCTTGCCTGCTTCCAGCTTCAGAGTCTGAACAACGGGCATAACGCCTGCTGTGATGATTCTGTCAATGTGGCTGTATACCATTCTGATGTTGTCCTTTGTGAACAGCTTGCTGATGTGGAACTCCTCTCTGAGTCTGTCTGTTGTGTAGTGCTTAACGTCCTTTGCGTTTGATGCGTTTCTGACTTCCATTTTACTCAAATCCTCCTTAATATATGAACCGTATACCGCAACCTGTGACAGTGCTGCCCATGACAGCGGATTTGCCGCCTGGCGGAAGCCTGTCAGGTGAATATATTCGGTTGTTCTTTTGTCAAACTTAACCGATTGACCGTCTGCGGTCATTTCAAAGCTTGCTTCAACGCGCGATGAATCGGAAAATTCAATTTCGAGAGATTTCCAGTAGGTGTCGTGCGGAAAATCGGCACGCAGCCAGAAAACCGCCTCGTCAACCTCAACGGGTCTGCCGAAATATATGTAATAGTCCATGTCCTCACGCGCTCCTGCTGCCCACGAATGGAACGGATATGCTCCGTGAGATGTGTTGTCATGAACTCCGTCAATCGCGTTGCGCTCAAAGAAACACGGCTCGCCGCGCGTGACAAAGTTTGCCTCGGCGTGCGGAAAGCTTTTTGATTCACCGTGCATATCGTGAGAGTTGAGCGATATGACGCGGCGCGAATATATCTCGTCATCGGACGGAATGCGCGCCTTCAGAATGTGCGTGCCGCCGAGAAAAGCCTCGGGGGCATATCCTGCGCGGAGCTTTCCGTACGGAACGGTGAAAACAAAGCTGTGATTCGGAACGAAAACAATGCTCTCGCACATCGTTTCGTCAAGCTGAACCGCAATGAAATCGGTGTCCTCAAGGTGAATGCAGACTGTGTCACCCTCGCGGAACTCACCGTTGTATTCAAGCTCAATACTCTCACCGCTTCCGCGGCATATGACCGAGCTGTTAATATCCTTGATCTCTAAGGTCAGCAATGTCATGAACTCCTTTCATATTTTCATTGAATTATACCTATATTTATATAGTACAATAATTTTCACGCAATTTCCTTGCAATTGATGTATTTTTTATTGCAGATTATAACTAAATTTTGTAATTCGCAAAAACTGTTGACAATTTCAAAACAGAGTGATATAATAATATCAGAAAGAGTGTTAAAATTTTAACAAACATTTCCGATATTGATTAAAGAGAAGAAAAAAGGGTAAACTAAGGCATAATTAACATGCATTCCGCCTGTCCGCGGACGGAATGCACACAGGGCTTAACCTGATGGCAGTTATACGATTGAGACCAAGGACCTTTAGGAGTGCGGATTTTGTTCATGGAAGGCAAAAACGGAGGTAATTCTTGAAGGCTTGCCAAGTGTTTAACACCGCCTGAACGGAAATCCACCTTTTAAAATCGGGTTAGGACATCTGACACTGCGGACAGAAAGGTATGTGAGGAATATGAAAAACTATACTGTTATTGAAAACACAGAGGCTCTCGAGACGGCACTGGCACGGCTCAGGGAGGCGCAGCGGAAGTTCTCGTCATACACGCAGGAGGAGGTTGACAGGATTTTTCTTGCGGCGGCATCGGCAGCAAACAAACAAAGAATTATGCTTGCAAAAATGGCTGTTGAGGAGACGGGCATGGGTGTTGTTGAGGACAAGGTCATCAAGAACCACTACGCGGCGGAGTATATTTACAACGCATACAAAAACACAAAAACATGCGGCGTCATTGAGGAGGATAAGGCATACGGCATGAAAAAAATTGCCGAGCCGATTGGTGTCATTGCGGCGGTTATTCCGACCACAAATCCAACCTCAACCGCAATTTTCAAAACACTCATTGCCCTGAAAACGCGGAATGCAATCATAATCAGTCCGCACCCGAGAGCAAAACTCAGCACAATTGCTGCGGCAAAGGTCGTGCTTGAAGCGGCGGTTGCAGCAGGTGCGCCCGAGGGAATCATCGACTGGATTGACGTGCCGAGCCTTGAACTCACCAATCTTGTCATGAAAGAGGCGGACATCATTCTCGCAACGGGAGGCCCCGGAATGGTCAAAGCGGCATATTCGTCAGGCAAGCCCGCTCTCGGCGTCGGCGCAGGAAACACTCCCGCAATTATTGACGACAGCGCGGACATTCTGCTCGCCGTCAACTCAATCATTCATTCCAAGACCTTTGACAACGGAATGATTTGCGCGTCGGAACAGAGCGTGATTGTTCTTGATAATATATATAAGGAAGTTAAAAATGAATTTGCGGCGCGCGGCTGCTATTTCCTGAAACCCGATGAGCTTGAAAAGGTCAGAAAGACGATTATAATAAACGGCGCGCTCAACGCAAAAATCGTCGGTCAGAAGGCACATACAATTGCGGCTCTTGCAGGTGTCACCGTTCCCGAGGACGCAAAAATTCTGATTGGCGAGGTTGAATCGGTTGAGCTGTCCGAGGAGTTCGCTCATGAAAAGCTGTCGCCCGTGCTTGCAATGTATAAGGCAAAGAGCTTTGAAGAGGCTCTTGACAAGGCGGAAAGACTGATTGCGGACGGCGGTTTCGGACATACTTCATCGCTCTATGTTGACGCGGTTCGCGAAAAAGAAAAAATTGACGTGTTCGGCGCAAGAATGAAAACCTGCCGCATATTAATCAACACCCCGTCATCACAGGGCGGAATCGGCGACCTCTATAATTTCCGTTTAGCACCGTCACTGACACTGGGCTGCGGCTCGTGGGGCGGAAACTCGGTTTCGGAGAATGTCGGCGTCAAGCACCTTCTGAATATAAAAACCGTTGCGGAGAGGAGAGAGAACATGCTTTGGTTCAGAGCACCCGAGAAAATATATATGAAGAAAGGCTGCCTGCCCGTGGCTCTCGATGAGCTGAAAACGGTCATGGGCAAGAAACGCGCATTCATCGTGACCGACAGCTTCCTGTATAATAACGGATACACAAAGCCGATTTGCGATAAACTGGACGAAATGGGAATTGAGCATATGAGCTTCTTTGAGGTTGAGCCTGACCCGACACTCGCGTGCGCAAAGAAGGGCGCGGAGCAAATGCGCGCATTCCGTCCCGACTGCATAATCGCTCTCGGCGGCGGCTCTGCAATGGACGCAGGAAAAATCATGTGGGTTCTTTACGAACACCCCGAAGCGGACTTCATGGACATGGCAATGAGATTTGTGGATATACGCAAGCGCGTCTACACCTTCCCGAAAATGGGTGAGAAGGCATATTTCATTGCAATTCCGACCTCAGCCGGAACAGGCTCGGAGGTGACGCCGTTCGCGGTCATCACCGATGAGGAAACAGGGGTCAAATATCCCTTGGCGGACTATGAGCTGCTGCCGAACATGGCAATCATCGACACCGATTTCCATATGTCTGCACCAAAGGGCTTGACTGCGGCATCGGGAATTGACGCTGTGACGCACGCGCTGGAGGCATACGCGTCAATGCTTGCAACGGACTACACCGACTCGCTTGCAATACGCGCTCTGAAGATTATTTTTGAATATCTGCCGCAGGCATATGACAACGGACAAAACGACCCGAAGGCACGCGAGAAGATGGCGAATGCCGCAACAATGGCAGGCATGGCGTTTGCGAATGCATTTCTCGGGGTTTGCCACTCAATGGCACATAAGCTCGGCGCGTTCCACCACCTGCCCCACGGCGTTGCAAATGCCCTGCTGATTGACGAGGTGCTCAGATTCAATGCGTCTGAAACCCCCGTGAAAATGGGAACGTTCTCGCAGTATGACCACCCGCACACCCTTGCAAGATATGCCGAGGTTGCGGACGCACTCGGACTCGGCGGCAAGACGGACGAGGAAAAGCTGGAAAGACTGATTGCGGCGGTTGACGAGCTGAAAGCACGGGTCGGCATAAAGGAAACGATAAAGGAATACGGAATTGATGAGAAGGATTTCACAGACCGGCTCGATGAGATGACGGAACAGGCGTTTGACGACCAGTGCACGGGCGCAAATCCGCGCTATCCGCTGATGAGTGAAATCAAGCAGATGTATCTGAATGCATATTATGGCAGGAAAAACTGAATCTGAAGGGAGTGTAGATGATGAATTTTGAAAAAGTTATAGCTGTGAGAAACAACAAAACGGTGTATAAGGACGGAGACCGTGCAATAAAGGTGTTCGACGACGATTTTTCAAAGGCGAATATATTGAATGAGGCACTCAATCAGGCAAGGGTTGAGGAAACGGAGCTGAACATTCCGAAACTGCTTGAGGTCAGCAAGTTTGACGGGAAATGGGCAATAACCACGGAATATATCCCCGGAAAAACTCTCGACACTCTGATGAAAGAAAACACCGACAGATTTGATGAGTATCTCGAAAAGTTTGTTGACCTTCAGATTAAGGTTCATGAATGCCGTGTTCCGCTGCTGACAAAGCTGAAGGACAAGATGAACAGAAAGATTTCCGAGACGGGACTGGACGCGACAACGCGCTATGACCTGCACACCAGACTTGAGGGCATGAAAAAGCATTCAAAGCTCTGTCACGGCGATTTCAATCCGAGCAATGTCATAATAACACCCGACGGCGAGCCGTATATTCTTGACTGGTCACATGCAACACAGGGAAACGCGAGTGCCGATGTTGCAAGGACATATCTTCTGTTCAGCCTGAGCGGCGACAGCGTGACAGCGGATAAATATATGAAGCTTTTCTGCAAAAAGAGCGATACGGCAATGCAGTATGTTCAGCGGTGGCTGCCGATTGTTGCGGCGTCACAGCTTGTCAAGGGCAGACAGGAGGAGAGGGAGTTCCTCTCGCGCTGGATTGATGTTGTTGATTACGAATAAAAAGCGAAGACCCATGACACGCATATCACTTTAGGAGTGGTATGCGTGTTTTTGTGTTGATAATCAGAACCCAAAGTGTTTGTGTAAAATATAAAAAATCTTAAAATGGTATTGCTTTTGTTCGAGTTTTAGAATATAATATTATTTATAATAGATAAGGAGTATAGAAATATGGAAGTTATGTCTGCAAGAGAAGCGGCTGATAAATGGGGTATCTCTCAAAGGCGCGTAGCTGTCCTTTGCTCTGAAAACAGAATAGCAAATGCACAAATGCTGGGTAATAT
>CAKSIW010000022.1 GCA_934463175.1 uncultured Clostridia bacterium | reverse complement strand
GTCAGCCGAGCGGTGACAGACCCGAATTGCCGCAGAACGGCGGTCAGCCGAGCGGTGACAGACCCGAATTGCCGCAGGACGGCGGTCAGCCGAGCGGTGACAGACCCGAATTACCGCAGGGCGGCGAAAACACACAAAGCGCAGACGGGGCTGACATAAACATTTATATTAATGGCGGAAATATCAGAATATGTGCCTCGGGCGACGGTATTGATTCAAACGGAAAGCTGTATATCACAGGCGGAAACATCATTGTTGACGGTCCGGAATCAAACGGCGACGGTGCAATTGACGCAGACGAAATGATTATTTCCGGCGGCACTCTTCTTGCGGCAGGAAGCAGCGGCATGGCTGTCGGCGCCTCCGACGAATCCGAACAGTGTGCATTTCTGGTTAACCTCACAGAAAGCATTGAAAAAGACAGTGTGCTGACAATTGCCGACAGCAGCGGAAATACTGTTGCGGAATATACAGCCGTCAAGGCTTTCAATTCCATTGTATATTCCGACAGCACACTGAAAAAAGGCGAGACATATACACTTTCAGTCAACGACAAGGAGCTTGCAGCGGTTGAAATGACCTCAGAACAGGTGTCGGTCGGAGAACGCGGCGGCTTCGGACACGGCGGAGGAAACGGCGGTTTCCGCGGCGAACGTGAGAACCGCACGGATAATATCCGCGTGAAGCTCCAGGGCCGTGAACTGAGATTTGACACCAGCCCGATTATCGAAAACGACACAACCCTCGTTCCGCTCCGCGCAATATTTGAGGCACTCGGAATGACGGTTGAGTGGAATGAAGATACGCAGACAGTCACTGCCTACGGAAACGGCGTGACGGTTTCACTGAAGGTCGGCAGCACGTCGGCACAGAAAAACGGCGAAACCGTGAGCCTCACGGCAGCCCCTGTTATGACTGCTGAGGACAGAACCCTGGTTCCCGTCAGGTTTATATCTGAAAGCTGCGGTCTCAGCGTAAACTGGAACGAAGAAACACAGACGGTTGAAATAAATTGAATGCGAACTGTACATTTTACTGAATGTGTGATATAATCAAAGCATAACAAAGAAACTTCACCTTTCGGGCGATCTGCGAATCGCCCGAAAAGCCCCCCTTTTCCAAAGGGGGGCGGCAAGTGCACCGCACTTGCCCGGGGGGTTTAGGGCTCCCGAAAAGCGGAGCTTTTTGGGATAGAGGAGCGCGCGGACCGGAAATGACTGTCTGACCTTTCAGGTCAGACGGAACGCTGATGTCCGCAGCGCGACGACAGGGGGTTGGTCAATTCATATGAGAATACTTGTTGCAGAAGATGAAAGAGATTTGAACCGCGTCATCGGCAAGCGTCTTGAAGCGGAGGGATATTCCGTTGACCGTTGCTATGACGGTGAGGACGCGCTGTATTATCTGAAGCTCGGCGAATATGACGCGGCGGTGCTTGACATTATGATGCCCAAACTCAGCGGTCTGGACGTGCTTTCAAAAATCCGTGCCGAGGGTGACAGAACCCCAGTCATATTTCTCACTGCCAGAGACAGCATTGACGATCGGGTCAAAGGACTGGACGCAGGCGCAGAGGATTATCTCGTCAAGCCCTTTGCCTTTGATGAGCTTCTGGCGCGTCTGCGTGTTCTTGTCAGAAAATCCGCAGGTGCATCAACCAACATTCTTGAGGCGGCTGATCTGCGTGTTGACATTGCTTCACGTCGGACATGGCGCAGCGGCTGTGAAATCATGCTGTCCGCAAAGGAATTTGACATTCTTGAATATATGATTCAAAACAAGGGCATTGTTCTCTCACGTGAAAAAATTGAAAATCATGTGTGGAACTTTGATTACAGCGGCGGAACAAACGTTGTTGACGTATACATCAGATACCTGCGCAAAAAAATTGATGATCCCTATGAAAAAAAACTAATCCGCACCGTCAGAGGCGCGGGCTATGTTCTGAGGTGCGGCGATGAATAAGCTTTCGATAAAATTCAGAATCGTGATGTGGTACACTCTTGTCATGCTTGCAATATCCGCAGCGGCAATGGCGGTTATGTCCTCCCTCGGCAGCACCGTTATTCACCGTGACTCGCAGGGGCGGCTCACAAAGTCGGTTGAGGACACCGTGCGCCAAATTACCGATCCGCACGGCGGAATGCGCCGCAATATACCCGATTTTGAGTTTTTCCGCGGCGGCGTTCACTGTGCGCTGTATGACAGCAGGAACAACGTTGTCGGCGGTCATATCCCGTTTGATTTTGCCGACAGCATTCCGCTTGCCGAGGAAACAAACGAGAGACGCGAAAACGGTGAGAGCTATATCACATATGCAAAAAAAATCAGCTTGGGTGAGGACGGCGATTTTTGGGTTAAAGGCGTGATCTCTGTCACAGACGAGAGCAGAATGCTTGCCTCAGCACAGAAAACCAACCTCATGCTTTCGGTTGTATTGATTTTCACAGCGGCTCTGGGAGGATATTTCATTGTTTCACGCGCTTTCCGCCCCGTGTCAAGAATAACCGAAACGGCTCGGGAAATCAGTGAAAGCCAAGACCTGTCACAAAGAATCGGGCTTGAGGAAGGCGGGGATGAAATTCATCGCCTCGCCGCAACCTTTGACAATATGCTTACAATGCTTGAAAGAACCCTTGAGAACGAAAAACAGTTCACCTCAGATGCGTCTCATGAGCTGAGGACTCCCGTTGCGGTCATCAACTCGGAATGCGAATATGCTCTCGGATTTGCCAAAACACTTGATGAAGCGAAAGAATCGGTTGAGGCAATCAAACGGCAGTCGGACAAGATGACGGAGCTTATCACGCAGCTTCTGACAATTTCCCGAATGGACAGGAACACCGCTGCGGTGAGCTTTGAGGAGACTGATATAAGTGAACTTTTGACGTTCGTCTGCGATGAGCAGAGGGAAATCCGCACCGAAAGCATATGCCTTGAAGCAAGCATTGCCCCGAACATATATGCGGACGCCGACCGTTCACTCACAGCACGGCTGTTCATTAACCTGATAAGCAACGCATACAGCTATGGCAAGGAAGGCGGACATATTTTTGTCAATCTGTCGGAAACCGATGACAGCGTGGTCTTTTCAATTGAAGATGACGGAATCGGAATATCCGAGGAAAATCTTCCGAGAATCTGGGAGCGGTTCTATCAAGTTGACCCGTCAAGGACAAACAGCAGCGGAAGCACGGGACTCGGGCTTTCAATGGTGAAATGGATTGCACAGCGTCACGGCGGCGAAGTTACAATCGAAAGCCGTCTCGGAGTCGGAACAAAGGCAACATATGTTATGCCGAAAAAGCATAACGAATAATATTATTGTCTGAACTCATTGATAAAACACAGTGGGAAAAACAGTTGCCTGCCCGAAAATGTTTACAATAATATTTTATGAAATTTTGAGGTTAAAAAAGATATGTAAAAATATTTTGTTTACAACTAACCGATAATGTGATAAAATATGATTCGTAGGGACGGGGTTCTGCTCCGCCCGAAAAACCACCCGAAAAAAGAAGAGAAAACAGATGAATAAATTAAAGGAATTAATAAAAGAATTATGCCCTAACGGGGTTGAATACAGAAAAATTGGCGATATAGTGGAAATAAAAAACGGCAAAGATTATAAAGGTTTTTCAAATGGAAAAGTACCTGTTTATGGTTCAGGCGGAATCATTACATTTATTGACAAATATGCCTATGATAAGCATTTACGGAACTTGCAAAGGAAATAAAAAAAGAACTGGCACTAAGACAAAAACAATACGAATATTATCGGGATAAATTGTTGGAATTTAAACGGGCGACCACCATAGGGTCGCCCCTACTATTCTCAAAACAAAACAGAGAGACGGCATAGAAAACACTATGCCGTCTCACCGTAAACACTATTGCTGTTTTATTAGCCGTCTTTTTTAATGCTCTTTTAAATCTTATTCGCTGAGCTTCTTTTCAAGGCTGTCCATGTTTTCAACAATCTCCTTCGGGAGTCTGTCACCGAACTGTGCAAAGAACTCTCTCTGGTTTGCAACCTCTTCCTTCCACACGTCCTTGTCAATTGACAGAAGCTCTGTCAGAGCCTCATCGCTGATGTCAAGACCTTCAAGCGGCAAATCAGCCTTGTTCGGAACATATCCGACCTCAGTTTCAACCGCACCGACTTTGTCCTCACAGCGGTCAATGATCCAGTTAAGAACACGCATGTTGTCGCCGAATCCGGGCCACATGAAGTTTCCGTCCTTGTCAAGTCTGAACCAGTTTACATTGAATATCTTGGGCTGATTCTTAATCTTCTTGCCCATATCAATCCAGTGCTGGAAATAGTCAGCCATGTTATATCCCACGAACGGACGCATTGCCATCGGGTCACGTCTGACAACACCAACAGCACCTGCCGCAGCAGCCGTTGTCTCAGATGCCATTGTTGCACCCACAAACACACCGTGATTCCAGTCACGAGCCTGATATACCAGCGGAGCTGTCTTTGCACGTCTGCCGCCGAATATGATTGCCGAAATCGGAACACCGTTCGGGTTCTCAAATTCTTTTGAAATGCACGGGCAGTTAACAGCCGGAGCTGTGAATCTTGAGTTCGGGTGTGCGAGCTTGCCGCCGTTTGCCGCAACCTCTTTGCCGTTCACCTTGTTGCCCTTCCAGTCAGTTGCATTCTCAGGCGGATTCTTATCAAGACCCTCCCACCAAACTGTGTTGTCCTCATTATTGATTGCAACGTTGGTGAAGATTGTGTTCTTTCTTGTTGCAGCAAGAGCGTTGAAGTTTGTCTTCTCGCTTGTTCCCGGTGCAACACCGAAAAAGCCTGCCTCGGGGTTGATTGCATACAGTCTGCCGTCCTCGCCGACACGCAGCCATGCAATGTCATCGCCGACAGTCCAGATTTTATATCCCTTTTCCTTCAGGAATTTCGGCGGAATCAGCATTGCAAGGTTTGTTTTTCCGCAAGCTGACGGGAATGCCGCACAAATATATTTAACCTCGCCCTTCGGATTTTCAAGACCGAGAATGAGCATGTGTTCAGCCATCCAGCCTTCCTTCATGCCCTGATATGAAGCAATTCTGAGTGCAAAGCACTTCTTGCCGAGAAGCACGTTTCCGCCGTATGCCGAGTTAACCGACATAATCGTGTTGTCCTGCGGAAAATGTACGATATATCTCTCATCGGGATTAACGTCCTTCTTTGAATGCAGGCACTTAACAAAATCGCCGTCCTCGCCGAGTACGTCCAGAACAGGCTGACCGATTCTTGTCATGATGTCCATGTTCAGAACAACATATATGCTGTCTGTCAGCTCAATGCCGATTTTTGAAAACGGTGATCCGACCGGTCCCATTGAATATGGGATAACATACATCGTTCTGCCCTGCATTGAACCGTCATAGAGCGCGTTCAGCTTTGCATACATTTCCTTCGGAGCCATCCAGTTGTTAATCGGACCTGCCTCCTCCTCTGTCTCTGTGCAGATGAAGGTTCTGTCCTCAACACGGGCAACATCGTTCTCGGCTGTTCTGTGATAGTAGCAGCCGGGGAGTTTTTCCTGATTCAATTTAATCATTTCGCCTGTTGAAACAGCTTCCTCACGCAGAGCCTCCAGCTGCTCCTCGCTGCCGTCAATCCAGACAACTTCTGAGGGCTTGCAGAGAGCTTTCATTTCTTCAAGCCATGTCAATACCTTTTTATTATTGGTCATTGTTTATACCTCCTTACATTTTGCTAACGCTTTTATAATACCACAGTTTTTCAAAATTGGCAACTGTTTTTTTGACAAAATTTTAACTATGGGTATATATTATTTAATGCATTTTTTCCGCAGAGCGGATTTTCTTCATTGTCATAATGCAGCAAATCTGCAAAACAATGAAAGTAATCGTCCACGAAACGGGATAGGAAACAAAAACATTTGAAAGCGTGTGCTTCATCGGAACAATTGCATAAATCCAGAAAATACGTATTCCGCACGAACCGAGCAGCGTTATCAGCATTGCCTCAAACGATTTTCCCATTCCGCGCAGCTGACATGCCGCAAGATCCATAAGCGAGCAGACGGCATAAAAGCTGATGACAACATATGCACGTTCAACCCCGACTCTGATGACATCTGCATCATTTGAAAACATTCCGATTATCTGCGACGGAAATATGAGAGCTGCCGCCATCAGCAGAAGAGTTACAATCGTGGTAAGCAGGGCACATCTCTTATATATTTTCCCAACATTGTCATATCTCACCGCTCCCATATTCTGAGAGGTGAAGGCCATCGCCGTCTGCGAAACCGCATTTGCACACATATACAGAAAGTCTTCAATGTTCACCGCCGCGCTGCAACCTGCAACCGCAACCGCCCCGAACGAGTTCACCGCGGACTGTATGATTACGTTTGAGAGTGAGAACATCACTCCCTGAATCCCTGCAGGCAGACCGATTGTGATAATCTGCTTCAGTTCTTCCTTATATATATGAAGCTTTCTGAGAGACAGGCGGCATTCCTCTGGCAACTTTCTCAGTCTGAGAACCACAAACACAGCTGAAATATACTGCGAAATTATCGTCGCGATTGCAACACCTGCAACGTCCAGATGAAACCGAATGACCAGCACGAGATTCAGAACCACGTTGACAATGCCCGAAGCCGCAAGAATTGCGAGAGGACGTTTCGTGTCGCCGTTTGAACGTATGATTGCCGCACCGAAATTATATACCATTGACGCAGGCGCACCGAGAAAATATATTTTCAGATACAGCGTTGAAAGTCCGATGACATCATCGGGAGAATCCATGAGCTGAAGGAAAAACTCCGAAAAGAAAAACCCGAACACACCGACAAACACGCCGCAGATGACACTGGTCAGCATTGCGGTGTGAACGCTCCGCGTCAGTCTTTTGTGATCCTCGGCACCGATCAGATTCGCCGTGACAACCCCTGTTCCCGTTGCCAGTCCGAAAAACAGATTCAGAATGAGATTTATGAGTGAGCTTGTCGAACCGACCGCCGCCAGCGATTCACGTCCGGCAAACTTTCCGACAACAATGACGTCCGCAGCATTATACACAATCTGCAAAATTTCCGTTGCCATGAGAGGCAGCGCAAAGGACAGCAGCTTTCCGAAAAACGGTCCGCTGAGCATATCAACGCCCTGCTTTTTATTCACTTTTTCAGCCATTCCTCTTCGCCTCCGCACAAAATAGTGTTCCGACATGTTTTCCCTCAAAAATGTCATAAATCCGTTCCGGCTCCGCGCCGTTCGTTATAATCATGTCAATTCCGGCAGCATTCACAATTTCCGCCGCCTTGAGCTTTGTTCTCATACCTCCTGTGCCGCGCCGGCTTCCCGCGCCTCCCGCAAGCGCAATTATTTTTTCGTCAATGCCGCGGATTACAGGAATTATCTCGGCATTCGGGTTTTCATTGGGGTTGGCGTCATAAAATCCGTCAATGTCCGAAAGAATCACCAGAAGCTGCGCGCCTATCAGCTCCGCAATGTTCGCCGACAGCGTATCGTTGTCGCCGAATTCAAGCTCATATGTTGAAATGACGTCATTTTCGTTCACAATCGGAATGACGCCGTATTCAAACATTCTTTCAAAGGTGTTCTGCGTGTTTCTGTAACGCAGCTCCTCCTCAAGAATGAATTTTGTCAGCAGCACCTGCGCCGTGCAGCAGCCGTATTCCGAAAAGAAACGGTCATACATCGAGACAAGAGCCGCCTGCCCGATTCCGGCAAGCGCCTGCTTTGAACGCGTGTCGGACGGCTTCTCGCCGAGATTCAGCCTGCCGATTCCCGCACCGACCGCACCGCTCGAAACCAGTGCAACCTCAATTCCGCGGTTTTTGAGGTCGGAAACCACGCGAACAAGACGTTCTATTTTTTTTATGTTAAGCTTTCCCGTTTCATATGTAAGCGAAGATGTTCCAACCTTCACAACAATGCGCTTCAGATCCTTGAAAGACGAATAATCCATTTTTGCACCTCTTTTAAAATTTCATTTAATAATTATACTATTCAATGCGGTAAATGTCAACACAAACAAAATTCTTTAATATTTTTTTCCAAACCTATTGACAAAACACTTTTTCGGTGCTATATTATATACAGTAATTAGCACTCTGTTCTTGTGAGTGCTAACAAAAAACGGCGGGAGGGAGTAAAATGGCTTTAGATGACAGAAAAAAGATGATTCTTCAGGCAATTGTTGAGGACTACATCAACACAGCAGAGCCTGTGGGGTCACGAAGCATATCAAAAAAGCCCGAGCTCAACCTGAGTGCCGCCACCATACGAAACGAAATGGGCGACCTGGAGGAGATGGGGCTGCTGATTCAGCCGCACACCTCGGCAGGAAGAGTTCCGTCAACAGGCGGCTACAGACTTTATGTTGACTCGCTCATGGAAAAATACGAAATGACCGCAGGCGAGATTGAGAAAATCAAGCAGGCGTCAAGCCTGAAAAAGCAGGAGCTTGAAAAAATCGTGCGCGACGTTGCCGCAGCGTTTTCGGGAATCACGGGGCTGCCGGTCATCGGGGTTCTTCCCGGAACAGAGGCAAGCGTGGTTAAAAATCTGAAGCTTGTCAGAATTGACGCACGCACGGTCATGCTGATTATATCCGATAAATCGGGGCTGATTAAAAACAAGCTGCTCCGCCTTGACCGTGACATATCGGAGGAATTTGCACAGCAGCTGACGCACATTCTCAACGAGAATCTTGCAGGGCTGACACTCTCCGAAATAAACCTTTCAAACATAATGGAGGTCCGCATGGCAATCGGGCGGAACTTTGAAATCCTGACCTCGGTCATGGAGCTGGTTCATGAAGCGGTTTCCGAGATTGACAAAAAGCAGGTGTTCATCGACGGGCTTTCAAACATATTCCGTTTTCCGGAATACAGCAATGTTGAAAAGGTCAGAGAGCTTTTTGAGGTTGTTGAAAACAAGGATAATCTGACGCGGATCGTCATGGAGGCATCGCCGATTGGCGGAACAAAGGTTCTGATCGGTGATGAAATCCCGATTCCCGAGCTTAAAGGGAACAGCGTGATTCTTTCGCCGTACAGGGCAACGGGAAACCTTGTCGGGATTCTCGGAGTTCTGGGACCCGCAAGAATGGATTATCCGAAAATCATATCCGCGCTGGAGTTTTTCACATCGCAAATCAGCGGCTCATTCACAAAGAGCTCAGACGGTGCGCAAAAGCTTTTGGGCAGCACGGAGAATCAAGAACAAGGAGATGAATTGAATTGACAGATACAAACGAAAACAAGGACATCACATCAGAGGAAATTGCAGAGCCTGAAACAGCGGAAAATGAGGAAACCCTTGAGGAGGCGGCAGAAGCTGTCGAATGCGCCGAGGACACTCTCCGGGCAGAGGTTGAGCAGCTGAAGGATAAGCTGATCCGCCATGCTGCGGAGTTTGACAACTATAAAAAACGAACCGCAAAGGAACGCGAGGAGCTTTACGCAATGGCGGTGTGCGACACGGTTGAAAAGCTGCTGCCCGTCAAGGATAACCTTGAACGCGCGGTTGCGGCTGCCGAAAGCACGGACGGCGAGGCGCAGCTCTCGGACGGCGTGAAAATGATTGTGAAGCAGCTTGATGATGTTTTAACATCAATCGGTGTGACGCCGATCGCGGCAGTCGGAGAAGTGTTCGACCCCGAAAAGCACAATGCTGTCATGCACGAGGAGAACGGAGATTTCGGTGAAAACACGGTTTCCGAAGAGCTTATGACAGGATATATGTATAAAGACAGAGTTGTGAGACACTCTATGGTAAAGGTTGCAAATTAGGAGCATATTGCTCATATAACATAAAATATAAAGAAAGGTCTTGATATTATGGGAAAAATTATTGGTATTGACTTGGGAACAACAAACTCATGCGTTGCCGTGATGGAAGGCGGAGAACCGACCGTCATTGCAAACCCCGAGGGTGCGAGAACAACACCGTCGGTTGTCGCATTCACCAAGACGGGCGAGAGACTTGTCGGTCAGGTTGCAAAAAGACAGGCGATCACAAACCCGAACACAATCAGTTCAATCAAGCGCGAAATGGGCACAGACTATAAGGTTGAAATTGAAGGCAAAAAATACACTCCCCAGGAGATTTCCGCAATGATTCTTCAGAAGCTGAAATCCGACGCGGAGAGCTATCTCGGCGAGACAGTCACACAGGCTGTCATAACCGTTCCGGCATATTTCAGCGATGCACAGCGTCAGGCAACAAAAGACGCAGGCAAGATTGCAGGGCTTGAAGTTCTCAGAATCATAAACGAGCCGACCGCGGCAGCACTTGCATACGGTCTTGACAAGGACACCGACCAGAAAATCATGGTATATGACCTCGGCGGCGGAACATTCGATGTGTCAATTCTTGAAATCGGCGACGGCGTTTTTGAAGTTCTTGCAACAAGCGGAAACAACCGTCTCGGCGGCGATGACTTCGATCAGAAAATCATTGATTATATGGCTGCTGAGTTCCAGAAGGAAAACGGCATTGACCTCAAAGCCGACAAAATGGCACTCCAGCGTCTTAAGGAAGCTGCGGAAAAAGCAAAAATCGAGCTGTCCGGCGTTATGTCCACAAACATAAACCTCCCGTTCATCACAGCCGACGCAAGCGGTCCGAAGCATCTTGATATGACTCTCACAAGACAGAAATTCAACGAGCTGACAGCGGATCTGGTTGAAGCAACAATGGGTCCGTCACAGAACGCTCTCCGCGATGCAGGCATTTCTCCGTCCGAGATTGACAAGGTTCTGCTTGTCGGCGGTTCGTCAAGAATCCCCGCTGTTCAGGAAGCTGTTCAGAGACTGACGGGCAAGGAGCCGCACAAGGGCATTAACCCCGATGAGTGCGTTGCAATCGGTGCAAGCATTCAGGCAGGCGTTCTTGCAGGCGATGTTGATGACCTCGTTCTGCTGGACGTAACACCGCTTTCACTCGGAATTGAGACAATGGGCGGCGTGTTCACAAAGATTATCGACAGAAACACAACAATCCCGACCAAGAAGAGTCAGGTGTTCTCAACTGCGGCAGACGGACAGACAAGTGTTGAGGTTCATGTTCTTCAGGGCGAGCGTGAGATGGCGGCAGGAAACAAAACCCTCGGACGCTTCAGCCTGAACAACATTCCGCCGGCACCGCGCGGTGTTCCGCAGATTGAGGTTTCGTTTGACATTGACGCAAACGGCATTGTTCATGTCACCGCAAAGGATATGGGCACGGGCAATTCACAGGATATTACAATCACCTCAAGCACAAACCTCTCCGATGAGGACATTGAAAAGGCTGTCAAGGAAGCGGAGCAGTTTGCGGCAGAAGATAAAAAGAAAAAGGAAAGCATTGACGCGAGAAACGCAGCTGACAACATTGTATATCAGACAGAAAAAACGCTCACAGATCTCGGCGACAAGGTTTCGGCAGATGAAAAGGCAGGAATACAGGCTGAGGTTGACAAGCTGAAGGAAATGCTGAAGGCAGCCGACCTTGATGTTGAAGCTGTTAAAGCACAGACCGAGGCTGTTTCAAAGAAGTTCTATGACATTTCATCAAAGCTCTATGCCGATGCGGCTCAAGCTCAGCAGGCACAGCAGCAGGCGCAGGGCGGTGCGGAGAACGCACAGAGCGGTGCGGCTGATGATAACGTTGTTGACGCTGACTATAAGGTTGTTGATGACGACAATAAATAATTTTCGGATTATTGCAAGGCGGATTCTTCGCCCCGAATCAATCGGGGCGGAGAATTTCGCATATTACTTAAATACTTGATTGATAGTTGGTGATTGATTTGGCTGAAAAAAGAGATTATTATGAGGTTCTCGGTGTTGACAAGAGTGCCTCACAGGACGAAATTAAAAAGGCATTCCGAAAGCTTGCAAAGAAATATCACCCCGACCTGAACCCGGGTGACAAGGCGGCTGAAGCTGCTGAAAAGTTTAAGGAGGCAAACGAGGCATATGAGGTTCTGAGCAACCCCGAAAAGAAACAGCGATATGATCAGTTCGGTCATGCAGGCGTTGACCCGCAGGCAGGCGGCGGTGGCGGATATAGCTACAGCGGCGGCGGTTTTGACGATTTGGGTGACATATTCAGTTCCTTCTTCGGCGGCGGCTTCGGCGGACAGTCAAGACGCAACCCGAACGCTCCTCAGAAGGGACGCGACCTTCGGTATAACATTGACCTGACCTTTGAACAGGCTTGCTTCGGCTGTGAAATCGAGCTGAATGTCAGCCGTATGGAAAAATGCGATTCGTGCGGCGGCAGCGGTGCCGAGAGCGGCACGAGTGCCTCGGTCTGCGGAGCATGTCACGGAACAGGACAGGTGAAAACCGTTCAGAGAACACCGTTCGGAAGCTTTCAGAGCGTCGGAACGTGTTCTGCGTGCGGCGGCACCGGAAAGGTAATCAAAAATCCGTGCAAGAGCTGCCGCGGAACAGGTGCAATCCGCAAATCAAGAAAAGTGAAGGTCAGAATCCCTGCCGGAATCGACAACGAACAGATTATTTCGGTCAGCGGACAGGCAGATGTCGGCAAGAACGGCGGACCGAACGGAGATTTGCTGGTTTCGGTCAGAGTGAAAAAACACAAGCTGTTCACGCGTCAGGGCTATGACGTGCTGTGCGACTTCCCGATCACCTTTGTTGAAGCCGCGCTGGGTGCTGAGGTTCAGGTTCCGACCGTTGACGGCAAGGTGACATATAACATTCCCGAAGGAACGCAGTCGGGAACGGTGTTCCGTCTCAAGGGAAAGGGTGTTCCCAAGCTTCACGGGGGCGGCGCACGCGGCGATCAATATGTCAAAATCAGCGTTGAAGTGCCGAAAAACCTGACCGAGAAGCAGAAAGACATTCTCAGACAGTTCGGCGATACCGTTGAGCCTGCAAAATATCACAACCGAAAAAGCTTCATCGACAAGATGAAGGATTTTCTGAAATAACGGAGATTTGATTTATGGACTGGATTCAAGCAAAAATAACCACAAAAAGCGAGGGCGTGGACACAGTTTGCGCCGCGCTCTATGACATGGGAATATCGGGACTTGAGATAAGCGACAAGGAGGATTTCCGCGACTTTCTCGAAAACAACCGCAAATATTGGGACTATGTTGACGAGGAGCTGGAGCGTCTGAAGGACGCTGACAGCTGCATCACACTTTATTTCTCGGCAGATGACAACGGCAAGGTGCAGCTTGACGCGGTTTGCGATATGCTCGGGAAGCTGCGCCGCGGCGACTCTGACGGCATTCTCGGCAGCCTTGAGGTTCACCTTGCCGATATGCGTGATGAGGACTGGTCGGAAAACTGGAAAAAATATTTCAAGCCGCTTGAAATCGGAGAGAAGGTTCTGGTTGTTCCGCAGTGGGAAACGGATATTCCCGAAAGCGACCGCATACGGTTTGTCATTAACCCCGGAATGAGCTTCGGAACAGGCTCTCATGAAAGCACGCGCATGTGCATTGAAGAGCTGGAGAAATATGTCCGCAGCGGAGACAGCATTCTTGACCTTGGCTGCGGCTCGGGGATTCTTTCAGTCATTGCGCTCCTTCTCGGAGCTGCGGATGCCGCCGCGGTTGACATTGACCCTATGGCTGTTGAGACCGCATATTCAAACCTTGCGCTGAACGGGCTTTCAAAGGAAATATACCGCGGATTCGACGGCGATATAACATGTGATTCGGCACTCCGCGAAAAGCTTATGACAAAGAAATATGATGTTGTTCTTGCGAATATTGTCGCAGACGTGATTATTGCACTGTCGGGCTTTGTAAAGGATTTCATGAAAGATGACGGGATGTTTATCACCTCTGGGATAATCGCGGAACGCACCGATGAGGTTATCGGCGCACTGAAAAATGCAGGACTTGATGTTGTCAAGGTTCGCCGCATGGGTGAATGGTCGGCGGCGGTATGCAAAAAGCTATAGACGGCACTTTCGCGTGTATACTTCAGCATGGCACGGAACACAGTTGCCTGCGCAGCAAAGAAGGCTGTTTAAAAAGTCAATTGACTTTTTAAACAGCCTTAGCTTTTCCAAGGGGATCGGAGAAAAACTTGAAATCGGCAAACTGAGCCAAAGCTTCTGTTTGGGGTTACCCGAAGGCATACATAATGCGCCTTGAGGCGAAGCTTGACGGCTCAGTAGTTTTTTCCTATCCCCTTTATTTTGTTTCTTTTCCGCACACGCTTTCATAGGGACAATACGTACATGCGTCAAACCCCGAAAGATGTGCAGGGTCGGCACAAATCCGTCCATCTGAAATTTCTTTTGCCGTCTCTGCTGCTTTTCTTTCCGCGTTTTCCAGTCTGCTTTTCATTTCTTCACGGCATATCACCGATTTTGAATCACATGCCATATAATGCACCGCGGACTTGTCACCGTACCTTTCGTCAATACCGTGCAGAACGTTCGGCTCGTCAAGGATAATCCCGTGTGCACGTATTCCGTCATTCATTTCCTTTTCAAGCTCTTCCTCACTCGGCACGCTGTCGCATTTGATGAGCGGATCGGTCATATGCAGATATATCATTGCGGCAGGCTCTGTGCCGCTATCGGACGAGCAGAGCGCGTTTGCATAAATCAGCGGCTGAAAGCTTATGCCTGCCTCGGCAAGCGCCCGATCCAGCTTTTTCTCCGATGATTTATAATCGGTTATGCAGATATACCTGTGTCCGTCCGCACACATCTCATCGGCACGGTCGATGAAGCCCTCCAGGAAAACTCCGCCGTCCTCGTCCGTCAGCTGATACGGCGGCAGACTGCCGTGCCTGCCAAAGCTGATTTCAAATCCGCACGGGCGGAAACGGCTTTGGGAATAGAACCGAACAAGCTTCCACGCCGTTGCCGCGGCAATGCTTTTCATTCGCAGTGCAAGATATTTGCTGTAGCACGACTGCGCAAAAAGTGCCTCGCCTCCGTCATATGCAATGCGGTCAACCAGTGCGGAGACCTCAGCTGAGCATTCTTCACGTGTTATACCTCCGTAATCTGCGTCCGATTCCGCCTTGCCGCGGAAATATTCACACAGAACATCATGAAGCGCAGTTCCCATATCACGCGCCTGAAATCCGCCGAGCATTCGCTCACGCGCCATGAGACCGTACTGCATAAAAAACGAAAACGCACACGCGTTATATTTTTCAAGCCTTGACACACTCAGCACAAGCGGCTTTCCGTAAAGCCTTTCTGCACACTTTTTTGTGAGAGGCGCGGGCGCGGCGGACATACCGCACATCTTTCTGAGGCGTTCGAGGCGACCGATATAGTCCGCATTTTTTTCAAACCGACCGAGTGCATACTGCCACAAGGGAGAAAGCTTTTCCGGATCGCCGCTGCACGCGAGCATTTGTCTTGACAGCTCACGGAAAATATATTCACGGCTTTCGGGAATTTCCCCCTCCTCAAGTCTTTCGGCTTCAAGACCCCGAAAGAGCTTTTCACGCAGCCGCTCCGTCACCTCTGACGCGCCGAGACTTTTTCCGTCGCGGTCGCTCATCGGCGCAAAAAGCCACAGCTGCTCCCGTGCGGCAGTCAGCACGGAGTATATCACAAACTGTTCTTCAAGCTGCCGCCCCGGCGCATCGGGTGCAAGCACAAGTCCGTTTTCCGCAAGATATGCGCGCTCCGCGTCGGATATGATTCCCTCGGAGGTATGCTCACGCGGAAAAGCCTTGTCGCACACGCCGAGAACAATCACAATTTTTGTTCCCGTGCTCCTGAACCTGTCCGCCTCGCTCACCATAACAGCGTCACGGGTCGGCGGAATCATGCCGACCGCAAGCTCTCCGCAGGAGGAAGCAAACAGCGTGTGAAACTCGGCAAAGGTTGTGAGGTCATCTCCCATATATTCAGTCATCTGCTCCGTCACCGACGCAAGACAGTTCCAGACAAGGCGGAGCTGTTCCGCAAGCTCGGGCTGTGCCGACGCGTTGAATCGGTCAATTCTTTGGCTGACTGTCTCGGGCATACCGATTGAAATCAGCCATCTTCTGAGATATTCACACACCTGTGCCACTGTTTTTCTGCCGCGGAACATATCCGCAAAATCGAGAACAGGCGTCACAAGCCTGTCTTTCGCCTCATTCACCGCTTCCATGTCAAACATTTTCCTGTCGGGGTTATACGTCCAGTTCTCACGCATATTCCATTGACGATGTCCGACATCTGCCGCAAGCACATAGTTCTCAAATATATCGCATAAATCGTCCGAAATGTCAAAATATCCGCACCGTGCCAGCGTCATGACCCTTTCGCACGAAAATCCGTATGCCAGAATTTCAAGCACGGTGATTATCATTCGCATGAACGGGCTTTCGGTCAGCGGAAGCTTTTTGTCAAGGAAAAAGCTTATGCCGAAATCGCCGAAAATCTGCGGAATGAGCTGCTCATAGCTTTCCATGCCGCCTGTGACAATCAGAAAATCATTGAACCTCAGACCGCCGCCACGGAGCAGACGCGTGATGAGTGACGCACACTCCGTCACCTCGGCATAGCGGTTTGCAGGACGGACAATATGAATCGATTCGGGCTTTTTCGTCATCGCCTCGGGGCGCGGCGCAAAATATGAATCTCTTATGTGCAGCAGCTCGTCTGTGAACCGCGTGCGGTCGGAATTGTCAATCCGAACGGGGGCGGAAACCGCTATTCCAAGCTCCGCCGCAGCTGCACAAAGCGCACGGTATGTCTTTTTCTGCGACGAAAACGGCGCGGAATCGCCGTCGGGAGAATCACAGCAAAGAGCGACACAGACATCGGCTTTTTTCATCAGCTCCGAAACTGCACGGTGCTCCTCAGGCGTGAAGCTTCTGAAAAAATTTATGTAAAAAGTACCAGAAATGAAATCACAGCGCGAAATTTTGGGTATAATAAGCGAAAGATTATCCTCGGAATCGGAATGGTTTTCACACGTAACCTCATTATAACTCCGAAAAATCAGGCTTAAATCACGCAGCTTCATTCCGAGACGTGCGTTATCCGTTTTTTCTGCCGCATCAAGCAGCGCATCGGGCGTGACGCCATATCGCTTGAACTCCGAAAAAGCCGCGGCAGCGGACGCCGCAAACCCGCGCTGGTGAACGTTGGGGCGGAGATATGTGAGACGCGGCTCGCACATTTTGAGTGCCTTGTGAGCCGTCATATATTTCCCTGCCTTGTCAATATATTTCATTCTGAGAGGTCCGCATTTCGCAAAAACCATATTGCACAGCCGTGAAAACGTGAGAACCTGGATTCGGTTCTGTGCAGAAAGCCCCATGCCCGAAAGCAGCTCCTGCTCGGTATACATGGAATACTGCTCGGGCACAAGAATATATGCGCGTCTGCCACACCTTGCATCCTCCGCGGCACGTCGGTATATTTCACGTGTCTTGCCGCAGCCTGCGGCACCGTATATGAAGCTAAGCAAGGAAATCACCCTCCTGTCCCTCCGCACATATTCCCAAAAGGCTCAGAATATCTGCAAGACCGTTGCCGACCGCGTCCGCGCCTGCTTCCGAAAGCCTTGCACGGTCAAATGATGTCGGAACGGCAAAGCACCGCGCACCTGCCCTTTTCGCGGCGCATATTCCCGTGAGCGCGTCCTCAACGACCAGACATTCCGACGGCGCGGCATTCAGCATTTCCATTGTTTTGAGGTATATCTCGGGAGACGGCTTTTTTTCGGAAACATCACTGCCCGAGACTATGAGCGCAAACCACTCCTCGGGAATTTCTGCGGCTTTCAGCGAGGCGGCAAGCTTTCTCCGCGCCGAGCTGCTGGCAACCGCAAGAGTGAAGCCTGCCCGGCGGAGTGCGCGGAGAGTGCCGTGCACCACAGGATAAACCGCAAGCTTTTCCGACACCTGCTCATCATATATCTCATAAAGACGCCGAAGTGCCGCGTCCGCCATATGCTCCTTTTTGTGCAGCTTGCACGGTTCGGTGATGAACTTCTCCTCCCCTGCGCCGATATACGGTTCAAAATCGCGTCTGTCCGCGGATATGCTGATTTCCGCCAGCGCAGCGGCTGCCGCCGCAAATGTCACCGGCTCTGAATTTATCAAAACACCGTCCATATCGAATATAATAAATTTGGTATTATTAACAAAGTTTTCGGAAATCATTTACGCCGCTCCTTTTTTGTGATACAATATACATATTATAATATAGTATAACATGTAAAAAAAATCATTGCAATACATAATCCGAAAAAATAAAGCGGATATTGCGGAGGGTGAGGACATAAAATGCAGCTTTATCATAATTCACATGAGCTTCAGTTCAGAGAACCGTTCGGGGCAGCTCCGACAGGGTCTGACGTCCGTCTGTCACTTGAGGTGACATCGGAGAATGCTCCCGATTCGGTTATGCTCCGTCTGTGGCATGACGAGGAGGAAAATCTGATTGAAATGCAGCTTGCGGAAGAAAACGGGGACGCAAGGCTGTATTCGGCAAGTCTGCGTCTTCCTGAGGAGCCGTGTCTCGTGTGGTATTATTTCATTGCGGAGGCGGACGGCGGACGCGCATTCTATTCAAACAATAATCTGAAGCGCGGCGGCGAGGGTGTCATGACCGAGACCGCAACGGATATTTCATATCAAATCACAGTGTTTGACAAAAGCTTCACAGTGCCCGAATGGTACAGGGAATCAATAATGTATCAGATTTTCCCCGACAGATTCTGCCGCAGCGGAAAAATTTCCGAAATATCGGGACACAAAAGCGAATATACTATACATGAGGACTGGTACGAGCCTTTGACCTTTGCAAAGCACCCCTTTGAAAACGGACCTGCATGCAGCGATTTCTACGGCGGAAATCTGAAGGGAATCATCTCAAAGCTTGATTATCTGAAAGAACTGGGAATCGGCACGCTGTATCTCAACCCGATTTTTGAGGCATTCTCAAATCACCGCTACGATACGGGCGACTACAGCAAAATTGACTCCATTCTCGGCACGGAGGACGATTTCCGCGAGCTTTGCGAGAAATGCCGCAAGGCAGGAATCCGCATTATTCTTGACGGTGTTTTCAGCCACACGGGCAGCGACAGCATATATTTCAATAAATACCGAACATACGGCGAGGACACGGGTGCATACTGCAATCCTTCCTCCCCCTACAGAAGCTGGTATCAGTGGGAGGAGGGCGGCAACGGCTACAGAAGCTGGTGGGGCTGTTCAAATCTTCCGAATATAAATGAGACCGAGCCGACATATCTCGACTACATTCTGCGCGGTGATAATGCTATAATAAAAAAATGGCTGCGCCTGGGTGCGTCAGGGTGGAGACTGGACGTTGCAGACGAGCTGCCCGATGAGTTCATTAAGCTTTTGCGCACGGAAGCAAAGTCGGCAAAAGCCGATGCGGTTGTCATCGGCGAGGTCTGGGAGGACGCGTCAAACAAGGTCAGCTACGGTGCGCTGCGCGAATATCTTCTCGGCAGTGAGCTTGACAGTGTCATGAACTATCCCTTCAAGGACAGCGTTCTGGGATTTCTTCTCGGCTATGCCGACGCAGAGGAATTTGGCTCATGCATGACAGTCATTATGGAAAACTATCCCAAGGCGGCGCTTTACGGCGCAATGAACATAATCGGAACTCATGACACCGTGAGGGTCAAGACCGTTCTCGGCGGACAGCAATGTGCGGACAGCGCGGATAATGACCGAAAAATGAATTTCAGGCTCTCCTCCCATGCCGAAACAACCGCGATTGAAAGAGTGCGGTTGGCAGCATTTTTTCAGATGACCTTTGTCGGTGTTCCGTGCATTTATTACGGTGATGAGATTGGCATGCAGGGTCTTGCCGACCCGTTCAACAGAATGCCATATACATGGCGGTGTATTGACCCCGAGCTGCTTGAATACTATAAAAAGCTGACATCTCTCCGAAATTCCACGCCTTGTCTGCGCGGCGGAGATTTCAGACAGCTTTATGCCTGCGGCAGTGTTTATGCATATCTGCGCGAAATTTCTGACGGACATGACGTGTTCGGAAAGAGCGCTGAATGCGGCACAGTTCTGTGCGCGGTGAACCGCGGAGAAGCAGACACGGAGCTTGCACTTGACGGGAAAGCATTTGCGGGTGTGCGCCTGCGCGGATATTTTTCGGGCTGTGAGGTTGCCGTCGGAGAGGACGGCACACTGAGGCTGCCGCTCGGCGCAAGATGTGCCGAGGCATATGTGAAAATCTGAAAAAACGCGGCGGCAAAACCACAGCCGCTTCGCTCTTCTTCCGCGCAATAACGTCAGAAACAATTCACAAGTCAGCCTCGGAAAATAAACAGGCGAGGCAAGCATATATCCAAAAAATTCCATAATTGAGGTAAAATTTGGAGAAAATGCAGAAAATAGGCGTTATTTTTATGCAAAATATGCATGGACAAAGACCGTGCAATGTGGTACAATATAATTGTCAAAACTACACAAAAAGAATTTCTTTTATTTGGATATTTGATTAAAATTTTACAAAAAGCATTCAATAGATTTTACACCGGAGGGAACATACGATGAAAAACGTAAAAACACATCGGACAGAGTGTGCCGAGCTTTCAAAGGAAATCATGTTTTTGTTCAACGAGGGCAAAAACTTTCAGAGCTATAAAACCCTCGGTGCGCACCAATGCACAATCGGAGAATGCACCGGCTGGAGGTTTGCGGTGTGGGCGCCGAATGCCCGTTCGGTTTCGGTTGTCTGCGATGCAAATGACTGGAACAGAGAAAGCGGAAAAATGGAGCTGCACCCTCAGTCGGGCATATGGAACGTCTTTATCGGAAACGCCGAAGAGGGTCAGAACTATAAATACAGCATTGAGACGGAAACGGGCGACATCGTCCTGAAGTCTGATCCGTTCGCATTTGAAAGCGAGGTCAGACCCAAGAATGCCTCTGTGACATGTGATTTGTCATATGACTGGGGTGACGGCAAATGGCTTGACGCAAGGCGCAAAAACGCTCCCTATGACAAGCCTGTGAACATATATGAAATGCACTTTGCTTCATGGAAAAGACATGAGGACGGCTCACTCTTCACATATTCCGAAATGGCGGACGCACTCATTCCGTATATAAAGGAAATGGGATATACGCACATTGAGGTTATGCCGATTTGCGAATATCCGTTTGACGGCTCATGGGGTTATCAGATAAGCGGATACTATTCTGCAAACAGCAGATACGGACGCCCGTGTGAGCTGAAAGCCTTCATCGACCGCTGCCACCAAAACGGAATCGGCGTCATCATGGACTGGGTTCCCGCGCATTTTCCGCGCGACGAGCACGGACTGGCGCGGTTTGACGGGACATGTCTTTTTGAGCATCCCGACAGCCGTCTGGGCGAGCACAAAGAATGGGGGACGCTGGTTTTCAACTGGAAGAAAACCGAAATACATTCATTCCTGATTTCAAACGCATTTTTCTGGCTTGAAGAATATCACATGGACGGTCTGCGTGTTGACGCGGTTTCGAGTATGCTGTATCTGGACTATAACCGTCCCGACGGTCAGTGGCTTCCGAACAAGCACGGCGGCAAGGAAAATCTTGACGCAATTGAGCTTCTGCAAAGGCTTAACTGCGCGGTTTTTGAGAAATTTCCGAACATAATGATGATTGCGGAGGAGTCCACAGCATGGGGAGGCGTCACAAAGCCTGTTTTCACAGGCGGTCTCGGCTTCAACTTCAAATGGAACATGGGCTGGATGAACGACATTCTGCGATATATGAGCATGGATCCGTATTTCCGCGGTTCAAATCACAATATGCTGACATTCTCAATGATGTATGCATATTCCGAGAACTACATTCTTCCTCTGTCGCATGACGAGGTTGTTCACGGCAAGGGGTCGCTGATCAACAAAATGTACGGCAGCTATGAACAAAAGTTTGCAAGTCTGAAGCTGCTTTACGCGTTTATGTATGCACACCCCGGCAAAAAGCTTTTGTTTATGGGCGGCGAATTCGGGCAGTTCATTGAGTGGAGATTTGCGGAACAGCTCGACTGGATGCTTCTCGGCTATGACAGCCATGCAGGACTGCACCGCTTTGTCAGAGATTTGAACAATTTCTACAAAAGCTCAAAGTCAATGTATGAAAATGACACCGACTGGGACGGCTTCAAATGGATAAATGAGACGGACAGCGAACACAGCGTAATTTCATTCATGCGAATCAGCCGCAGCAAGCGCGAAAAAACGATTGTTGCCGCAAACTTCGCGGCGCAGGCACACAAGGGCTATGAGATCGGCGTTCCGTCGGCAGGCAGATATGAAATTGTGCTGAACACCGATTCTGCGGAATACGGCGGCAGCTGCACCGAAAGCCGGATTATGACCGCAAAAAAGAATAAAACCGGAAGCCTCGGATTTTCAATCAGTCTTGATCTTCCCGAGCTGTCCGCGGTATATATCAGGAAGGTGAGGCAGAAAAGCAGATAAAACGTCAGCACGGCATGTGGCATCAGAGTGAAAAAAGGTTGGTTAAGAAATATTTAATATTGGAGGTTGTAGTATGAAATCAAAAGAATGTGTCGCAATGATTCTTGCGGGAGGACAGGGAAGCAGGCTCGGGATTCTCACAAAAAATGTTGCAAAGCCGGCAGTACCCTTCGGAGGGAAATACAGAATAATTGATTTTCCGCTGAGCAACTGCACGCATTCGGGCATAACAACGGTCGGTGTGCTGACACAGTATCAGCCGCTTGAGCTTAACACATACATCGGAAACGGTCAGCCGTGGGATTTGGACAGAAATGACGGCGGTGTGTTCGTTCTTCCGCCTTATGTTTCCGCAGAAAAAGGCGAGTGGTATAAGGGTACCGCAAATGCAATATATCAGAACATAGGCTTCATCAGCCGTTTCGACCCGAAATATGTTGTCATTCTTTCGGGCGACCATATATATAAAATGGACTATTCCAAAATGGTCAAGGCTCACAAGGCGGCAAACGCCGATGCAACCATTGCGGTCATTGAGGTTCCGTGGGAAGAGGCGCCGCGGTTCGGAATCATGAACACCGACGAGGACATGAACATTGTTGAGTTCGAGGAAAAGCCGAAGAACCCAAAGAGCAATCTTGCGTCAATGGGCGTTTATGTTTTCAGCTGGGATACGCTCAAAAAATATCTTATCGCCGACGAAAACGATCCGAAGTCGGACAACGATTTCGGAAAGAATATAATTCCGAAAATGCTTGAGGACGGACACAGAATGCTGGCATACAGATTTGACGGCTACTGGAAGGACGTCGGAACAATACAGAGTCTTTGGGAGGCAAACATGAATCTTCTTGAGGACAGCCCTGCATACCGTCTTGACGATGATGACTGGAAAATATTCAGCCGTAACCCGGCAAAGCCGCCGCACTATCTCGCACCCGGTTCAAGGGTTAAAAACTGCTATATCACCGAGGGCTGCGAAATCGGCGGAGATGTGGAGAACTCCGTCATATTCGAGGGCGCGACCGTTGAAAAGGGTGCGGTTGTGCGCGATTCAATTCTCTTCCCGTGCTCACATGTCGGCAAGGACGCCGTTGTTGAAAAAGCGATTATCGGCTCAGGTACGCAGATTTCCGAAGGCGCGGAGATTGGGTCTTCCCATGAGGACGCTGTCATGGATTTTCACAACACAAAAATCTGCTCCGATGACATAACACTCATCGGTCCCGACATAATCATTGACCGCGGAGTCAAGGTCGAAAAATGCTCCATGGTCACACGCAGCATTATGAACGAGACCGACTTTGAAAAGGCGGAAAGCAAGAAAAAGGGAAGCGCCACGGCATAGAAAGGGGAGTTATATTCATGGAAAACAATAACACACTGGGACTTATTTTTTCGGAAAACCCCGAAGTGAACCTCGGCGACCTGACCGCAAAAAGGTCGCTTGCGGCGGTTCCTGTCGGCGGAAGATACAGAATCATTGATTTCATGCTTTCAAACATGGTCAACTCGGGAATCATCAATGTCGGAATCACGACCGCGCTGAGACACCGTTCACTCAACGACCATCTCGGAAGCGGCAAGGCATGGGACATGGCAAGAAAGGAAAACGGTCTTTTCATTCTTCCCCCTCCCGAAGGCGCTGACGTCAGCGCAAGAACGCCCGGCGGAATCGACTACGTTGAGAGTGCTCTGAGCTATCTGCGCCGCAGTCATCAGGATCACGTTCTGATCTGCGACTGCAACACGATCTGCAACATAAACTTTGAAGAAATGATTGAGGCACATTTTGAAAAGGGTGCGGACATCACAATTATGTATACCGAGGTTGACAAGCTCAGCACCCGTGAGCTTGAAAAGCATATTATGCTTGATGTTGACGAGGACGGCAGGGTTTCCGATATTCAGGTCTACCCCAAGCGTCAGAGAACAAACCTTTCGTATATGCACATGATGCTTCTCAGAAAGGATTTGCTGATTGATTTGGCAGGTGACTGTCTTGCTCACGACAAGCACTCAATTTCAAAGGACATTCTGCTTGCAAATACAAAAAAACTGCGCATTTACGGCTGTCCGTTTGACGGCTATAAAAAGAAGATTGACAGCATAAGCTCATTCTTTGAGTTTAACCTCGACCTTCTGCGCCCCGAGGTTCGGCATGAGCTTTTCGGCTCGGGTGAGGAAAGAAGCATATACACCAAGGTCAAGGACAGCGTCCCGACAAGATACGGACGCGAAGCGGAGGCTGTGAACTCGTTCATTGCCGACGGCTGCTGCATTGAAGGAACTGTTGAGAACAGCATAATCTTCCGCGGTGTTAAAATCGGCAAGGGTTCAACCGTCAGAAACTCAATAATCATGCAAAACTCGCATATTATGGAGGGCTGCCGCGTTGAAAACGCGATATTCGACAAGGAGGTTATTCTGCGCGACGGCAAACAGCTCATCGGACAGGGTACATACCCGCTTGTCATCGGCAAACGGACAATTGTCTGAGACGTGCCGAACACTCAGGAAAGGTTGTGGTTGATTTGAGTAATATTTTGATGATTTCATCGGAGGTTGCCCCGTATGCGAAAACAGGCGGCTTGGGAGACGTTCTCGGCGCGCTGCCGCAGGCTCTCGCAAAGCTCGGAAACGATGTCCGCGTTGTCATGCCGAAATACGGCTGCATTGAGGGAAAATACACCTCCGAGATGAAGTTCCTGTTTTATATGTATGTTCCGCTCGGCTGGAGAAATAAATACTGCGGCGTTTTCTCGCTTGAACGCGGCGGCGTTGTGTATTATTTCATTGATAACGAATACTATTTCGGCGATTGCGGCTCATATCTTTATAAATGGAACGATTTAGAAAGATTTGCATTTTTTGACAAGGCTGCTCTGGAGATTCTGCGCAAGCTTGATTTCAGACCGAATGTTGTCCACTGCCACGACTGGCAGACCGGCATGGTTCCCGTGATTCTGGACGCATACTATAAGCGTGATGAATTCTACTGCGGAATCAAGACGGTGTTCACGATTCACAACCTGAAATATCAGGGAATCTATTCAATTGAGGCAACCGAGGACTTTTTCTCACTCGGCGGTGAATATTTCACGGACGACAAGCTCGAGTTTCACGGCTGTGCAAATCTTCTGAAGGCAGGAATTGTATATTCAAACTATGTCACAACCGTCAGCCCGACCTATGCGGGCGAAATCAAAACCCCGATGGGGGGCGAGAGACTGGACGGTCTTCTGAACGCACGCGACAATTCGCTTTTCGGAATTCTGAACGGCATTGACTATGACGAATATAACCCCGAGACGGACAAATATATATTCTATAACTACAGCAAGAAGGACTGCACAGAGGGCAAAAAGAAAAACAAGATGGCTCTCCAGGAACAGCTCGGTCTGCCCGTTGACGGCGAAAAGGTCATGATCGGGCTTGTGTCGCGTCTTGTTGACCAAAAGGGTCTCGACATAATATCCGCAGCGATGAGTTCACTCATGAGCATGGACATTCAGCTTGTGGTTCTCGGCACGGGAGAAGAAAAATATGAAAATATGCTGAAGCACCATGCATGGTTCAATCCAACCAAGCTTTCGGCAAACATAACCTTCAGCAACGAGCTTGCGCACAAGATTTATGCAGCGTCAGACATTTTCCTGATGCCTTCTCTGTTTGAACCGTGCGGTCTCGGACAGCTGATTGCGATGGCATACGGAACAATTCCGCTTGTCAGGGAAACGGGCGGACTCAAGGACACCGTGCAGCCGTATAATGAGTTTACGGGTGAGGGCAACGGTTTCAGTTTCTATCCGTGTGAAGCTCATGACATGATGTTCACGCTTTCGCGCGCAATTGAATTTTTCTGTGACAAGCCTGTGTGGAAAAAGCTTGTGAAGCGTGCAATGACACAGGATTTTTCATGGGACGAATCTGCAAAAAAATATGAGGAATTATATAACTCACTAATAGGATAATTGGGAGGAAGGAAAGAAAAACATGGCGAAAAACAACAAACAAGGGGATTTTAACATCAAGAAAGAGGCTGTCAAGAGCGCAATTTCGGGTAAGCTGAGACGGTATTATGCAAAAACGGTTGAAACAGCAACCCCCGACCAGCTATATAAGGCATGCGCGTTCACTGTCCGCGATGAAATCATGGACAAGTGGGCAAAATCAAGGGAAATCCTCGAGGGCGGACACAAAAAAGAGCTGTATTATCTCTCGTTTGAGTTTCTGATGGGCAGAGCTCTCGGAAACAACATAATGAATATAATGAAAACAGATGTATACCGTGCGGCACTTGCCGATTTCGGGCTTGACCTGTCCGATGTCGAGGAGGTTGAAAATGACGCAGGTCTCGGAAACGGCGGACTGGGCAGACTGGCTGCGTGCTTCCTTGATTCACTGTCAACGCTGGAGCTTCCCGCATTCGGCTGCGGAATACGTTATGAATACGGTCTTTTTAAACAGAAAATCATTGACGGCTATCAGATTGAAATGCCTGACCCGTGGCTGGAGGACGGCAACGCGTGGGAGATTGAACGTCCCGAGGACAGCGTTGAGGTTCACTATAACGGTCAGATTGAGGAATATTTTGAGGACGGCCGCATGAAGTTTCGCCATGTCGGATATAACACGGTCATCGGCGAGCCGTATGACATGCCGATTTCGGGTTATGGCTCAAAGCTCGTGAACACACTCAGGCTTTGGAGAGCGCGTTCTCCCCAGGTCATTAACATGAGCGAATTTAACCGCGGAGACTATACCATGGCAGTCAAGGACAAGGAGCTTGCGGAGGTTGTGTCTCAGGTGCTTTACCCCGAGGATAACCACTATGAAGGCAAACTTCTCAGACTGAAGCAGCAATATTTCTTTGTTTCGGCAACCATTCAGTGGATAATTGCAAAACAGAAGCGCCGCGGACATATGCTCTGTGATATGCCGAAATATGTTCAGATTCACATAAACGACACCCACCCGACAATTGCAATTCCCGAGCTGATGAGGATTCTCATGGACGAAGAAGGCTTCGGCTGGGACGAGGCATGGTCCATCACTCAAAAGATTTTTGCATATACGAACCACACAATCATGAGCGAGGCTCTTGAAAAGTGGCCTGTTTCCATGATGGAAAGCCTGCTGCCGCGCGTTATGATGATTATACGCGAAATTGACCGCAGACAGCGCGAGAATCTGGTTAACCGTTTCGGCAATGATACGGGCAAGATTGAATATATGTCCGTCATTTCAAACGGGAACGTGAACATGGTAAATCTTTGTCTGACCGCGTGCCACAGCATAAACGGCGTTGCAGCTCTGCACACCGAGATTCTGAAGCACGAGACCTTCCGCGATTACTACAGCATATATCCGCAGAAGTTCAAAAATGTTACAAACGGCGTGACCCCGAGACGCTGGCTGCTCAAGGCAAACCCCGCTCTTGCAGGGTTGATTACGGAGGCAATCGGCGACGGCTGGATTAAAAACGCGGAAAAGCTTGAGGGGATTGAAAAGCTTGCAAATGACGCAGCATTCCGTGAAAAATTTGCGGCAATCAAGCTTGAGAACAAAGCGCACCTTGCGGATTACATCAAGGAACACAACGGCATTACGGTTGACCCGAACTCACTGTTTGACGTTCAGATTAAGCGTCTGCACGAATATAAGCGCCAGCTTATGAAGGCAATGCAGATTATATACCGCTATAAAATGATAACCGAAAATCCCGAACAGGCAAGTATGCTGCCCGAAACGTTCATATTCGGTGCAAAGGCAGCTCCGGGATACTACACCGCAAAGCTGATTATCAAGCTCATCAACAACATTGCAGAGGTTGTGAACAATGACCCGAGAACAAAAGATATTCTGAAGGTTGTGTTTATTGAAAACTACAGCGTGTCAATTGCTGAAAAAATCGTTGCCGCAGCCAACCTGAGCGAGCAGATTTCGACCGCAAGCAAGGAAGCGTCGGGAACAGGCAACATGAAGCTCATGCTCAACGGTGCACTGACAATCGGAACGCTTGACGGCGCAAATGTTGAAATTGCGGAGCGTGTCGGAGAGGATAACATCTTCATCTTCGGTCTGACCTCGCAGGAGGTTCTGAACATATATCAATCGGGACATTCGGGAAGCTCTGAAATATATTCTCAGAACATGGTCATCAAAAGTATTGTTGACACGTTCATTGACGGAACGTTCTCACCCGACAGACAGAATCTGTTTCAGGATTTATACCATGATTTGGTGTTCGGCAAGGGCGGATTTGCAGACCCGTATCTGCTTCTGCGCGACTTTGAATCATATCTTGATGCAAGCCACGCGGCAGCAAAACAGTTTGTTCAGCCGGAGGTATGGAACAAGAAAGCCATTATCAATGTTGCAAAGGCAGGATATTTCTCGAGTGACAGATCGATTTTGGATTATAATAAAAACATTTGGAAATTGGATAAAATTTAATCAAAGCGGGGGCAAAGCCCCCGCTTTGATTAAATTTATGTTACTCATTTTTGCACTTTTCGCGGTTGGTCTGCAAAAAAGCTCTTCACGTCCTGTCATCGCGCTGTGGACATTAGCGTTCCGTCTGACCTGAAAGGTCAGACAGTCTCTTTCAGTCCACGCGCTCCTCTCCCCCAAGGCAAGTGCACAGCCCTTTCCTCCCCCCCCCTTTTTCAAAGGGGGGATTTTCGGTCGATTTACCAATCGACCGAATTTAGTCACGACATAGTTGACGGTTAGTCCTCAGAGTATATCTTTAATTCCGCGCCTTGTTGTTGGTCATGATGTCGGATTTTGCGAGAAACATGGATTTTTGACGCGAAACGCACGCACAAATCAATCGGTTTCGTTAAAATGTGCGTGCGTTTCAGTCCGACAAAACCGCTGACTGCGGTTTTAATTCGGACGTGCGTCCAAAATCCTTTGTTTAAGCAACTAATCCGACCATTACCAACAACGGCGCGCAGGGGGTGTGGGGGCGATGCCCCCATAAAAGAGGGGCATGGGGAAAATTTCCCCAAACCCACTAATTCATCATATATATCATCAAATTCAAATACCCGGCAAATGCCACCCATAAAAGATACGGGAACTGCAAATATGCAGCAGTTTTGCTGACCGCCGCAAATCGCGCAATCATCAGCAAAATCAATATCCAAAGCAGCACAAGCCATATAAACGCAAACAAAAACTCACGCAAATTAAAAAATATTATGCTCCACAAAAAGTTCACCGCAAGCTGAATCCAATATACACGGGAAGCACTCTTCACCTCAACGGGCTTTTCCGTCTTCTCAGCCTTTACCATTGCATATCCCGCGCCCATCAGCACATACAAAACCGTCCATACAATCGGAAACAGCACTGCGGGCGGTGCAAGCGGCGGCACGGCAAGCTCCGCATAAATCCGCATATTACCGCGTGTGAGCAATGCCGCAAGTCCTCCGACAGCAAGTGCGACCGCCGCCGACAGCACATATGGCTTAATCTTTTTCAGCATATATACATATCCCCTTTCGATAACCGGATGTCAGCTCTCCGAATCCGTCATTCATAATCGGATGCAGACTTACCGAAAGTATATGCGCAAAATCCTTTGTTTATTACCCGTTCTGACGGCGTTTCAGCTCGTTCAGAATCTGAGGATACAGCTGGCAGCTCATACCGCCGTCAACCGTGATTTCCGTCCCTGTCACGTTCTTTGACTCATCGCTTCCCAAATACCACGCCGCATTTGCAATATCCTCAAAATCGGATATATCCCCGATTGGCGTCAGCTCACCGTTCACAATCTGCTTTGAACCCATCTCAACCCATCTCTGAGTTTTTATTGTTCCGGGCAAAACAACATTTGAACGTATGCCGTACGGTCCGAGGTCAATTGCAAACGCCTTTGACATTGCATTGATTCCGCCCTTTGACGCACAGTATGCCGAACGGTTCGGAATTGCTCTGTATGCCGTGTTTGAGCTGATGAACACAATTGCACCCTTGTGATGCTCCTTCATTCTGAGTGCCGCCTGACGCACAATCATGAAGTTCCAGACAAGATTTGTTTCAAACACTCTTTGGAACTCCTCAACATCGACCTCAAAAAACGGCATTCCAACCGCAGGGTCTGTGCCAAACCCCATGTCAGCCGAATTAAGGCACACCGTCTCAACAAACATATCATGCTTGTCAATATCTGAAAATATCTCCTTGACACGTCCCTCGTCACGTATATCGAGAGCATATCCAAGCCCCTCAACCCCATACTTTGCAGCAATCTCTCCTGCCGCCTTTTCCGCACGCTCTCCGCTGCGGCTTGTTATCACAACATTATATCCTTCCTTTGCAAAACGCTCCGCAATCGCATATCCGCTGCCGACCGTTCCGCCTGTTACAAAAACTGCTCTTTTCATTTTATCTGCCTCCTCAATTTAAAAATAGAACTCTGTTTTGGGCGGTCTGATATCCGTCAATGCCCCCGTATAGTGTCTGAGCGTGTGAGGCTTATAGGGGTGTTTTTTGCACTCCTCCTCATTTATCTCAATTCCGAGACCCGGACGGTCGGGGATTTTCATAAAGCCATCGGCATATTCCAAGCTTTCGTTTGTGACGTCCTTACGCCAGTCAACGTCCGAATACATAATTTCAAGTATGCAGAAGTTCGGGCAGTTTGCCGCAAGCTGAAGAGTTGCCGCATTTGCAACGGGTCCCGATGGGTTGTGCGGCGCAAACGGAATATATCTGCATTCCGCCTCAGCAGCAATTTTCTTCAGCTCCATAATTCCGCCTGCATGTGATATATCGGGCTGAATGTAATCCGCCGCCATGAGATCAAACATTTTTTTGTAGTCCCAGCGCGTATACAGTCTCTCTCCTGCCGAAATCGCCACAGGCGACTTATCACGCACAGCCTTCAGCGCGTCAAGGTTATCGGGAGGAACAGGCTCTTCAAAGAACATCGGGTGAAATTGTTCAAGCTCCTTTGCAATTTTGATTCCCGTCGGAATGTTGAATCTTCCGTGTCCTTCAATCAAAAGGTCAACCTTATCACCGACTGACTCGCGGACTGCCGCAACACACCTGAGCGCGCGGTCAAGGTCTGCATTTGAAATTTCAAGATAGCTCTTGCCGAACGGGTCCCACTTCATGGCGGTCACGCCCTTTTTCACTGCCTCCCTCGCCTTTTCTCCAAACTCCTCAGGCTCCTTCGCGCCTGCAAACCAGCCGTTCACATATATTCTGACTTCATCGTTCATCTTGCCGCCGAGCAACTGATAGACAGGAACGTTCAGATGTTTTCCGAGAATATCCCAAAGCGCACACTCAACCGCCGAAAGCGCAGACATCAGCACGGGTCCTCCGCGCCAATATGCGTCACGGTATATGCTGTGCCAGTGTTTTTCAATATCAAGCGGATTTTTGCCGACGAGATATTCCTTTATATGCTCAACCGCCCCCACCAGTGCCTTTTCCTTATATTCCAGAGTCGCCTCGCCCACACCGTCAATTCCTTCGTCCGTATATACCTTCACAAACACCCAGTTTGTCCGAAAGCAATCAACGGCAAAGGTTTTCACATCTGTTACCTTCATTATATTTCAGCCTCCTCATATATTTTTAAAATCCTTTTATTTTTGCATTTAAACTCCGCGGGGTCAAGGCTGTCAAACAGCCCCCAGTGCAGCGG
>CAKSIW010000021.1 GCA_934463175.1 uncultured Clostridia bacterium | reverse complement strand
TACATACATACATACATACATACATACATACATACATACATACATACATACATACGGATAAATTTGCTGTCCGAACGGCTGCTTTCTGAGCTTGCAGAGGGTGATTCGCCCCTGAGAGATTGGAAAAGCTGCGGTCCTGAGGTTTTAAAATTCTTTATCTGTTCTCCCGAAGTCAGGTTATTTGATGAATGGCATCTCGGAATATTGCGGCAAAATAATAACATGATAGGAGGGTAACGGGTATGACTGCGGATACAAACACAATGCTATACATTGAAACGAACTTTTTCAGCATTGCTGTTATGATGATAATTGCACTTAAATCATCGGTGCTGGGAATGGAAAAAACTCAGCGGAGTATACTGTTTTCGCTTTCTGCCTGGTTTATTGTCGGCGCAGGCATTTTTGACTGTTTGTGGAAGCTGACGGGCGCAAGCGGTTTTAATTCCTTGCTGCCGTTTGTGTCGCTCATAAATGTCATGTATTTCGCTTGTTTGGGAGCAGCCTCATATTTGTGGTTTCTGTATTCGGAAGCAATGGCGGGGATTGATGTGCTTGAAAACAAGAGACGGCTCGTTCTGCTTTCGCTGCCGTTGGCTGCGCTTGCTGTGCTTCTTGCGGTGTCGATGTTTAACGGCTGTATCTTTTATTTCGATTCAAATATGGAATACCACAGAGGAAAGCTGTTTTTCATTCAGCCGATTCTATCATACGGATATATTGTTGTTGCTTGTGCCAAAATTGTTGGTGCGGCAATGCACAGAAAGAATTTCAGACGCAAAAAGGAGCTTTTGTCGGTTGCTTTATACGTGATTCCCATGCTTGTTTGCGGAGCACTTCAAATGTGGGTTCCCGAAATACCGGTTGCGGAGCTTGGAATCACGATGTCGTTTATGCTTTTGTATATCAATTTATTGCAGAAGCTCATTTCGGAGGATTCTCTCACAGGTCTTTGCAACCGCCGTGAGCTGCTGAAAATCACCGAGCAAAGACTTCATGCAATGAAGAAAAACGAACGGCTGTTTTTCCTGTTTGTCGATATTGATTCGTTCAAGCAGATAAATGACAGATACGGACATAATGAGGGCGACTGTGTGCTGAGACTGGTTGCGTCGGTGCTTAAGGAGGTTTGCACACAAACAAACGGGTGCTGCGGACGCTATGGCGGTGATGAATTTGCTGTGGTGCAGGTTATGGAGAAAAGCGATGAGATACTCCGTATGCAAAAGGAAATATACAGACTTGTTGATGAAAAAAACAAAGAACAGGGACTCGCATATGATGTCAGCTTGAGTATCGGCTGTGCTGCGTGCTCGGACAAGGACTGCGGAATACAGGAATTGATATTTGCGGCAGACGCAGATATGTATGAAAAAAAGAAAAGCAAAAAAAGGATAGGGAAACACAAATTGTAAAGGAATGCGGTTGTGTTCCTTGAGGAGGAAACGATATGCGGCAGTGTGGCTGTGAGTGTTTGGATTTTATGCCGGAGGGCGAGTTTCTTGCAAAGCTTTTCACTGAGTATTTTGACGGCGCGGTTCTGGTTGATTTTAAAAATGATTTGGTGCTTCCTGTCAGTGAACGCCTGACGGGAAAGCTGGAAGAATATGTTGATTTTGAAAGCCGATATTCGGAAAATGCGGACAGATTTATCGAAAAATATATCAGCAAAAAAAACCGCAATGCATTTAAGAGCTTTTTAAGCATGGAAACCGTAATGGAAAATCTGAGTGAAGCTAAAGTATATAATGTGGATTTCGGCATGAAGCGCAGTCCGAATGAAAAGCTGCTCTACAAAAGATGGTGCTTCAGGCTTTTTGATAAAGAAAAAAAGCTTGCGGTGATGCTTTGCGAGGACATGACTTCAACCGGAATTGACCCCTTGACGGGACTTTACGATTCAACAAGGTTTCATAATCTTGTCAAAGAGTGGATTGAGAATAATCCCGGGAAAAGGTATCGGATACAAAGATATGATATAGACAGATTCCATGACATCAACGGCATATACGGATATGAAATGGGAAATGAGCTGTTGAGGGAATGCGGATACCACATGAAGAGCCATGACACAGAGGACACCTTCTCGGCGCATTTGAACGCAGACCACTTTGTGCGTTTTTCGTCAGAGGATTCCCTGACACCTCAGGAGTTCTACACGGGTTTCACGGAAGCGTTTAAGGATTATGAACTTAAAATGCCGATTAACATTCATATGGGCGTGTATGATTTGTGTGAGCAGAACTGCGATTCATTCACAATGAGCTACAAAGCGCTTCTTGCGTTGCAGAAGGCAAAGGGCAAATTCAACACGCCGATTGTGTATTACGAAAAGGGAATGATGAACATTGAGATAGAGCAGCAGGAATATCTCAACGACATTGACGCTGCGATTGAAAACGATGAGCTTGAGGTCTGGTTTCAGCCGCAGTTTGATTACAGAGCAGAAAAATATATCGGAGCGGAGGCTCTCATTCGCTGGAATCACCCTCAAAAGGGTCTCATTCAGCCTGGGAAGTTTCTCCCGATTCTTGAAAACAGCGGAAGCGTCGGCAAGCTGGATAAATATGTAGTCAGAAAAACCTGCGAGTATATGCGCAGATGGACAAAAATGTTCCCGAATGAGCCGATTGTGCTTTCGGTTAACGTGTCAAGAAATGACATTCAGAAAACGGATTTTGTATATAATCTGAAAACGCTGGTGAAAAGCTATGATATACCGCCGGAAAATCTCAGAATTGAGATAACCGAGAGTGCATATATGGACGATTCCGAGGTTCTGATCAGAACGGTGAATGAGCTGAAAAAAGAGGGCTTCATAATTGAAATGGACGATTTCGGGTCGGCATATTCATCGCTTAACATTTTAAAGGACATAAATATTGACAGACTGAAGCTGGATATGAGATTTTTGTCGGGCGGATATGATTCCGAAAACAGCAAAATCATCATATCGTCCATCATAAGTATGGCTGAAACTCTGAATCTATCGGTGATTGCCGAGGGGGTTGAAACAAAGGAACAGGCAGACATGCTGCTTGGATTCGGCTGTGACAACATGCAGGGGTATTATTTTTCAAAGCCTGTTTCGGCTGCGGAGTATGAGCGTCTGCTGGCGGAAAATTCGGATTTGAGAAAATAACAGTAATTGAATATTGGTTTTTTGGCAAACCTATTGAAAAATAGGGACGCAAAGTTTAGTGGCTAAGCCGGTTTCGGTATGCTTGACTGACTGCATCTGTTTTTTGGTGCAGTCGGTTTTTTTATTATAGGTGTAAAAAATGAAATGACGGGTGGTGAGAGCCGAAAATGCTGAGTGAAAGAATTACGGCAATTAAAGAGTTTTTTTCAAACATAAGCATAGACTGCCTTATGGTTTGTCTGTATTTTATCTGTCTGCCTTTCACGATTGTGACAACACCGTTCGGCTCGCTTCTCAAGCTGATTACATTCCCGGTGACGGGAGTGCTGCTTGCAAAGCTGTTTCTGGGAGAGGTTAAACCGCTTCAGTTTAACGGAGTTCATCTTGTATATTCGCTTTATATGGTTGTCACATTCTGCGGACTGCTGATGCTGAGGGAAACGGTGTCTGTGACCGCAACAAAGGATATGCTGCTTGCATACCTGGTTTTTATGCTTGTTTCAATCCGCACATATAACAAAGAGGAACAGGAACTGATTGATTCGGTCTGGATTGCGGTTGGTGTTATCTGCACGTGGCTTTGTCTGTCAAGCAGTCAGATGATTAATGAGTTTGAAAACCGTACGGTCATCAATATTTTCGGTTATTCCGAGGACCCGAACCAGTTTTGTGCATACTACATTATGCCGGTCATGGTTTCGGTGAAGAGGATTCTGGAGAAAAGAAAGACGTCGGTGCTGTATGCCGTTTTCATAATACTGATGATGTACGGGGTTCTGAAAACAGGCTCGCGCGGTGGACTGATTGGAATCATAATGGGGATTTTTTGTTTTATGATGATTGGAACGAAAAACATAAAGGTGAAAATCGGATTTGCAGTGACCGCGCTGCTTACGGCTGCTTTGTTTGTCACGGTTTTGTTCCCGCTTCTGCCTGCCGACATACAGGAGAGATTCTCGGTGGAAAATGTTGAGTCCAACGGCGGCAGCGGACGAACTGAGATTTGGAAATATTTGATTGATTACACGGGCGAAACACCCGAAAGAATAATCAGAGGCTCAGGGCTGTTTTCAACATATCCGATTATGGAGGCCAACAAGGGAAAAGGCGGCGCGTTTAAGCTCGGGCGGGTTGCACACAATCAGTTTGTTCAGGTATTCACAGACCAGGGCTTTGTCGGCTTGCTGCTGTTTGTCACTTTGATTTTTGTCTGTGTTTTTCGGAATATTAAAAGACAGCCGTATATCACATCGTCTTTTATTTCGGTTATGGCTTTCTCAATTTCGCTCACAATGTATGTTTTCAAGCCGTATATAAACATATTGATGATGTGTGCAATGGGGCTTGGAGTGACGGGCGGCGATGAAACCGACAAATTCATTCTTGATGAGGAGGAAGAGTGATGATAAAGAATATTCTTAGGAAAACCCGAAGCTTTTTTTCCGCTTTCGGCAGGAGGAGACTGAGCATAATTTGCCTGATTGTTGCATTCGTGTCTGTGCTTTCAACATGGTATCACTATGTTGAAACAAATTATATAGGCTGGATGACACTGACGCTTAACTATGCAAATGGGCGGAAGGGACTGAAGCCCGAGGGCGGAAGATTCAACATTGCGGACATTAAAAGCGACGAGGTTATTGCGGACGCGATTGATATTATGAACGACAAGAAGCTTTCGGTTGATGAGGTCAGGTCGAGAATCGGGATTGACACCGTCATGCCGAAAAGCTCGGTTGACAACACCATTTCCGCAATAGCGGACAACGCAATGTATAGCTATTCTCCGTCCGAGTTTGACATATACTATTCCCAGTCGGACAAGTTTGCAAAAAACGAAACCGAAGAATTTCTGGTTGCGCTTTCTCAGTCATATACAAAATATTTCAACAAGAATTATGCACCGAAAAATGACGTTCTGCAATTTAAAATTGATGAGAACTTTTCGGAGTATGACTATAATGAGCAATATACGGTTGTGTATGACAAGCTGGCGTCAATGCTGAGGTATCTTGACAAAAGGGCGTCCGCCGACAGTAATTTCAGATCGGAAAAGACGGGATATACATTTGCAAATCTGATAACTCTTCTCAACAACATTAAAAGCGTTGATCTGGAAAAGCTCAATTCGTATATCATACAAAACGGAGTGACAAGAAACAGGAATGAATATATCAACAAGACGAATTATCTGAACAACAAAACCGAAATGCAGTATAAAACAACAAACAGCAGCTCTCTTGTGAACAAGGAAACATTGGAGTTTTACGAACCGCGTATGCTGAGTGTTGTGTTCATTCCGGTGGTTGACAAGTCGGACGAATTTTATATGGGCAGAACAAAAACAGGCTTGGATTTGCTGATAAACGATTCGTATAAGGACAGCCAGAGTGCACTTAATATCAAAAAGGAAAAGGACAGGTATCAATATCTGATTGAACGGTATTCCGCAGTTGGCGATGAGGACGGAAACCCTGCGGAGATAAACAAAAACACCGAAAACATGATTGAGACGGTCTGCAATGAGCTGAAAAAGATTTCGGAGCTGGCAATCGAGACGGATAATGAGTTTGCAAATAAAAAGTTCAGCAATTACATTACGTTCTACTATCACCCGAAATCAATCGTCTCAACCGTGATATATTTCGTCAAAACAACAGCGGAGCTTGCGGTTTTAGCCTTGGTGATGATGGTTTTCTATCAGAAGAAAAGGGAAAAATATCTGAAAAAGCTGAGATATGTTTGCGCAAGAATCAACGAAAAGCTTGAGACAAGTGAGGATTCCGAAAATGAAAATTAGTATATGGGATATTTTTAGATATATATTAAAGTGGAAGCTGCTGATTGTCCTTGCGGTTGTCGGCTGCGCTGCACTGTCGGTGTGGTATACAAACAGGGGTCAGAGCTATGAGGCACAGGTTGTAATCAGATATAACGATGACTGCATAAAGGAAGGCAGAAATCCGAAAAACGAAAGCTTTGACTCATATGAAATTGTTTCGCCCGATGTCATTTCAGCCGTTATCTCGGATTTGTCGCTCACGCGCTCTGTTGACGCAATCCGTTCGAGAGTCAGGGTGAACGCAATCATACCCGAGTCTGAAAAAACGATGGAGGAATCAAAGCTTAAAGAGGGAGAGAAATATGTATATCACCCGACATCATTTTATGTCACATATTCCGGCAGAGTCGGAGAGAGCGAGAAGCAGGTTCATGACATTCTGGATTCAATCGTGAAAAACTACCTCAGGGCTTATGTCAGCAATTATATCGGGCAAATGACGGTGAACGATCTTGCGTTTGACGACAAAATCGGCAATGCCGACTATATCGAAATTGCCGAGTCAATCAGCACGCGCATTGACTCCACCGTAACCTCTCTCGGAAATTATTATTCAAAGGACACAAGCTTCCGCTCGTCGAGAACAGGACTCAGCTTTTCCGACATTAAGGACGAATATACTCATTTGCAGGATTTCCTGCTGTCAAAGGTATATGCCGACATATTCCGCGGTCAGATAACAAAGGACAGGGACTTGCTGCTGAAGAAATATACACAGAAGCTGGAAGATGATCTGCTGAGTGAGAGCAATTTTCGGGAGCGTGCACAGGCAGCAAAAGAAAGAACGGACGTTTTCGCAAAGGCAAACATTGATGTTCTGAAAGCATATGAGCGCGCAACCGACAATAAGGATACGGGGGACGTCATTCAGTCCGTTTATGACTTCTACAGATATAATGACTCATCATCAGGCTCGCGCAATGTCATCACGACATATGACAGTCTGATGCAGGAATATGTGAAAAATGAAACGGCAGCGAATAATGCAAGGTTTTCGGCGGAGAACTGCCGGATGATAATTTCAAAGTTTGCGGATCCGGCTCTGACCGACGGCATGGCGGAAAAGGAAGAGCTGACGGGCGAGGTTGAACGGAGCATTGAGTATATTCAAAACAAAACAAATGAGATATACAAAAAGCTGAGTATTACGGTTGAGGATTTTAATGACGCCGATGCAATTACTCACATCAGCATTTTAACGGGCGTTAAATATTATGCGGCAAAGAGTCTGTCGGTTTATGCACTGATTTTTATGATGATTGGACTTATGCTGTCTGTATTATTTGCGATAACGTATGAGCTGATTAAGGTTTACAGAAAAAATGATGATGAAAAGTGCGTGATGAAAAATGAATAAAAAGAGATTCTTAATAATTGCGGTATGCGCGGCACTTGCGGCGGCGGTCGGACTGTGTTCATACATTGCGGCGGACAACAGCAGGGTCAGGCTTCAGAAATACACCGTTGAATCGGAAAAGCTCCCAATGAGCTTTGACGGATTTAAAATTGCGGTCATTTCGGATTTTCACAACGGCAAAAACGGTGAAAAGACCGCGTATGCCGTGAGAATGGCAAAGCCCGACATAATTTGCGTGCTTGGCGATTTGGTGAATATGCGTGACACCGATTTCACTAATGCAGTCAGTCTTATGGACGACCTTCTGCACATTGCACCGGTTTATTTTGTCAACGGCAATCATGAACAGAGCAACATGATTATTAATAATTTTGACAAGCCTGCGATTCAGACCGAGCTGGAAAAAACAGAGGTTAAAATATTGAATAATGAGTGCGTCACTCTTGAAAGAATGGGTCAGAGCATTAATCTGGCAGGATATATGGATAACAATTTTGATGATGTGAATACATATTTCCGTGACAAGGCAAAGAGTGAGCTGACAGCTCTCGGAAAAACGTTTGACACTTCAAAATATACAATATGCCTGATTCATCGCGGACAGTATTTTGATTTTCTGAGCGGAATTGAGGGTTATGACCTGTTCCTCTCGGGGCATCTTCACGGCGGATTGGTTAATATTCCGAAAATTCGTGAGAAAATTCTGAATGAGCATTTCGGGACTGATAAATATGTCAGGGGAATGTATCGGGAAAACGGAAAAACCGAGATTATCAGCGGCGGTCTTTCCGAAGAAAAGAAAATTCCGAGGGTGTTCAACACGCCCGAGGTTGTGTCTGTGGAGTTAAAGGTGAAATGAAAATATTGATTGCAAACAATAATATGAATATAGGGGGAATACAAAAGGCACTTGTGAATCTGCTGCGCGAAATTCACAATGAACATGACGTGACCCTTTATCTGTTTGCCGCCAAGGGTGAGCTGATGAATGATATTCCTGAAAATGTGAAAATTATTGAAGGGAACAGATTCACACGTTCCCTGGGTATTTCAAACGATGAGGCAAAGGCGGAGGGCGCATTTGCCTTTGTCCGGAGGTCGGCATTTGCGGTTTTAACACGCATTTTCGGCATCGGAGTCTCGTTCGGGATTTTGTCGAGACTTCAAAAAATAGGCGGCAAATATGACGCGGCAATTTCGTTCATGCAGAACGGCTCATTCCGAATGTTCTACGGCGGCTGCAATGAATTTGTCATAAACAGCGTCAAAGCTGAAAGAAAAATATCCTTTGTCCACTGCGACTTTTTGAATTATGAAGGAAATAACAAATATAACCGTGAGTATTATTCAAAATTTGACAGAATTGCATGTGTGTCGGAAAGCACAAAAAAGCGGTTTGTTGAAGCTTTGGGAATAGCGGAGGATAAGGTTTGGTGCGTTTCCAACTGCTGTGACCGCGAAAAAATTGAATTGCTTTCCGAGGAATATGAGCCGCCTTACACCGAAAATACGGTTAACATTTTCTCGGCGTCGCGAATCAGCCGGGAAAAGGGAATTGTCAGAATGGTGCCGATTTTCAGGAGCTTGAAGGATAAAGGACTTAAATTTGTCTGGAGGGTTGCGGGTGACGGACCGCAGCTCGGAGTGTTGAAGGAGCAGATTCAAAAGCACGGGCTTGAAAAAGAAATCCTGCTTTTGGGTATGCTGAAAAACCCGTATCCATATTTCAGAACATCGGATTTGCTGCTGGTTCCGTCATACAATGAGGCTGCGCCGATGGTCTTTTCGGAAGCTGCGGTGACGGGTATTCCGATTCTGACAACCGACACAACCTCGGCAAGGGAAATGGTTGAGGACGGCGGACTCGGTGAGGTGTGCGGCTTGAGCAATGAGTCACTGGAGACGGCATTGGAAAGAATAATCAGGAACGGCACGGTGAGAAATGCCGCGGCGGAATATACAAATGAAAAAGCGGCGGCAGAGTTTAACCGCGTGATAGGGGGCTGCAAATGACTTTAACGGAAGTGAAAAGAAGGCTGAAATCCTTAATTTTAAGCTCAAAGCATGTTCGGAGCAAAAAACAAAGGTTTCTGGAAAAAAGAAAAAGCGAATATGACTACAGCAAAAAAACGCCGACGATATTATGCTCCAATTGCATAGGCGGTATGATATACAGCAATCTGGGGCTCAGATTTATGTCGCCGACAATAAATCTGTGGTGCGATGCCGAGGACTTGGCAAAGGTTGCGCAGAGACCGGAGCACTATTTGTCGCAGCAAATTGAGTTTGTCCGTGACGACCCTGAATACAGATATGATTACCCCGTCGGGAAAATTGATGATGTATACCTTTATTTCACACATTACAAAACGGAAGAGGAGGCTGCGCGGAAATGGTATGAGCGGCGCGGACGTTTTGATTCGGATAATGTGTATATCATCACGGATAATAACGGATTGAGCGAGACGGGCAGAGAAAAGCTGATTAATTCGAGACACAGGAGACTGGTAATTTTTACGGGAGAAGCTGAACGCGATGAATATGATTTTCAGCTTCACCATGATATGAGAAAATCCTACAGCATTCGGAATTATTTCGGCTTTGCGCCGTTTGAAGAGGAATTTAACTATGCGGCGTGGCTGAGCGACAAGGAAAATTACAGAGCAGAAAGGTAGTCTTTTATGGTTGGTTTGATATACGCAGGCTGGATTGAGCGTTCTCCGTTTGTGAGAAGATATACGGATATAATGGACGCTGAGGGTATTGAATATGAAATTATCAACTGGAACAGATATTCGGAGCAAAGCACGCACAGCGGAAATATATACACATACGGCGAGAAGGTTGACCATTTTGTAAGCATTGCCGCCAAGGTCAAGCCGATACTCAATTTCAGGAGATATGCAAAAGCCATAATCCGAAAACGCAGCTATGAAAAGCTTGTTGTGCTGACAACGCAAACGGCTGTGATTTTTCCCGATTTAATCAGACAATATAAAGACAGATATATTTTTGACTACCGCGACGCGTCATATGAATATCTTCCGCCGTATAAAAAATATGTTTCCCATGTTGTCGGCAACTCAATAATAACCTGCATTTCATCGCCGGGCTTCCGTGAATATGTCACCGGCAGAAAACCGATTATCCTTGCGCACAATCTGAAACGGGCGTCATATGAAAACAGAAATCTGAAATGCGTCCGCAATACCGGGGACGGAAAAATCACGGTCGGCTTTGTCGGCGTTCTGAGGGAGTATGAATATTTTTGCCGTCTGATTGATATGTTCGGCAGGGATTCGCGGTTTGATTTCCGCGTGTACGGCGGAGGCGACAACATAGACCGATTCCGTGAATATGCAGAAAAATATTCCAATGTGACCTTCTGCGGAGGGTATGACGAGAAAGATAAGGACAGTATCATCGAAACGTTTGATATTATGTGCTATAACTATCCGTATTCATTCGTTAACTATCCTGCCGTTGCAAACAAGTTTTATGATGGTTTGATTCATAAAAAGCCTATGTATGCAAATTCGGATACATTTTCGGGGAAGCTGGTTCGGGAGAACGGCTTGGGAATCAGCATAGGCGAGAATGACGGACAGGCAGCGGAGAAGATTTATCAATACTACAAGACTTTTGACACTGAAGCTTTCAATGCACAGTGTGAAAAAATGCTGGAGGATATAATCAAAGATGATGACAGATTCAGCGAGGCGGTCAGAGACGCATTGAAAAGATAAGGGTGCTTGATATGGAAAAAAGGATAAATTCAATTGTGCTGATGAGAGCGGCTGCAATCATGATGGTGGTGCTGATTCATTGTCTGCCCGATTTAAGCCGCGGCGGTCTGCGCGAAAGCGAAAAAATCATCACTGCATTCATTCACGGGGCAATGAACTGCGGAGTTCCGCTGTTTCTCATGATAACAGGTGCGCTTTTGCTTCACCGCAGAGAAAGCATTGAAAAGACACTGAAAAGAACTCTCAGAATTGCTGCGGTGCTGCTTGTTTTCGGGTTTATAATGTGTCTGACGGAGTTTGCAGTGACATACGGTTTTTCGCCTGCAATGCTGAGCAGTTCCGTTCTTGCGGTGTTATCGGGGCAGACGTGGGACGTCATGTGGTATCTTTATATGCTCATCGGAGTGTATCTGGTGATGCCTGCCTTGAGCACGTTTGTAAATTGCTGTGATAGAAAAACGCATTTATATATACTGGCAGTTCTGTTCGTGTTTAATTTTGTCATAGCGTCACTGAACAGGCAATTTGGAAAAATAATCGGGTTTTATTTGCCGTGCGGTGCGGCTTCTGTGTTTTATGTCCTCATGGGAGATTATTTGTTCCGCCGCAAGCCCGAAGCGGACAGGGGCGTTCTGTGTCTGTGCGTGATTTTGCCCCTTGCTGCAATGCTTGCCGTTTCGGCGGCATTCGGGGAGTTTGATTCTGCCGCGGCATGGCTGGAATATTCGTCGCCGTTCGCCGCTGTCATGAGCACGGCACTCGCGGCTCTTCTAATGAATGTGAACACGGAAAACAAAATAATTGATTTTATTGCCGAAAATGCATTCGGAATATATGTGATTCACTGCTTTTATATACACATCATAAACAGGGTGTTCGGCACAGCCGCGGCGGAATATCCGCTGTATATATCCGTTCCGCTGACTTTTGCGGCAGTTCTGGCACTGTCTGCTTTTTCAAGCTGCGTGCTGCGCAAAATCAAGCCTGTGAAAGCACTATTATAATTATAAGGAGTTTGGCGTATGATAAGGACAAGAAAAGACCTGGAGGAATATATCAGAGAAGATATGAAGCTTGTGAAAACGCGGAACAAGCCGAGAATATTCGGGGACGAGTGCCAAAAATATCTGATTGCCTTGAGAAAGCTTGAATTTTTCATGAACAAGCCGCGAAAAAGCGTATTTGACAAAGCGGCATATGCATATTGGAAATTGGTACACCACAGACAGTCTGTTAAATGGGGGATTCTGATTCCTCCGAACACCTTTGACAAGGGGCTGACTCTGTTTCATACGGGAACAATTATTGTGAATAACACTGCGCGAATCGGGAAAAACTGCCATTTGTATAACGGAGTGAACATTGCTCAGGACTGCAAAATCGGAGATAATGCATATATCGCGCCCGGCGTCAAAATACTCACGGGCGCGGTCATTGAGGATAATGTGAGAATCGGTGCAAATGCGGTGGTCACAAAGTCCTTTGCGGAGCCGAACATAACAATTGCGGGTGTGCCTGCGGTCAAGGTTTCGGACAAGGGAAGCACTCACAAATAAAAATGCCTGCTCGCTGCGGGAAGAAAGGAATTATGAGCGTGCCGAAACACGGCTCATATCGGGGGGAAGTCATGACGGTTAGTGTAATTATGCCTGTATATAATGTTGAAGCATATGTGAAGGACGCGATCGAAAGTGTGCTTGCGCAAACTCATACGGATTTTGAGCTGATTCTGTGCGTCAGTCCGTCTGAGGATAAAACAGCGGAAATCTGCAAAAAATATGCCGTGACGGACAGCAGGGTCAGGCTCATTCCGCTGCCCGGGAGACTCGGACCGGGAGCGGCACGGAATGTCGGCTTGGAGACGGCTTGCGGTGATTATATTTATTTCATGGACGCGGACGACACGATTGAAAAGGACGTGCTTGAGAGCTGCATAAAAGCTGCCTCAGAGCATGATTGCGATATGGTTGTGTTCGGCTACAGAACAATTCAGCTCAACAAAGAAGGAAATGTGATACATGATGAAATCTGCCTGCCGGGCTTTGACGGAGTGTATACATATGATGAAATCAAAAAGCGATTCACAGAATATTCGGAAACGGTGCCATACTGTGTGTGGTCAAGGATTTTCAGAAGGTCGTCAATTGATGGTCTGCGGTTTGAGGACAGAATGACGGCAGAGGACGCGATGTTTAATCTGGCTGTTTTTGAAAGGGGATTCCGAAAGGTATGCTTCATTCAAAAGACCTTCTACACCTATAAATGCCGACCGCGTTCGGTGATGGGAACGTATAACCCCGGGAGATTTGAAAATGAGCTTTCGGTGCTGAAAAGAACCGAAGCCCTGATTGAAAAATGGGGGAAGGACGCGCAGCAAATGAAATATATGTCGAAAAGATATATTAACTGCTTTTTGCAGGAATATAACTGCTTCACATTTTTCGGCTGCGGCTTGTCAGACGGAGAAGCCGCGGCTGAGGCTGAAAGAATGTTTGATACCGCTGAGGTGAGCCGTGCGGCAGAATGCGTTTTGCCCGGAGAAATTGAGCATATGACATCAAGAATTTGCTACAGGCTGTCGCTGAAAAGAAAATTCCGTGCGGCGGTCATGCTTAAAAGGGCGTATATTCCAATCAGTCTCGTGCTGGCAAGGATAAAATTTAACGATGGGAAAAAGAACAATCATGAAAATTAACAGACTTGAAAACAGCCGCCGAAACATTGCTTCGGGGATTGCGCTGAATGCATACAAAATATTAATGCCGTTTGTCATGCGCACGGTTATGCTTTATGTGCTCGGAATCGAATATCTCGGACTGAACAGCTTATTCGCATCAATATTGCAGGTGCTGAATCTTGCAGAGCTGGGGGTCGGCTCTGCAATGGTATACAGCATGTACCGCCCGATTGCCGAGGACAGCACTGAGGAAATTAATGCGCTGATGGCACTGTACCGCAGATACTACCGAATCATAGGATTTGCGGTTTTGGTTCTCGGACTTTCGGTTCTGCCTGTCATTGACAAGCTGATTAAGGTTGACACGGTGCCGGGCGATATTAACATTTATATAATTTACATTTTAAATTTGGCGGCAACGGTGCTCAGTTATTGGCTGTTTGCATATAAAAACAGCATTTTGTCGGCTCACCAGAGAGAGGACGTAATCAATAATGTTAATCTTGCGGTCAGTGCTGTGCTTTATGCGGTTCAGATTGTGCTGCTGATTGCCTTCAAAAATTATTATCTGTATGTGGCAGCCATTGCGGCGGCTCAGCTTGCGATTAATATTCTGACGGCGGTTCGCTCCGAAAGGCTGTATCCGAAATATAATCCTCACGGCACGCTGTCAAAGGAAAAAACGAGAGAAATCAACGGCAGGGTGAAGGATTTGTTCACATCAAGGATCGGTTCGGTGATAGTCAATTCAGCGGACACAATTGTGATTTCGGCATTTCTGGGCTTGGGCGTTCTGGCGGTTTATCAGAACTACTATTTCATAATGATGGCGGTTGTCGGAATGATAACCGTAATATTCACGTCATGCAGAGCGGGCATAGGCAACAGCCTGATAACCGAAAAAAAGGAAAAAAACTTTGGCGATTTGAAAAAATTCACGCTGATAATTTCATGGATATGCTGCATTTGTTCGGCTGCTTTCCTTGCGGTGTATCAGCCGTTTATGCGCATGTGGACGGGTGAGGAAAATCTGATGGAATACAGCGCGGTTGTGTGCCTTGTGATATATTTTTATGTTTTTGAAATCAATCAGCTGTTTAACCTATACAAGGATTCCGCCGGAATCTGGCACACCGACCGTTTCAGAACAATTGTCACAGCTCTGACAAATCTTGCCCTGAACCTGCTTACGGTGAATTTTTGGGGACTTTACGGCGTGATACTGTCAACGGTCATTTCCATTGTTTTTGTGGGAGTGCCGTGGATTTTGCATAATCTGTTCACAACTGTGTTCACAAAGGATTATGCAAAGGGCTATGTGCTGCTGCTGTTAAAATATACGGGCGCGTCGGTTCTCAGCTGCACGGCGGTTGCTGCGATAATGAGCCTTGTGCCTTTGGGCGGCTTGGCAAAAATAATAACAGGGCTTGCGGTGTCAGTGCTGCTTCCGAACGCCGTGATGTATGCGTTTTTCAGAAAAACCGAGGAGTTCCGCGGCTGCAAGGAGCTGCTGAACGGAGTCACACGCGGTCGGCTTGAAGGGATAATAAGTAGAATTTAAAGGGTGCATGGTAATGTATTTGAGTATATTGGTTTCTGTCTATAATGAGCAGTACAGCATTAAAAGATGTCTGGATAGCATTCTGAAGCAGACCTTCGGAGACTTTGAGGTGATTGTGGTTGATGACGGGAGCTGTGACAGGAGCGGTGAGATTTGCGACAGATACAGACTGAAGGACAGTCGGATTAAGGTGATTCACAAGACAAACCAAGGACTTGCGGCTGCAAGAAAAACGGCTCTCAATGCCTGCTGCGGTGAATATGTCGGCTTTGTTGACAGTGATGATTATATTGATGAGCATATGTTTGAAAAGCTGTGCGGTGCGGCACGGGACAACGATGCGGATATGGTTGTCTGCGGTGCGGTTCATCATATCGGTGAGCGGACGGAATGCCATCAGGGAGCAAAAAGCTTTGGGGTTTTTGACAAAAAAAGAATGGAGAACGAAATCTACCGCGATATGCTGTCGTCAAACGGGTTCTTTGAATTTGGAGTCACTCCGCCGCTGTGGAACAAAATATTCAGGCGCAATATAATACAGTGCTATTTCAATGTTGATAACGGCACGGTTATGGGTGAAGACGTAGCGGCGGTTTATCCGTCACTGCTGAGGTCAAAAAAGGTCGTAATTTTAAAGGATGAGTTTCTGTATCATTATGTGGTGTCTAAGCGTTCCATGACAATGTCATATAAAAAGTGGTTTTTCGGAAGCAACAGATGTGTATACAGAACGCTGAAGGGCGTGAAAGCGTCAGAAGGCTTCGGAGAACAGATTGAGGACTATATATTATATACATCTGCTGCGGCATTGAAAAACGAGTTTTCAAAGGAAAATTCAAGGACTTTTCTGGAAAAGCTGTCGGGCATGATAATGTATCTGACGTCAGATGATGTTAACAAGGCGTTCTGCAATGCGGAAAACCGCAGACTGCCTTTATATATCAAAATAATCGGAAGATTGACCAAAAGGAAAAAATATATGCAGCTTGCATTGTTCATCAAGCTTTTGAATTTTGCCGTTGAAATGCGGAGGGGGAGATAGGAAAAATGGAAATACAGCTGAACGGATATTATGATAAAAACATTGGCGATGACATTATGCAGCGGCTGATTGTCCGTGCATTCCCCGAACACACTTTTTATGTTAAGCCGCCGCAGAGGGAAATGATGGCACATCTTGAGAGCGAACCGAATGTTGTTCACGGCACAACGGGAAAGATAATGATAAATGTGATCGGGACAGGATTTTTGTTTAACAGCAGGATTTCAAAGGTTTCAAAAATACTGTCGAAGCCTACGCCGAAATATGAACACAGCGCGGTTGCGGACTGCTCGATTGAACCTGTGAACGGGCGGCTGTCGGCAATGTTTACGAGGAACGCGCTGATGCCATATGAGCATATTTCATGCAGGGACAGGTATTCATACGATTTCATAAAGGAGCGGACAAAGAAGGAAGCGGTATATTTCTATCCCGATATTGTGTTTAATCAGAAAGCACCGAAAAGATTCGGCGATTGTCTGGGAATTGCCCCCGTGAGAAGGGTTTATAACGATGTAAACTATTCATACTACAAAAAGCTTGCCGAAGCGGCGGATTTGTTTGCGGAGACATACGGCGGAAGGGTGCTTTTGTTTGCATTTAATAACGGATTTGAAAATGATGTGTCTGCGTGCGGAAGCATACGCTGCTTGATGAAGCACGGAGACAAGGCGGAGATTGTGACGTATAATTCGGATATTGACGGTTTTTTGAGTGCCATGGCGCAGTGCAGAATGTTCATATGCTCCAGATTTCACAGCGCGGTGCTTGCACTGCTTGAAGAAATCCCCCTGATTGCAATGTCGGACACGCACAAGCTCCGTGATTTGGCGGACGTGTTCGGCTTCAAATACTTAAACCGCGATGAGGCTGCCGATGAAATATTCAGCTTTATTAAAAATCCTGGCTCGCCTGCCGGATTGAAAAATGACACCGTGCAGGCGGCACACAGGCACATAAGCGCACTTGAAAAATGGATTGAGGGGATTGAAAAATGATTTCGGTTATAATTCCCGTATATAACGGTGAAAAGGTCATAAAGAGGTGTCTTGATTCTGTAGCGGCGCAAACCTTCACCGATCTGGAAATCATAGTTGTTGATGACGGCTCGCAGGACGGAACCGAAAAGGCGGTCAGAGAATTTAACGATTCAAGGATTAAATATATAAAGCAGCAGAATCGGGGGCAGGGCTTGGCAAGGAATAACGGAGTTTCTGCGGCGCGGGGGGAGTGCCTGGCTTTCGTTGACGCTGACGACACAATTTGCCGCGATATGCTCGAATGTATGGAGCGTGCAATGAGAGAGAACGGCGCAGAGGTGGTTCAATGCGGCATAAACGACATTTTCGGCGGAAGGGTTGTGCCGAGAACGGTGGCTTTGGATGAAACCGTAACCGTCAAGGACAGAGAGGAATATGCAAAAACATATTTCCGCGGTTTATACCATACAAACGAGGTGTGCAATAAGCTGATAAGAAAGGACTTCTGGGAGAAAAACAGACTATGCTTTGATGACACGCGTGAGGTGTTCAGCGAGGATTTTCTGGTGAATATCAGAATGCTGTCCTGCATTCGCAGAATAACCTTTATCGGCAAGCCGTTATATAACTATTATATAGCGGAGGCGGGGCATTGTTTGAGCGGAAAAGAGGAACGCCTGGAGAAAATATGCTGCCTTTTTCACCGCGGAATTGAGGAAAGCTGTGCAGAGGTGATTCCGTCAGTAAAATGTGCTGCGGCTGAGGTCATTGCGGAATACTGCTTTTCAGCAGAAAAAAAGGAAATAGCGAAAAGAGTGCTTGCAGACAGGGAGGTCACAGGCTATTTCCGCACGGCGGCGGTGTATGATTGCTCCTTGAAACACTCGGTCATTATGACCGCACTGGCATATTTGCCGGTTTGGGCGAAAATAAAGGTAATTGAGCTGTATGTTGGAAAAAGAAAAAAACATTTGCCGAAGCCTGAGTGAATTTGTGCATTTTTTCGCAAAAAATCGAGAAAAAACTATTGACAAAACACAAGATGTTGAGTATAATGAATGAGAAAATTTAATATATGGGCAAACCACTTGAAAAGGTGGGACGCAAAGCCGTGAATCTAAGGATTTTCTATGATTGTCTGGCTGCAAATTTTAAGGGAGGTCTCTTTATGAGAAAGTTGACGGCTCTCCTGCTTGCAGCAGCAGTTATGTTCAGCGGAATTGCGGTGTTTGCAGGTGATGGAGAAGAAAGCGTTCCCGAGAGCATAAACGGTGAAACGCTTTTTGGTTTTTCGGCAAGCCGCGGCAGAAATGACAAAAAAGACGAGACTGGAAGCATACCGAGAGGAAAGGCTGCGTTCTATCTTCAGCTTGACGGACTTCAGATGGACAAAAACGGCAGCATTTCGGGACATCCGACAACCGAGTTCACAGGCATCGTTGCACTTGCGGATCTCACGAATCCGAGAAGGAACAAGAATTATGCGATTGCAACGGGAAACGGAATAACCGAGGAGAACATTCTTGCCGAGGTCAAAAATCCGCCCTCAGATGATGAGGCATTTAATGCCGCACGCGGACAGCTGATGTATAAGGGCTATATCCGCTCAGATAAGGGTGAGGTCATTCCGTGGTCAATGCTTAATTCAAAATACTATTCAATTGACTGGTATGTATTCAAGTGTGAGGACGATGGCTGGCACATTGACGGACGTATTCTGGATCTGGAGACAAAGGATATTATCAATATTGTCATTCCCGAGAATCCGAAGGATATTCCCGATGAGGCATATGATGATGAGCCTGAAGACGGCAAGGACAATGAAAACGGTCAGGATCCCAAGGAGGAAGATGAAGTCACAGAGGACACTTCAATCAATCTGAACGGTGCAACCTTTGCTTATATATTCGGATATGAGCCGATTGTGGAAAAGGAAACAGACGATGAAGGCAATGTTAAGCTGGCAGCGTATGTCCGCATGGGCATGGACGACAGCGTGACAGTTGAGCAGGTTTCGGCAATGCTCTCGCGTTTGCTTGACCGTGAGGGATACACAAAAAATATGTCGCTTAATGTGACTCCTTCCGTTGAGCCATACCGCAATGAGTGGTTTGCAAGAGGTCTTGCTTATCAGTGTGCTGTCGGAGGACTTGATTCGGAAGGAACCATCAGACTCGGCGATGTGAGCCGCGGTTTGGTTGCAAAGCTTGTGTCGCGTGCCCTGAAACTCAGCAAGACAAAGGCGGTTTCGTTCAACGATGTTGCAGACAGCGAATATGAGGAAGACATTAAAAAGGTATGTGCCTACGGATATATGAACGGTGTGAGCGATGACAGCTTTGCCCCCGATGAAATTATGACAAGAGCGGAATTTTGCCAGCTTTTCAATAACATAATCGGGCGCGGCGAAATGGGGCTGACTGCTCTTGATGAGAACGGAAAAGAGTATGAGGTTATCGCAGAGGATTATTACTTTATTGATATGTCTCCGAAGCATTGGGCATATGAGGTATGTCTCAAAGCAACAAGCGCATATGACGAAAACGGATATGTCAGCTTTTCAAAGAGACAGGAGAACATCAGAAATAAAGTTGATGACTATGACAGTCAGAAGCTGTATTAAGACAGGCAAAGCTGCCCCCGGAACAATTTGGGGCAGCTTTTTCTTGAACGCGGATTGAAGAGAGTCAAGGCAGGAGGAGAGAGCCATGAACATAACAAGCAAAAGCAGAACAATCAGATTTTTGTCGGTTATCGGAGACTTGATCACTGTTTTTCTGAGCGTTGCGGCGGCGTTCGTCATGAGCGGACGCGGCAATGGCACTGGTGTGACGGAAATGGGATATGCCGCAGCTTTTTCGGCGGCTGTTGTTTTCAATTATGTTATGCTTGATTTGTATTCCCTGAAAGCTGAGAATGTCTATAACGCTTTGATTTCAACAGGCATTGCAGTGATAACCGCATATGCTGCCGTATATGTGCTGAGCCGGATTATACGCTGTGAACAGCAGCCGATTATGTTCTGGATTTATCTGCTTGCGGTTTTGCTTCCTTTTGCGCTGGTGTGGAGAGGAGCGGTTGCGTTTGCCAAGAAAAAGTTTGGCACAAAGCGTTCGCTGCTGATAATTGAAAACATGAAAAACACAAGCAGGCTTGCACGAAAGCTTAAATATGCTTCAAATGAAGAAAACCGTTCGTGGTATCATATGCTTGATGAGAATAATGAATGTGAAATTGAGAGCCTGCTTAATGATAAGCTCAGGGATTTTGATTCGGTTTTCATATCTCATCAGATATCAAACAAGGTTGCCGAAAAAATTCTGTATAAGGCACTCGTTATGGGAAAAGAGGCAAATATCCTTGCAGATGCTGACGGCGTGACAACGCTGAAGGGCAAAATCTATCAGATGGATGACACTCCTGTTATAGTTAAAAAGGGGATTCGGCTGACAAGATTTCAGGAGCTGGTCAAAAGAAGCTTTGACATTGTGTTTGCGCTTTTTGCAAGCGTTGCCACACTGCCCGTAATTTTAATCTGCGCGGGTTGCATAAAGCTGGATTCGGAAGGACCGGTGTTCTATAAGCAGGAAAGATACACAAAGCATAAAAAGGTGTTTAATGTCTATAAATTGCGGACAATGTATGTTGACGCCGAAAAACACGGAGCACGTCTCGCGACCGAAAACGATCCGCGGATAACCCGTGTCGGAAGGGTTCTGCGTGCACTTCGGCTGGACGAGCTGCCGCAGATATACAATATTTTGTCAGGCGCGATGTCTGTTGTGGGACCGAGACCCGAAAGACCGGTTTTTGCCGATGAATATTCAAAGACAATCGCAAGCTATGACATGCGATACTGTCTCAAAGCGGGACTCACGGGGTATGCGCAGGTTTACGGAAAATATAACACCCGTGTGTCGGACAAGATTCTCATGGACATCACATACGGCACGACATATTCGCTTTTGCTTGATGTCAAGCTGATTCTTCTCACCGTGAAAATCATGTTTATGAAATCCGCAACGCAGGGCGTTGACGAGCAGCGCGATGCGGATTTGTCATCTGCCGACAGGGAGATCGGGCGCAGAATTGTTTCAAATGATTTCATAAACGGTCACGAAGCTGCAAAGAAGGTTGAGAAAGATGAAGAAGAAAATATCAGTTATTATTCCGGCGTATAACTGCGAAAAATATATCGGAAGATGCATTGATTCTCTCCTCGGACAAAAGGGAGCGGAGCTTGAAATAATAGCTGTGAATGACGGCTCAGACGACAACACTCTCGGGGAGCTTTTGAAGTATTCGGACAGAATCACTGTCGTGAGCATAGAAAATTCGGGCGCGGCAGGCGCGAGAAATGCAGGGCTTTCGTGCGCGCACGGGGAATTTGTTTTGTTCCTTGACTCGGACGACTGCCTGAAGGACGGTGCGGTTCGGCGGCTTGTTTCGGCTCAGGAGGAAAATGACGCGGACATTGTGCGGTTCAGATATGAGTGTGTGTATTCCGACAGCTCTGTGACCGTGCCGAATGTTCAGGTCAGCTGCCGTGAGTTTATTGAAAAAAAGGAATTTCCGAAAAAAATATATCCGCTGTTTTTCAAGGGAATTTATCTTAACAGCGTGTGTATGTCAATGTTTCGGCGGAGTATAATAAAAGATACTGTGTTCAGAACGGATATGTCAACTGCGGAGGACGCTGTCTTTTCGCTCTCAGCTTTCACAAAAGCAGAGAACGTGCAGTTTATAACCGATATATTATATGAATATAACCAATCAGATGACGGACTCACGGGGCGCGGATTATCCCTGCTGAAAAAATACCGCGACAATTTCAGGTTTGCTTTTGAAACGGCGGAAATGCTCAAATACTGGGACATGGATACGCCGATGAACTATGCACGGGTTTTTGTCCGTCCGCTGATTCTGACGCTTGACAAAATCAGAAGACTGCGCAGAAAGAATTAATGCAGAGCTTCTCGGGTCTCCGTAACGGTGTGCGGCATGCACGTTTTCGTATGCTTTTTTTGCATATGCGGAGCTTGAGGAATAAATATTGTTGAGTTACAAGTATTGTCTATTGATTTATTCGCAAAAATATGATATGATGAAGGCAATCGTTAACCTGAAAATTTTTGAGGACATGAGGCGATACAAAATGAATGAAAAAGAAATGAGCGGCATTTTGAAACACTATTGTGACGCAATTTTGAAATATGATTTTGAAAAACAGCAGTTTTATGTGTGCTATGACAAGCAGTTCCCCGAACGCGAGAATAAATGGTACAGCCGCGAAGAACTTGAGGCTCTTCACAAAGGAACTCATATGTATGAGCCTGATGAGGAAACGGCTGAAAAGAATTTCAGCCTTGACGCACTGATGAAGTTCCGCAGCAGTGATGAGGACTGCCGCAGCTTTGAGTTCAGGGTCGGCTTTAAAAAGCTGGGAATATACCGATATGAGGTTATAATGCAAAAAACCGACGATTCCGAAATTATTATTTCATACAGAAATACGCATGAGGAGATTTTTGAAACTGCACTCGGAAAAGCAATTTCAAATGCTTTTGACGGGGTTGTATATATTGATACCCAAGACGGAATGTGTATGATTCGCAATAAAGACGGGGAGTATAAGGCGGATTATGCCGAAACCGTCTCGGAGTATATAAAGAAATATGTGGCGGAGGAAGAGACGGAACGTGTTGAGAACGAAACGAAGCTGAGTTTTGTTGTTGAACGGCTGAAAAACCAACAGAGCTATTCGAGCTATGCAACCGTATATTCTCCGAACGGAGGCGAGGTATATAAGAAGCTTTCGTTTGCATATGTCGGAGAGGGAAACAGGATAATTGCAATGATTGCGTCAGATGTGAGCGACATTGTCAATAAATACAGCAGAAGAATTAAGCGTTACAAAAAAGAGTCCTACCGTGACGTGCTGACAAAGGCATACAACAGAAAATACTATGAAGAAAAACTGAAGCTGAAAAATATTGCTGTCGCAGGCGTTGCGATGGTTGACATTGATGATTTCAAGCTTTGCAACGATATTTACGGGCATTCGGCAGGCGATGAGGTTCTCGGGAGGATTGCGGAGACGGTGCGTTCATCTCTTGAAGCGATTGATGTGATGGTGAAATACGGCGGTGATGAGTTTTTGCTTATCATGCCCGGAGTGACGCGCGGAGAAGAGCTGAAGGAGAAGCTTGAACGGATTCGGCGGTCTGTTGATTCAATGACATTTGAGGAAATTTCGGACATCAAGATTTCGATCAGTCTCGGCGGAACAATCGCAAGGGACGAGGCGGTATATGAGGCTGCAAACAGAGCTGACAGGCTTATGTATATTGAAAAGAGCAGGAAAAATATGTCTGTGACGGAGGAAGACGCCCTGAAGGAGTGTGACGGTGCTGAAAAAGCTGTGAAACAAAAGGTGCTGATTGTTGACGATTCCGAGATTAACAGGTCAATTCTTGCCAACATGCTCAAGGAGGAATTCAGCATTATCACGGCGAACGGCGGCAAGGACTGTGTTGATAAGCTTCAGCAATACGGAACGGGAATTTCGCTGGTGCTTCTGGACATAATCATGCCTGAAACGGACGGCTTTGAGGTGCTTCAGTATATGAACGAAAACGGTTTAATCGAAAACATTCCCGTTGTTCTTATTTCATGCGAAAAGACAGGAAGCATGATAAAACGTGCGTATGAAATGGGGGCGTCGGATTATATAAGCCGTCCGTTTGATGTTGAAGTTGTCAGGAAACGGGTGTTCAATATCATTAAAGTGAATATGAGACAGAGACGTATGACGGCACTTATATCAAGGCAGATTTACGAACGCGAACGGAACAACCGCGTTATGGTTGACATTCTGAGCAGAATTGTTGAGTTCAGAAATGCTGACAGCGGAAGTCATGTGATTAACATTCAGCACGTTACAAAAATAATTCTTGATGAGCTGATGAGAATAACAAATAAATATAAAATAACGTGGGAGGAAAAGAACTTAATTACGGTTGCGTCATCGCTGCATGATGTCGGAAAGATTTCAATTGATGAGAAAATACTGAATAAGCCCGGAAAGCTGACAAAAGAAGAATTTGAAATTATGAAGACGCACACAACGAACGGTGAAGCAATTCTTAAATCAATTCCCGAATACAGCAGCGAAAAGATAATCAGAATTGCGGCGGAGGTTTGCACGTGGCATCATGAAAGGTATGACGGCGGCGGATACCCTGACGGAATTTCGGGGGACGATATACCGATAAGTGCACAGATTGTTTCAATTGCCGATGTCTATGACGCGCTTGTGAGTGACAGGGTTTATAAGAAGGCAATTCCTCATGATGAAGCAATCAGAATGATATGCTCGGGTGAATGCGGTGCGTTCAATCCGATTCTTTTGACCTGCCTTGAAAATGTTCGGAACAGTCTCGGAAAACAGCTCAGAACGCATTAGGACAAGAAAATCGGAGGTGAGACGGTATGTGGAAGACGGGAGATTCGGCAGAAAATGCAGGTGGAAGTCTTTTTAAAACATTGATTGTTTTCGGGATAGTGTTCATTGCGGCGGTGTTTTGAATAAGCGGTTCTGCACTGCGGCGGGAGGCTGAATCGGATTTAAGAGACATGCTTACTCAGCTCAGGCAGCAGTGCCTGAAATATGACCGTCTCACGGGGAACACGGGGCGGACGGAGATTAACGGTGAACTGTATGAAGAACTGCTGTCAGCCTGCCAAACCAATCACGGCGGAATTGTTTTTGTTGTGAGAGACGGCGTTGTTCGCGGAACGAACAGTGACGGCGAAGTGCCGTCGGAGCTTGAAGCTGCCGCAAAGAGACTTGAACTCACTGAAAAACCGAGCCTTCTGAGCATTTTTGACGGTCTTTATCTCGGGGCAAAGGAAAGCTGCATGGACTATGAACTGTATGCTTTTCAGCCAACGGAATTTTATGTGAAATCGTGTCTGGCAGTGAGTCTTTTGCTTGCCGGCGCATACATAATTCTTGTTATGCTTGTTTATATAATGAAATACCGAATGGAAAAAAGTCATATTCTTGAAAAGAATGCCAATCTCAGAATAATACAATCAATAAGCAAAATTTTTTCTCTCAGCATTCTTGTCAACGTTGAGAGGAATGAATACAGCATAATCAATGCACCGCCGCACATCAGGGAACTCGGAAAACAGACGGGTTCTGCGGCAGAGTTTTTTGAATGTGTCGGAAAATATGTTGTTGAACAATACAGTTCGGTATATCGGGAGCTGACAGACCCGAATGTGATTGGCAGACTGCTGGCGGACAGAGAACACGCGGAATTTGTGATTCAGGACAAAAGCGGTGTCTGGTTCAGAAATATTATAATTGCCAATGAATGGAATGCTGATGACCAAATATCATCATTTATACTTGTTTCAAGAAATATTGATGAACAGAAAAAGAAAGAAATTGAAGATCGGGAAAGCCTTGTCGATGCCATGGAGGCGGCAAGGCTTGCAAACAATGCCAAGACGGATTTTTTGCGGAGAATGAGCCACGATATAAGAACACCGATTAGTGTGATTGTGGGCATGGCAGATTTGGGAGAAAGGTTTTCGGGCGACGGAGAAAAACAAAAGTATTGCCGCGACAAGGTCAAAACGGCTGCGGCATATTTGCTTGAACTGGTTAATGATGTGCTTATGGTGAACAGAGCCGTCCAAGGGGGCTTAGAGCTTGAAAGAAAGGCGTTCAGACTTGGAGAGACGGTGAGTGACCTCAAAGAAATAATAGAAATTCAGGCAGAAGAAAAAGGGGTTTCTTTTGTGTGCGGAGATGTGTGGAAGGTCGGACTGATTGGAAGCCAGCTGCATTTGAGACAGATTTTAATGAACATACTGACAAACGCGGTTAAATACACTCCGAGCGGCGGGAGCGTTGAGCTTTTGTGCGGAGGTCAGCCTCTGAACGACGGCAAGGCTCTTGTCAGATTCATTTGCCGTGACACCGGAATCGGAATGAGCGAAGAATTTCAAAAGCATATGTTTGAACCCTTTACGCAGGAAAATCCTGAGAATGCTGACGCGTTTTCCGGAATCGGTCTTGGTCTGCCGATTGTCAGAATGCTGACCGAAAAAATGGGCGGAACAGTGAAGGTGATGAGCAAAAAGAATAAGGGAACATGCTTTATTGTTGAGATACCTTTTGAGGTGGATTTAACATCGTGCGGAACAGACATGAAAAATGCCGAAGCATTGAAAGACAGACCTCTTGAAGGATTGACGGTGCTGGCGGCGGAGGATAATGAGCTGAATCTGGAGATAGTCCGTGTTATGCTTGAGGATATGGGCGCGAATGTCCTTTGTGCCTCTGACGGTGCAGAAGCGGTGAAGATATGGGAAAACTCGGAAGACGGCTTAATTGATGCAATACTTATGGATATTATAATGCCGGGTATGGACGGAGTCGAGGCTGCGGGAAATATCAGAAAAAGCCTGAAGAAGGGTTCGGGAGAGGTTGCGGTTATTGCACTGAGCGCAAATGTGTTTGATGAGGACGCGGAGCTATGCATGGAAGCCGGAATGAATGCGTTCATCTCAAAGCCGTTCAGTGCGGAAAAGCTTGCACTGATGATTCTGAGCGGTGCGCAGACAAAAGGGAGGGCGAATAATGTTGAATGAAATCTATGCCGCGGCGGGAGGAAGTGCCGGGGAGACAATCGGGCGGCTTGGCAGTGAGGAGCTTGTCAGAACGGTTGTGAAGAAGTTTGCCGCAGATGACACCTTTTCACGTCTTAAACGTGCTCTTGCGGCAGATGACTGCGAATCTGCATTCATGGCAGCGCATACATTAAAGGGCGTTTGCGCAAATATTGGATTTGACAGGCTTGCGGAGCTTGGCGCACAGCTCGCAGAGCAGCTTCGCGGCAAGAATATTGACGGAGCAAAGAAGCTGATGTGTGAGACGGAAAGGTGCTATGAGGAGATTATTGCCGCATGTGAGCGTTTTATTTGAAAAATGGCTGTCCGTGAAATGAGCGTCTGTAATGACGCTCATTTTTTAAATTCCGTATAAACAGGCAGATTAAACAGAAGGAATATATATCGTTTTAAGATTCATAGAATTGAAATAAAGGGGGCAGAGTATGAAAAGGGTTGACGGTAAATTCTGTAGGACACACTCAGGGGTATCAAAGAAAAAGATTGTTTTTGCCGCGCTGAATTTGCACCGCGGAAACATTCGGAAGATTCTTTTTTCAGCTGTGGCTGCGGCTGTGATAGTTCTTTGCGGAAGCGGAGCAAAAAACGAAAGCGCAAACACCGTTGAGACCTTTGCAGTCCCGATGTCGGGCAAGGTTATTGTGATTGACCCGGGACACGGCGGGATTGATGCGGGCGCATCGGCAAACGGTGCGGTGGAAAAGGATTTGAATCTGAAAATTTCATTTATGCTGCAAAAGTATATTGAAGAAAGCGGCGGAATTGCGGTTCTGACCCGTACGGACGATGTGAACACTGCCGACCCGAACCGCGGCAGGGGCGTTTCACAGAAGTCGTCGGATCTTAAGGAAAGAAAAAAGGACATAGAAGACTATGATGCGGATATGTTTATCAGCATTCACATGAATAAGTTTGGTCAGACGCAATATAAGGGGGCGCAGGTTTTCTATTCGGAAGGCTCGGAGGACAGCAAGATTCTCGGTGAGGAAATGCAGGGTGCTCTTCGTGAAACGCTTGACAGGGAAAACCGGCGTTCGGCAAAAACCGGAGGAAACATATTTGTGTTGAAAGGAAACACAATTCCGTCTGTTTTGATTGAGTGCGGTTTTCTGTCAAACAAGGAGGAAGCGCAGATGTTGTCCGATGAGAAATATCAACGCCGCACAGCATGGGCAATTTATGTCGGCATGGTCAGATATTTCAGTAAATGAATATATAAAACAAAAAATACGGTGAGCATTCGGAAACCGATGTTCACCGTATTTTTTGTGTTTAAAAGACTGAAAACACGGCGGAATATTTGTTTTTTACCGTTGATATTTGTTTTTTACACTTTAAAAATTACCCTCTATGCTTTATAATTGTTTATACATAATAGACAAAAACTATATGTTTTTCACTGTAAAATAATTAAACTTATCATAAATTATCCGAAAAATATGGGAGGTTAAAACAATGAAAAGAAAAAAGTTCAAAAAAAGCATTGCGTCTTTGACTGCTGTGTGTCTTGCGTGTGTATTGGCAGCGTCCGGCTGCGGCAAGGAAAAGGATTCAACTGTCAGCCGGGGCAAGGTTACATATCCGAGTGACGGCAGCATCTATCCCGTGCAGAGTGATGACGTTCTGACAATATATACGGATTATGATGTAAACAGTCCCAAAATGGAAAAATGGAAAGAGGCAATCGGAGCCGAGGTTGAGTGGGAGTCAACCGCAACGGGCGGTGCTGAGGCTTTGTCTCTGATGATTGCGTCAAACAGTCTGCCCGATATATTCCTGACAAACTTTTTCAAACAGGCGGGCGGCATTCAGAAATATGTCAATGATAATGTGATAATTGATGTTACAGATGCGGTGGACAAATATGCTCCGAACTTCAAAGCATGGCTGGACAAGGACGAGACTGTGCGGAAAATGTGCGTGTCCGATGACGGAAAAAACTATTTTTTCCCGTGCATACGCTTTGAGGACGAGCTGAGATCGTTCCGCGGTCCGATTATCAGAAAGGATTTGCTCGAAAAATACGGTCTTGATGTTCCCGAAACAATTGACGAGTGGCACAATGTTCTGACAACCTTTAAGAAAAACGGCTTGACAGCTCCGCTCAGCTATGACATAAATACATATGAACCGTTCGGCGGAATCATAAGCGCATACGGAGTTGTTGCGGATTTTTATGTTGACGGCGGAGAGGTTAAATACGGCTATCTTGAGGACGGTATGCGTCAGGGCTTGAAAACCCTTGCACAGTGGTATAAGGAAGGGTTGATGGACGAAAATCTCACGTTCTCGGCAAGCAATCTTGACAAGAATATTCTGAACTCAAAAACAGGAATCACCTTCAACACCTCGGGTGGAGGAATGGGAAAATATCTCAAAGCGGCAAAGGAAAACGGCAATGCAAGCTTTGACATTGAAGGAATCAAGCTTCCCGTGCTGAAAAAAGGAGATAAATCAAAGTTCAGCGATTCGGTGTTCCCGGTGACATATGACAACAACGGCTTCATTTCAACTCAGTGTGACAATGTTGAGCTTGCAACGCGTTTCCTTGATTTTGGTTATTCCGAAAAGGGGCATATGCAGATGAATTTCGGAGAGGAAGGACTGACATATGAAATGAAGGACGGAAAACCCGTGTATACCGATTTGATTATGAACAATCCTGACGGAAAGTCTGTCGGCGAGGCAATGACGGAGTATATTTTCGGAAACTGGTCAGGTCCGTTTGCGCAGGATATTAACTACATTGAGCAGTATAATGCTCTTCCGCAGCAAAAAACAACGCTTAAATTCTGGGGCGAGCAGCTGAATATGGAGCATATAATGCCGCAGATTACGCTCACCGAGGAGGAAAGCAGCAAGGTTACTGCAATAATCAATAATGTTAAAACCTGTGCGGACGAAAATCTCTTCAAATTCATCATGGGTATTAAATCGGTTGACACCGACTATGACGCATTCGTAAAGGAACTTGAAGGCTTTGGAATCCGTGATGCGCTTGAAATATATAACACGGCTCTTAAGAGATACAACTCACGTTAAAAGGCAGCTTGGAGGAATGAAAAAATGAAAAGAAATGCAAATGCGCCCGAAAGAGCGCAGGCATTGAAAAAAAACACCGGCGAAAGCTGGCTTGTCCGTTTCGGGCGAGACATCAGCAAGCGCAGAGGAGTGTATCTGATTGCGATTCCGGTGATTGTGTATTACATTCTGTTCTGCTATAAGCCAATGTACGGGCTGATTATAGCGTTCAAGAACTATAGTGCGGCAGGCGGAGTGTGGGGAAGCAAATGGGTCGGACTGACGCATTTCAAAAGCTTTCTGACCAACCCATATTTTTGGCGGCTCATGCGGAACACGCTGAACATCAGCCTGACAAACCTGATTTTCGGATTCCCCGCGCCGATTATTCTCGCGCTTATGCTGAACGAGGTTCGGAATAAGGCGTTTTTAAGGGTTTCACAGACGATTGTATACATTCCGCATTTTATTTCACTGACGGTAATATGCGGTATGATTGTTCAGTTCACAAATGCTGACGGAATCATTAATGATTTGCTTGCAGCGTTCGGTGCGGAAAGAAAATCACTGCTCAGCTATCCGCAGTATTTTGTGCCGATTTATGTTATTTCAGGCATATGGCAGGGAATCGGCTGGAGCTCGATTATCTATATGGCGGCACTTACGGGGATTGATACTTCTCTTTACGAGGCGGCAATGATAGACGGCGCGGGACGCTGGAAACAAACTCTGCATGTGACGCTTCCCGGAATTTTGCCGACAGTTGCAATTATGCTGCTCACAAGAATCGGACAGCTTTTGTCGGTTGGATATGAAAAAATCATACTGCTGTATAATCCTTTGACATATGAGACGGCAGATATAATTTCAACGTATGTATACCGCAAGGGTATTCTGGAGCAGAGCTACAGCTTCAGCACAGCGGTCGGGCTTTTCAACTCGGTGATCAGCTTCATACTGCTGATTGGTGCAAACACCTTCAGCAAAAAGCTCGGTCAGGGCTCGCTGTGGTAAAGGAGGGGTGCTGCTGTGAAAATGACAAAAGGACAAAAAATATATGAGGCTTTCAACTATATTATACTGACTGCACTTGTGCTTGTGGCACTGTATCCGTTCTGGCATGTTGTGATGTCGGCATTCAGTGAACCGTCAAAGCTGATGGCGCATGAAGGCTTGGTTTTGAAACCGGCAGGCTTCAGCCTGAAGTCAATCAGAATGGTGCTGAAAGACACATCAATAATCCGCGGTCTGGGTGTCACGGTGTATGTGCTTGTGACAAAAGCAATATTGTCAATGATTCTCACGCTTTTCGGTGCATATGTGCTTTCGCGCAAGGGGCTGTTCATCGGACCTGTGATGTCGTTTATGGTTGTTGTGACTATGTTTTTCTCGGGCGGACTCATTCCGACATATCTGAATGTACGCTCACTGGGAATGGACAACTCGCTGACGGCACTCATCATTCCGACGGCACTGAACACGTTCAATCTGATCCTTCTCAGAACAGCGTTCTATGGTGTTCCCGACAGCCTGGAGGAGTCGGCAAGGCTTGACGGCGCAGGAGATTTGAGAATACTGTTCACAATCATGGTTCCGCTGATTCTGCCATCAATAATGGTTGTTGCGCTGTACTATATGGTTGACACGTGGAATGCGTGGTTTGACGCGATGATTTATCTGAGAAACAGAAAGCTGTTTCCGTTGCAGCTGCTGCTGCGTGAAATCCTTGTCGAAAGCATGGTCAAGGAGGAAGGAGACATGGAAACAACAACGGAAACAATTCAATATTCCGTTATGGTTGTTTCAACAGTGCCGATTTTGATTGTATATCCGTTTATGCAGAAATATTTTGTAAAAGGTGCAACGGTTGGTGCTGTAAAGGGCTAAACATATACAGAAAGGAGAAAGACTTTACATGGAAATGAAAAAACTTCTTGCAATGCTTCTGTCATTTTTGCTTTCGTTCAGTTCGGTGAGCTCGTTTGCCGCTTTCGGGCTGTCTGACGGGGGTGTTGACACAGAAGAGTCTGATGTGCAGCTTATTGATTTTGACAATGTGCTGACCCTGAATAAAGCAGGTGCAGTGCCTGTAAAGGATTATGCCTTGTCAGGTGAATACAGTGCATACTGGACACACGAAAAAGGAAACTCAACAAAAAACAATCTGTATTTCCGTGAACTTGATGTTACGGATTGGTCGGACTATTCCAAAATTAACATTTCAATTTTCGGAAAGAACACAAGAGATGTTGAATTTGGTCTTGTCATTGTGTGCAGTACAAGTCTCAACTATTATTGGAGAACAACACTAACACTTGATGAAGGCGAAAATAA
>CAKSIW010000020.1 GCA_934463175.1 uncultured Clostridia bacterium | reverse complement strand
GCCGCAACAGCACACTATGAAATGCGTCTGTTCACGGCAGAGGCGGGCGGAAAATCAATTGAAGAGCAGTTTGAGGAATATAAATCTCAGCTTGAAGCACTCGACGGTGAAATCCTCATGGAAGGACGCGGCGTTTTCAAGGTTCTCTATCGCAACGGTCTGAACGCCGAAACCTCAACACACAAGGAGCTTGTCATAAGCACGGATACCTCTGTGACAAACCCCGACATTGAGGGCTTTCAGACAATCCCCGGTTCGGACAACATAAAAGTCAACCGCATTTTATACTATAACTCAATGATGCCACTCTCCTTCACCGCAAAATTCAACGGCAATGCGCCCACGGAAATGCGTGTTGAGGGCGATGGTGATCTGAGCGTTATAAATGCCTCCACCATATGGAAGAACAAATTCATGATCCGCATGATGCTTGACGACATATATTCATATGACGGCGATGATGAGGGCGGAATTTCAAACACACTCGCTCCCCAGCTTCAGCTTCTCGGCGGCGGCTGGCTTCTGCAAAACATGGGCGGTTTCATCTTCAACCTGAATTATGGCGAGCTTGGCTGTCAGGACGGAAGATACACCATCAACTTCAGCGGTTCCGTCTCATTCCCTCTCGGAATGAGCAAGGATGAGGACGAGGCTGCTCAAAGCGAGGGCAACACCCAGACAGGTGAAACCCCGGCAGAAACCCAAGATGCAGCACAGACTCCCGCAAACAACGGACGCTGGCAATATGCAAGAGCAAGAGGCAGCAGCTCATGGCAATCTGCAAGACCTTCCGGCAGTTCAGACGGCTCAAGCGGCTCAAGCGGTTCAGGCAGTTCAGGCAGTTCAAGCGGTTCAGGCAGTTCAAGTGGCTCAAGCGGTTCGGGCAGTTCAAGCGGCTCAAGCGGCTCAAGCGGCTCAGGCAGCAGCACTTCAGGCAGCACAGCCACCGCACCTGCCGAAAGCAGCACAAAGAAGCTCTTCAAGAACGGCAACTCAGCAACGAACTCACTCGGCACCTTCGGCGACGGCGGTTCGCTCGGCGTTTCGGTTGACTCAATTCTCTTTGGCGAGCATGAGGACAGAAACGAGGAAGGCAAAATCATCACAGGTTTTGTCGGACTTGCTGCAAATGTTGAAATTGAGCTTCCCGACTCGGTGTTCCCGGCAGGCGGTTCACAAAACAACAGTTCAACCATTTCAAACGGTGCGGCAGGTTCAAACCCAACTCCCGAATCAAGCCGTATTGTAAACGCAGGAAATCACAGAGCGACAACGGCAGAAGGACAGAATCAGAACGCGATGAACGCGAGGGGCAAAAACAAGGGTAAGCTTAACGGCTTCAGCATGGGTGTGTCCTTCAACACATATGAATTTAACGCAGGTGTTGACTTAGGAATCGGAATCGGTCCGATCAGCTCCGCATTCAGAATGAGTCTGGCGGAAACAAACACCGGAAAAATCTGTCTTGACACAATATACCTTGAAATAAAAGGGTTTAAAATCCCGATTGTTCCCGGTGTTTCAAATCTGACAGGTCTCGGCGGCGGAATTTCCGATCTTGCAAGCTCAATCAACTATACGGGCGATGCAAGACCGCCTGTCACAGTCAGCGTTATGGCAGCCTTCGACCTTGTTCAGGTCATGGCTATGCAAGCTGACATGTCAATCTCGGGCAACGGTCTGACCTTCAGCATAACAGGTGCTCCGGCAGGCTTTGATCAGATTAAATTCGTTGCAAAGGGTGAGTTTGACTGGACAACAGGCTTCAGCATGAAGCTGTCGGGAACGGTTGACTTATTCTCGGGAATCGTTCTCGGAAATGTCTCACTCGGTCTGACAACCGAACCTGAATTTTTCATGATGGGCAAGATAAGCGGCAGTCTGAACATTCCCGGACTCGGCAAGCTCGCAGGAGTCACACTTGTCATAACAAACAAGTTTATTGCAGGCGGAGTTCAGATTCTGATATTCAGCGGCGGCTTTGTATACTACTATGACAGCAATTCATTCAGGCTTTTGAGAGGAAGCGAAATTGACGAAATCGAGGAAATCGACCTTGACTCTCAGGAAATGTCAACCGCAAACGGCAGCAGCAGCGGCGGCGGAACACAAGGACACAGACAGATGAGATTCCTTGAGGTTATGCAGGTTCCCGATGCGGAGGGCAACATTCAGCTTATGGGAATCGGCTCGGGCGCGGCAGTTGTCGGTTCAACCGTTGACAGCTACACCGCCTCCTCCTTCACATCACCGCTCGCTCTTCAGAGTGCAGACCGCTTCACTGCGGACGTGACAAGCAAAATGTCTGAAGGCAACGATGTTGTTCTCCGTGTTTATTACGAAGGAGAGCAGGAACCCTCATTCCGTGTTACAAAGCCTGACACATCGGAATATACCGTTGTGCCGTACAGATATGACCTGACGCAGGAAGAAAACAATGCACAGGGTGCAAATCTGCTCTTCAGCGAAAAGACCGACAATGCAACAGGAGTGACAAAGAAATATGCATATATTAACCTCAGAAACTCCGAGCTTGTGAACGGCTCGTGGACGGTTGAATCGACAAACGGAGTTGAAATCAGTGACTACACAATTCTGACCGTTCCTTCAATCAAGCCGAACCTTCAGATTAACTCTGCAAGCATAAACAACAGTTCCTCGGTTCTCAGCACAAGCTGGACAGCAGATACGAATGCCACAGTCAGCATTGCGCTTGTTCCGTGCAACAGTGACGGCAGTGTTGTTCTGGAATCCTTCACCGATGATGATGGAAATGTCATCACAAACGAACACCCCGGCTATATCATCGCAAATGAGGAAGGCTCGGGCAGCAAGGATATACCCATTAACATTCCGTCAGGACAATATGTTGTCAGAATGGATTCAATCCTCAACAACAGCATGTTCACAAGCAAATACACAAGCACTCCGCTCACCTTTATTAACCCGAACACGCTTGCCGCACCGCAAAGCTTCCGAGCATGGGCAGGCGGTGACGGACGGCTCGATGTTTCGGCAGATGTTCCGCAAAATGCAACGGGCGTGCAGTTCAACATCTATAAAAAGCTTGCCGACGGCAGCTTTGAGCTTCTCCCCGCAATGGGCGGATATGTCGGAGACTTTGAAAAGAAAGGCAATGTTGCAACATATTTCAAGGGTGACAGCACAGTTCTTGACGATAATGGCACCCCGAGATACACCTCGTCAATCACACCGGGCGAAACATACCGTGTTGAGGCATATGCCGTGAATGTGAACGAGGGAAGCGGTTTCTTCAGCAGTGAACGGATCAGCTCCGAGGTCACTGTCCCGATTCCGAATCCGCCGGCTGTTAATCTGAACATCACAGCCTTCGGGTCGGAAAACAAAACCGACAGTAAAAACGTTTCATACCTTCAGGCAGGCAACGCAACAGCACTGTTTGAATATGAAATCACAAACTTCGGCACAGCTCCGAACGATGAAGTCACTGTTCGGTTTGATATTGACGAAAAGCAATACGGTCAAAAGCTTGTCAACAACCCGTCAACAGGCGGCAAGGGCTATGCGGCATTCAACCTTTCGGACGGAGACCACATTGTTGATGTTGTGTTCATCAACCGCGACGGCGATGTCACGGTCAAGACTCAAAAGTTCTCGGTTGACACGACGCCTGCGGATTTGAAAATCGAATATCCGCAAAACGGCAGTCTGTTTGACCCGAGTGTCGGTATTCCGATTAAGCTGACAACGGACGACAGCGTAACGCTTGATATATACCTTGACAACACACAAGTGGTTTCGGGGGCATATATCAAAAATTCGGACGGAAAGTTTGAAACAACGCTGAGCGTTGTAAACCCCGAATATTCCCATGAGGTTAAAATTGTTGCGGCAGACAAGAACGGCAACAAAACAGAGCATGTTGCAACTGTTGTCAACAAGTCCGCGGCAAAAATCAGCGGAATTAAAATTAAGGGGCAAAAATCCGCAAACGGCAGCACAACAACCGAGCTGACCGCAGTCGGACTCGGTGCGGACGGCAGTGAGCTGGGATTCAGCATTGCAAACGAGAAGCTGAAATGGTCGCTCCTCTCCGACCCGTCCGAGGCTGCACTGATTGATTCATCGGGCAACAGCTCCGCAGTGGTAATGCAAAACAGTCCGTCACCGTTCGTTGTCAAGGCACAGCTGGCACTTGGCGGGAATGCATTTTTGACCGACATTTACGATTCGGGCATTGTCGGCAATCAGGAATCGGGCGGCGGTTCATCGTCAGGCGGCGGTGGCGGTTCGGTTCGCCGTGATGTTATCCCCGATGAGGTTGCCGCACTCATTGAAAAGGTGAAAGTCTCAATGACCAGCAGTGCCGAAGTCAAGGCATATAAGCTCTATGCCGACGCAGATTCTGTGTCAAAGCAGGACGGAAACACAGCATTTGCGGCAGGCAAGGACATCAATGCGGAAAACTATCTTGTTATGGGAACTGACGTGAACACCTCGGCATATGCAAACGGACTTCCCGAAGGCAGCCTTTTCCGTTCGGACATTCTGCATGTTGAAACGCTTTCAAAGCTCGACAAGCTTCTGCTTGACCTTGAGGTCACAGGAACAGGAAACAATGCAAACCTTGGTGTTTACAAATACTCCGAGAGAATCGGAAAATGGGTATACATCGGCGGAAGCTTTGATGAAGCAAGAAGCATGATGTCTGAATATGCAATCGGCAGCGGAAAATATGCTGTTATCGAAAATCCGAAAATGTCCGAAAGCGTCTTTGATGACATAGGCGGCAGCTGGGCAAAGCTTTATATAAGCAGCCTTGCATACATCGGCTTCATTAACGGCTATTCTGAGGCAGACGGCTTGCACTTCAAGCCCGAAAACGAGATAACACGCGGCGAGCTTGTGAAAATTCTTGCTGCGGCAAACGGTACGGCAATCGGCACAACAGATGTGAGCATGTTTGCCGACGCGGACGAAATTGACGACTGGGTGAAGCCCTATGCGGCAGCGGCATATAATGCAGGCTGGTTCAAGGGCAGCATGACATCACGCGGAATCGAGGCAAAGCTCTCAGAGAGAGTGACACGTCAGGACGCAATGACGCTTGTCTACAGAGTATTCTTTGAAAACGAAACCTCCGACGGACATCTTGCATTCTCCGACAGTTCAAAGGTTTCGGAATATGCAGCCGACGCTGTCAGCTATCTGACAGAGCAGGGAATCGTCTCAGGCTTTGAGAACGGCAGTCTGAAGCCGCTTGACTTCCTGCTTCGTGAACAAATTGCGAAAATCCTTTGGGTGAGCATAATAAAATAGGAAAAACAAAACAGGAGACCTCCCCGAACGGGGAGGTCTCCTGTTTTGTTTTTCCTATTATTTTTTTATAATATCTCTCAATCTCAGAAGCGACGCCACAGTTTCTTCAACAGTATATGCAGCGGCAGGGTTAAAAGCTTCACCGCTGCTGTTCTCCATCACGCCCGAGAGCTTCAGGCTGTATACCGACGAAACAGCCCAGTCGGAGATTTGAACATTGTCGGAATAGCTCATATCCACCTTGGCAATCGGAAGCTCTGCTTCCGCATACTTTGCAATGCGGCAGAATATGACTGCTGCTTCCTCGCGCGAAATTTTATCATTCGGCGCAAAAACGTTTTCGCCCTTTCCGCTGACAATACCGACAAATGCCAAGGCGTTGATTTTATAGTTGTTCACATCGTCAAAAGGATTGCGCGAAAGCTTTGCCGCCGGCAGCTCCTTCACCTTGTTCAGCATGTTGTATGCAAACTCACAAAACTGCTCACGGCTGATTTCTTCATCAAGCTTTTGTTCGGAATTTTCTATAATTCCTGCCTCCAATGCTGCCTTTATAAAATCCGTCCTTGCTTCCTCCGCAAACATCACTGCCGCATTTCCGTCCTCAACAGCATTCACGGCAAAAGCACCGTTTCCCATGAGTATTGCAGCAATCATAGCTGCTGATATAACTTGTTTTTTCATTTCAATGTTCCTTTCTTGAATTGTTTTTAACAAACCGGTTTGTCATTCACAGATGGTGTGACATGAAAAATGTTCCATCTGATATAAATACCTTTTTCAAGCCTTAAAGGTTGCATTGAACAAAAAAAGTTTCACACCGCAATGTCTATTTGCTCATTCTGATTCTGAGTGTTTCAAGCTCTGAGCCATTCTTGCCGTCCAGAACCGTGTATGCTTCATCATCGCCTGCGGCGTCCTTTTTCGCCATAATCGGCACATCAAGCGCATTTGAAATCATTATACCGACATCGCCTCTCAAAGCCGCGTTTCCAAGCACAAGCTGCATATCCTTTGTAATTCCGAGACGTGACGCAGTTGTGTTATAGCCCATCGGATAACCGCCTATTGTTTCAGCCATCACGTCATATCCCAAAAGGCTGACTGCCATCTTAACCGCCTCCTCATTCGTGACGGCTGCCTCGGGATTAAAATTACCGTTCTCATCGCCCTCTGCAATTCCGTATTCCTTCGCCGCGCAAACAAAATCATACGCCCAATGCTCCTTCGCAACATCGGGAAATTCTGCCGAATGACTGCCTGCGTCAACATTGCCTGCCACACAAAGCATTTTCACCATCTCCGCACGCGTAATCCCATTATCAAGGTTAAGCTCTCCGTTTTCATCTCCAACCATGATTTTCAGCTCATATAAATCCTTTTTCTGTGCCTCCGTCATATCCTGCGCCGACACCGCAGTCCACGAGCACAAAAGCACAAGTGCCGTAATAACCGAATATAATCTTTTCATCATTTTTCCTCCTTCAATAAATCGTGTAGCTGCCCTCAACAGCCCAGTCCGAGCCTGTCTCGCCGCAGATTTCAACATCATATTTTCTTGCCGTATCAAGCCCTCCGAAAACATATATACTGCCGTCACCCGCAGGGATTGAATATTCTCCGCACAAAGCATGAGCTTCTGTCTCAAAGATCCTGATTCTGATTGCAGTCTGCATGCTAAGGCTGAAGCTCACCGCCAGGTTTCCGTTATCATCACAGACAATGCCTTCAGCGCGGCTTCTTCCTCCGTTTGCAGAGCTGTATTCTCCCGTAATGCCGTTGACACGTTTCACAGCCTCATGCACATCTTCGGGGCTTTCCTCCAAAGCTTGTTCCGTCTCTTCTTTGTCCGCCTCTTTCTCAAGCGGTGCTTCGGAAGCAAAATCCGCCTGTGCCGCCGAATCCTCCGCCGTTATCTCCTCTTTTGTGGACGGCATATTCAAAACCGCCGTTTCAGACCGTACTTCGTCTTTCACGTTCTCCGCTTTGTCAGGCGGTGCCGCCGCAGGCATGTCCGCAGTCCTTCCGTTCAAGGTTCCGCTTGCATATACTCCGATAAACAGCAGCAGCATTGACAAAGCCATGGAAACAATCTTTTCGGCAAACCGTGCCGGTTTTGCTTTTCTGACCGTCAGAATGCGTCTTTCAAGCAATCTTCGGTTTCCCGACATCTGCATTGCCGCACATATTCTCCTGCTGTTTGACTCAATCAAATCCAATATGACATTCAAATATTTTCCGCGTTCACTCTCAGACAGCTTCATTGACACGGAACAATCGCACGCCAGCTCACACTCCTCATCAATTCTTTTTCTGATCAGATATGCCGCAGGATTGAACCAATGTATGCACACCGCAAGCTCTGCTGCCGCCTTCAGATATATATCGTGCCGCCTGTAGTGCGTCAGCTCGTGCAAAATTACAAGTCTCAGTGTTTCGGAATCTGACATACCGCTCGGCAAAATCAAAACAGGACGCACAAAACCGATGAGCATAGGCGAAACAGGAAGCTCTGTTCTGCGAACAATAATTCTTTTCGGTATTCCCTCCAAGCTGTCATCACGCACAGAGCTTTTGCAAACCGTTCGTCTGAGCCGTGCATATTCCGCAATGAGACGAACAAGCATTGCCGCCGCTCCGATCGCCCACACCGCCCCCGGTTCAAATCCCCGTCCTGCGGAAGCCGTGACCTGCTCCGATATTTTTGCTGTATGTATGACTCGACCCGTGGTTTCAACCAAGCTCACTGCATTCTGCGGCAGTGTGAATGAAATCGGAATCAGCATTACAGCAAGCGGAACAAGCCACGCACAGTAACATCTCCGTAAGTCGCACCGCCTCCTCATAAGCGGTGCCGCACACTGCAAAACCAGGCACAGCACACTCCCGACCGCCGACATAATCAAAACGGTTTTGAAAGCATTGCCGCTCACGACTCATCACCCCGCTCATCAAGCAGTCCGCGAAGTTCTGCCAGCTCCTCTGCTGTCAGGTCTCCGCTTTTGAAAAGCGAAAGCGCAAGCTTTAACGCAGAACCCCCATACAGTCTCTTTATAAAACGGTTTGTCTGCGCCTTGACATATTCTTCTCTGCCGAGATCTGCGGAATAGTAGAATGTCTTTCCGCGCTTTTCAGCATTCACCGCTCCCTTTTCCTTCAGTCTGCCGACCAGGGTTGCAACCGTACTGTAGTTTCCCTTTCCGTCCCTCATACGTTCGCAAAGCTCCTGAATCTTTGACGGTTTCTCAAGCTCCCACAGCACCTGCATGATTTCAAGCTCGGCTGAGCTTATCTCATTTGTTTTTCTCATTCTTCCTCCCTCCTTAACCTGATGCTATCTATCCGAACCCGATTTTAAGAGGCGTATTTCTTCTCAAACTGTTTTAAAACACTCGGCAATGCGCCAAGGATTACCTCCGTTTTTGCCTTGTTTGAGCAAAATCCTCACTCTTAAAATCTTTTGACCTTAATCGAATGGAATTTTGAGAATATTTTGGTGCGGAGAATGCAGACGGGCTGACTCCCGCCAAAGGCAATAAGTCAAAATACTCCGAATTTACACCGATTAAGGCGGGTTTGGATAACTAATATCGGGTTAAAGTTTTACAGCTGTAATACATTTATATTTTACGCTTGTAAAACTTATTTGTCAAGAGTTTTTTTAAATATTTATATAAAAGAGCCGCTGAAACCGAAACAGCATAAACCGCAACAAAGCGAACAGCAAGACGCAGTGACAGCGAAACAATTCCGAACCTGTCAAGCAAAAAATTCACTTCTGTCAGCACAAGGCAGTGAATCAGATATATATAGTATGTAACGGGAGCAAGCTTTTTCACAGCAAAAAGATCTCTTTGCGGCATAAGCACAAGATACATCAACGATGCCGACAAGCTGAAGCCCAGTTTCACAAGCTCTGTCAGAAACGAGTGAAACAAGCCGAGAAATTCAGCGTATGCCATTGCTGAATACAGAACGGTGAACAATGCCCCCGTGCAGACAATCATGCCCTTTCGCGCACGGAGTCTCTGCATGAAGCCATCAAAATCCGCTCCGATACAACAGCCGAGAATCCAATACACCATATAGCACGGGAAAACTCTGTCACCATATTCATAGCCCCGCAAAAAATACTGTGCGGCGGCTGTCAGCACCGCAAAAACCGCTGTCACAAGCTTCACAGACGAAGTCCTGCGGCAAACAGCAAGCCACAGCGGTGCCGTGATATAGAACTGCATAATGATTACAATAAAATAGAACGGCGACGCGGCAGTGCCCATCATAATCTGATGAAGCAATTCGGATAAGCTGAAATCAAAATAATGAAGTCTGAACACGAAATAAAGATAATACACCGCGGCAACGGCAGCATAAGGCAAATATATTTTTTTAAGCCGTGAAAAAATAAACTTGCCGTATTCAGGGTTTTTTTCTTTGAATTTATTTGTGAGCTTTATTCCCGATGAAATTATGAACGCCGGGACAACAAACGTTGCTGCCCGCGAAACAAAAAAGACCGTCACCGAGAGTACGCTGCCCTTTGCATATCCTCCGACTGCCTCGGAAAGCACATGAATCATCACAACAAGAACACACAGGAACACCTCATACGCCGAAATTTCATTCAACCTTTTCCGCATTTCAAGACCCTCCGATTTATATTTTCCTAATATTAATATTAACCGAACGCTGCAAAAAAGTCAATTCCAAATTATCCTTAAATTGCATATTAAAAAAATAATAATAACAGCCGCACATACAAATAATATGATTGAACCCCGATCTTGCATTAATACAAAAATAAATTAGAAAAATTTACAATGTGTATTTACCGGCGGTCGGGTTAAAATAAGACTGTAAACGGAGAAACGGCAAAAAAGTCCGTTCCTTCGAATAAAAAAGGGAGGTGAATTAGACATGTCAAACAACAAGAGCAACAACGGTGTTGTAGTACCTGAGGCGAGAGCAGCTATGGATAAGTTCAAAATGGAGGCTGCAAACGAAGTAGGTGTACAGCTTAACAAGGGTTACAACGGTGACCTCACATCAAGACAGGCCGGTTCAATCGGTGGTCAGATGGTTAATAACATTTGACCCGTACAATCCTCATTCTCCTTCAAAGAAGCTCTTTTTCTGAGCTTTGCAAGGTGCTTTTCGCAGGTATCCCCTGTAAACAGCTTTATATTAAGCTTAAGCGTGTCTCCGTCTGCCGTCACAAAAATCCGGTCAATATATCTGTTTATAAACTTATATCCGATCACCCCGTTTGCAGCTTCCCGATGAGCCTCCTCAAGCAGACTCTTAATTTCTTCAATATGCTTTTTCAATTCGCCCTTTGAGCTTTGGCTCTCCTCAATTTCCGCAATTTCGCGTTCTGCACTTTCAATTGTCCGAATTGCGGCAGTGTTCATGCTTATGAAATCTTTGTCGGAAATGTCCCCGTTTACATTATACTCCAAAAGCTTTGCTTTTTTCTTCTTTTCAGTTTCAATTTTTCTTTCAAGCTCTGCAAGTCTTTTTGAAGTATCATCATTTTTCTCTGCCGCCTTATATATGCTGATATACTCCTCGCAAAGCTGCTCTGCGCTTTGTGAGGTCTCTTTAAAAACATCTGCCAATATCGGCTTTATTTCACTTTCGTATATTGCAAATGACGGACACGATGCCGCGCCGTTGTTTATCTTGCCGCTGCATATCCAGCTGCTGTTCACATTTCCCTTTTTATCCCTGCTTTCCCTCCTGTAGTACGGTTTTCCGCAATGCATACAAAACAGCTTTCCCGTCAAAAGATTTGCATGATTACATTTGTTCTGACGTTGCTTGACATCAATGCTTCGCCGTGACAAAACCCTGTTTGCCCTGTCCCAAAGCTCTTCTTCAACGATTGCGGGAACAATTTCACCGGTTTCGTCCTTAAACATGACCCATTCCTCGGGATTTAAAAATTTCTGTTTCTTTGTGAACATATCAACAACCTTAACCTTGTTGCCGACATAATATCCTTTATACTTTGGATTGGAAATAATGTTCGACATCGTGGAATGTGCAATTTTGTTGCCGTTGTTGTTTCGATACCCCTTCTCCCAGAAAATGGACTCCAGCTGCTTCATGCTGTATTCATCTGTTGCATAAAGCTCAAAAAGCTCACGAACCATCTTTGCCTCATCAGGATTTATCACAAGCTTTTTATTATCCTTCCGATATCCGAAAATTCTTGAATTTCCCAAAACAACATTATTTTTGATTGCCTGCTGATGTCCGAATTTTATTCGCGACGAAAGCTTTCGCAGCTCGTCCTGTGCAATACCCGACATGATTGTCAGCCTGAGCTCGCTGTCCTCATCAAGTGTGTTTATATTATCATTTTGAAAAAAAACGCCGACACCGCATTTCAAAAGCTGTCTTGTGTATTTTATGCTGTCCAGCGTGTTTCTCGCAAATCTTGATATTTCCTTTGTTATGACAAGATCAAACATGCCTTCCTTCGCATCACTGACCATGCGGTGAAAGTTCTCTCTTTTTTTGGTCGATATTCCGGAAATTCCCTCATCAATATAGCCGTCGACATATGTCCAGTTTTTGTTGTTCTTAATCAGTTCTGTGTAATACGAAATCTGATTGTCAAGCGAATTAAGCTGTTCGTCCTTTTCAGATGACACTCTGGCATAAAACGTAACCTTCATCGGAATGTCATAAACAGCCCTGTATTTCATCATCTGTCTTATATTATGAATATCCATAACCGCACCTCTTTTCGTTGTATCATCATTATATATTATACTGCCGAAAAAATCAATAGTAAAATTAAACTTTTTAAAATCAGCACCTCTCAGCTGATAAAAAAAGCAGTATTTCTCAATTAAATCTGAAAAATACCGCTTTTAAAATTTTTTATGTTTTTCCGTAATTCGCAGCCGAATATTTTTTTCTTCCCGATCAGTTATCTGCGTGTACTCGATATTGTTACCCCGTACGCCGCAAAAGTGTTTTAAGATGAAGATTATGTTTCATGCATTGCAGTCTCCATTGTACCGAATGGCAGTTGAAACTCTGTTTCCAACAGAAAAGCAATACAGGCTGAAAAGCTCATCAACACTTTTCACCGTGTCATTGTCCTTCTCGTTATAGAACCAGTTGTCTCTTATACAACAATCGCACTCATACGCCAAAAACATATTCTCTCCAAGCTCATCATCTTCCGTGGTCTTTTCCGAAAACGGCACACGGCTTGTCACGTAATTGCAGTCAATCGGCGCAACACCGCTCTCATTTCCACCCCAGCGTGTGTCGGGATCCCACATATTGAACAAAAGAATATCCGGCTGCAAACGTCATATTACGCCAACAATACGTTCTATGTCATATTTATGATTTTCAGAACCGCAACCGTCAAACCACGGGTAATCAATCTTGCCGTAGTTTGTCAAAAGCTCGCTGATTTGATTTATGAAATAATCGTCATACTCAGAATCTGAAATTTCCTTATATTTTGCTTTATATGCTTCAAAAGCTCCTCAGCAATACGCTTCTGTCCAATTCGGTTAGGGTGTCCCAAAGCCCCCAGTTCGTTCTTTTCTTTCTTCACAGGCTCAATCGGAAAGAATGATATTTTTTTATCCCTTATTCTCATTTCTTCTGTTAAATCATGCAGAACAGAAACAAACCTTTCGTTCATCATACCGTAAATCCATATAATTTCTGCATTTGGCGAATCACATCTGACCATTTTAATAAAGTCTTTTGCAGCCTCTTTGAACTCATCATTTTCCACTCCGCCTCCGCAGTCATTTGTGCCGAGTGCTATCACTGCTATGTCAGGCTCATCTGCAAAATCAAACTTAACAGGCAGACTGCGGCTTGCCATCGGATAGAACATTTTCATCGGCTCGGCGCGGCTTCCGTGGCAGTCGGCAACAATTCCGCGCCCCGAAAATGCACACACTCTTGCCTCAGCCTCCAGAGCCTCTGCCGCAAGATATGCATACGAAACGGTGTAGTCATTGTCGCACTCTCTTCTCTGTTCATTATTCGGCCTCGCAAGCGACGCCCAGCCGTTGGTGATTGAATCTCCATAGAAATCAATTATCATTTTTTCCTGCTTCACGGCACTGCAAAGCTCTCCTTCCTCCGTCTCACCGATTTCTATATCTGTCACAAACAAATAATCTTTTATGTCGGTAATCGGATCACACGCCGGAGAATATACCTCCGTGACTCGCAGAAGCTTAAAGCTGTGTCTGCCTTTTTTCAAGCCGTCTATGACCAGAACATCTTTCGAGCTTGACACGGCTGTCTTTTGCGGCACACCGTCAAGCTCACTGTATACATATATCGGCGGAACGTCATCTCTTGCTTTATCCGCTTCGATTTCAAAAAAAACTCTTAATGTATCTTTCTTCCGAACACCTCAGTCTCCGTATCAACATCAGAACCTCCGTGTCATCTTCCGTGCATACGCACCCGTCCTCAAATATGCACGAGTGGCATATGCACTCTCGTCTCTGACATTCTCAGCAAGTTTTTTTAACTCATCATCGAATTTTATTATACTTTCGAGCTTGTAAATACTATAAATATGCCTTGAGTGCTGCAGAGTGTTGCCGCTTAAATAATAATCTCCGATAGCATATATCTTATCGACCAGCGTTCTTTCAGCAGACTGAACCGTTTCTTTCAATCATTCTCATTTCCTCCTTACGCGTCATCAAATATACCACGCACTTTCCGATTTTAAAGAATAATTCATAAAATAAACACTCTTTGCCTGCATATCAACTGACCTGCCGTAAAATGATATAATTCCAGATAAAATCATCGAAAATTTGCAGCATTTTAAAATTTAACATTAAGTCCTGCTTTTCTCAGGCTTTCCGCTTTCTCTTTCATCTGAACCGAAGTTGGTGCGTTTTTCGGCAAAACACTTTTATATCCAATAGCCTCATACTTGCTGTCAACCTTATGATAGGCGAGAAGTTTTACAGCAGAAACACACCGCACATCTTTCAAAAATTCCGCTATTTTCTCAATTTGGTTGTCGTTGTACTCCGGCACAAACGGAATTCGTATTTCTGTTTTAATTCCAAGCTCATCTATATATCTGAGGTTATCAAGAATTAGTTTGTTTGATTTTCCGGTGCACCGCATATGAACATCATCGTCTATCGCCTTAATGTCATACAAAAACATGTCTGTATATGCACTGACATTGCGTATTATCTCCGGCGAAACATATCCGCATGTATCAACTGCCGTATTCATTCCTTCAGATTTACACATTTTTAAAAGCTCAGTACAAAACTCGGGCTGCATCAGGCATTCACCTCCGGAAAGCGTTATGCCGCCGCCGGTGTTGTCATAAAATCTGCGGTCACTGTTAACCTCGTCAAACACTTCTTTTGAACTCATAGTTCGCCCATAAAGCTGAAATGCTCCGCCAAGGCAGACATTTACGCATTTTTCACAAACCACACACTTATCTCTGTCAAAAATATGCCCATTATTAAAAGTGTTTGCATCACACAAATCAACGCATTCACCACAGTTTATACAACGCTTCTTCACATACCCGATTTGTGTTTCAAATTCTATTCCCTCCGGATTGTGACACCAAACACATCGGAGCGGACACCCCTTTAAAAAAACCGTAGTGCGTATCCCGTTTCCATCATGAACCGCAAAATGCTTTATATCTAAAATCTTTGCATATTCCATAATTATCTGCTTTCCTTTAACTGCTTTATAAAATCGTCCTGCTCTTTTTTGCTGAGATTAACATAATATACATTCCAGCCGCATAACCTCACTTGAAGATTCTTATAATTCTCAGGATGCTTTTGAGCGTCTATGAGCATTTTCTCATCAAGCACATTAAACTGAATTGCCATTCCACCGCTGTCCATAAAGGTTTTCAAAAGACCAAGCATGGCTGTCATTCCTTCTTCTCCTGAAACCGCGGTGTTGTGTAGAGTGACATCAAGAACCGACCCATTCGGTATGCGTCGAAAATCTATTTTGGTAACAGAATTGATTAGAGCGGTGACGCCGTGTTTATCTTCTCCGGCAACAGCATCCACATTTTTTGATAAGGGATCGCCTGCCAACCTGCTATCGGGAGTTGCCCATGTTCCGTCGCCAAAATATATCCGCCAGTCAATTGAAAATGCGCCGAATCTGAATATGCCTTTGCGCCCGTTTGGTTTTCCGTTTATAAGCGCTGCCGTGTATGCAACAAGCTCAGCGGCAAGCCTATCAGTCTCATCATTTCCATTGCCGTATTTGGGAAAGTCCTTCTTGCATCTCAGCCGAAGCTTCTCATATCCTTCCCAGTTGTTAAGAACAATCCTTGCAAAGCTCTCAAGAGACATCTCTCCCTCATCATAAACAATGTTCTTAATAACCTCAAGCGAATCAACAAGATTTGCAATTCCAAATGCATTTATTGATGAATTGCTGTATTCCGCACCGCCCTCATATGCGTCTGTTCCACTTTCCATACAGCTTTCAAAGCTCATTGAAAGCATAGGTGCCGTGTGTATCTGCGGATATTTATTTTCCACGTCAATTATAAACTCCATGGTTGACTGTGCCAAATATTTAATTTGTTTTTTTACCGCCTCACAAAAATCATCAAATGTTGAAATATCCGCAAGAGCTCCGCTCCTGACACCGACTTCTTTGCCTGTTTTCACATCAACACCGTTACTCAGAACAAACTCAACCGCTTTCAGCATATTTATCCTTCCGTTACAGGAGCAAGGAACTTCTTTGCCGTTTATGCAAGGCTCATAGCACCCGACAATAGCATAATCTCTGCTGTTGCTTTTGTCAATCCCGATGTTCTCCAGTGAAGCAGATATTACCTCATCATTCAAGAATACATAGCTGTTGTGTCCGCGCCGTATGTTTTCAAAAATTTTTCTAAGCATCATGTCTGATGTATATTCGTTATATCTGATGTGAATTTTAGGGTCGTATATACCAAGACGGCTGTATTCGTCAAGAAAAACATACGAAAGCTCATTTGGTCCGAATTTTTCATCAGCAGCACCTATGCAAATCGGAACGTTCGCCGTCACATTTTTTGCCATAAGCTTATACATGAAGTAATCAATAAGTTCTCGTATCTGTTCGTTCGTATACCTTCCGCACTTCAAGTCGTTAACGTAGTATTCATAAAGCAGAGCATCAACATTTCCCAGGCTTCTCACAAGAGTTCCCTCAACAAATGTCTGCATTTCGTAATATATAATTATAAGCTGCATTGCCTCCAGAATGTCAGTTGGTGCTCCCTCTGCCAAATTACGCAAACTTTTTGCAACAAGTTTTTGTTTTTCATATTTTTCGCCCTTGCGCTCAGCCAAATCGGCAATGCGCCTTAACAGACATATAAACGCATTTGCAACCAAAATGCAGCTCTCATAAAATTCGGTTTGTCTGTCATCGGAACAAGCTTTTAATTTTTCCTCAGCAATATGCAAAAGTCCCGGAACACCAAATTTTAATATTCTCCTCCAGTCCGGTATGCAATGCCCAAAGTCCTGTTCGCCTGTGCAGGCAAAGCTTTCGGAAAGCAGCTCTTTTCTGCGTTTTAATTCTTCATCACTTTCTGAAAGAGCCTCACCAAGCCATCTGTTTTCTATGCGTGAAATAATATCCCCATGATTTATCTTGTCTTGAAACCAGTCGAGCGGATTTATTTCAAGCTGTGCATTTTTAAGAATTTCTCCAATTAGTTCGGCACGGATTATGCATTTCGGTTTTCCCGATTCAAAAGCTATTTTTTCACAGTTTTTTCTTAACACCTCCAACGGAATACCGCTGTTTTCATCCCAATTATCCGAAGCATATTGATTCTCCAAATATTGTTTGTTAATTTCAAATTGTTTCCAAATCATAATTGCTGCGCATAATAAAAACCGGTCGTAATCAAGCCGAGTTTTACTATTTCTCCCTTCTTAAAATTAATTTGGATTTACTGCTAAGACATTGAATTAGTCTTTAAAGGCAATACCAAACACACCGCTGTAACGGGCAAGCAGGCTGTTAATGCAGCTTCCCCAGCCGTGAGCTGAATTAAATTCCGAGTTCCCAAAGCCTTCCCCGAATGTCGGCGCGCCGCCATCTATCGCTCCGCCGAATTTGTCCGATATATACGCCTTCACTTCATCTGCATATCCGTAATCAAGCATAACCGACAGCAAAATCTCTGCCCAGCCCGGTCCCATGTGTATTCTCGGGTCATCGGGGTCTTTTCTGATCAGTCCTGCAATAACTTCCATGCTTGCACGGCGCATATCCTCAGTGCCGCATTTTGCGGCACACGCAAGGCAAATTGCATGTATGCTTATCGGCGTCACCTTATCTTCACTCAAAAAGCCAAACGAGTTATATTCGGGACACTCACCCTGCGGCTCCGTGCGGCACACAAAAGCTCCTTCCGCCTCATTGAAAAACCTTTCACATGCCGGTCTGATTGTGTCCGCAAGCTCTTTGCAGAGTGCCGTAAGCTCTCTGTTATCCGCAGCCGCAGCAAGTCTTTCCGCGGCTTCTGCGGCGATGATGAGTATACAGTTTATCGGCAGTGAATACGGTCTGCGGTCAATGTTTGCCCAGTCCACCCAATGCCATGCAAAAACAGGCGGTGAAAACAGCTTTTCCTCCGTAATACATTCGCTGCACAGCTTGAGCAGACTGTGTATCTTCGGTGTTACCTCTTCTGCAAACTCCTTATCCCCCGATATTTCATAATACTCCATGCATGAGCGTATCCACATCAGGTTCTGGTCAATCAGCTTCATGAATGAATCCTCTGATGGAACAACCGTTCTGAAATTTCCGTCTTCATCAACTCCCTCTCCGATGAGTCGGAGACAGCGTTTCCACATTTTAAGCTCCCCGAATGTATAATACGACGCTTTGCCGCTGACAAGTGCGTCAAACGTCCAGAGAACATTCTCTCGCGCACAGGTGTCAACAATCACATCGTTTGTTGACGATCTGAGCGTTTCCGCCGCGGTGTGCCATATTTTCTTCAGCATTTCGTCTGAAGCTTCAATTTCGCGTTCCTGCCCGTACGGATATGAAACCTGCGCCGATGTCACCTTGAATCTGACATATCCCTCTCCGCACACTCTGACAGTCATAAACCGAAACCCCTTCGGAAACAGCGCACACCATTCGGAAGCTCCCTGCGGCGGCGTGTATGAATCGGCAAAGCCCTCACATTCAAAGCCGAATGCGCGGTATGCGTCAGGTGTCTCCTTCAGTGCCATGGAATAGTAAAATTCAAGCCGTACACTTCCCGTACACTCCGCAACTCTGACGGACGGTCTTATGTATGAGGTTTTTGAATAGTCAAAGGTGAAAAGATTGTTTTCATTGCTGTCGAAGAAAAGGTCTCCCTGCATCTCTTTTCTTCTGCCTTCTTTCCGCCGTGCATTGAATGTCACCGCAAGATTTCTTTCGGGGTCATCGGCTGTTTTACCGTCATTCCCCTGCCACACGCAGCGCGGCTCTGCAAAGCTCTCATTCAAATCGGGAATATCCCTCGGAGACATTCTTTTAAAGGGCGGAACCCCTGCACAGCCGACAACAAATGCCTTGGGCTGCGTCAGGTATTCCTCACTTGTTTTCCAGTTTTCCGGTTCCTTTTCATATGCATTAAAATGCTCCTGGTATACCGTCGGAACGGAAATCATATGCTCCCTTATTCCGTACCACAGCGCAGGCACGGAATGCCAGCTTCCGTCCGTGCATATTTTTTCTCCGCAGCAGCCGTCAGAAAGCTCTGCCTTCATAATGAATCCTGCCCTTGCAAACTCGCTGTAGCCCGTTGAACCTGTCGGAGCGCATAAAACAACCGCAAATGAATTAACCCCTTCTTTCAGGAACGGTGCAATGTCAATTGTGTCATACCGCACATTCTTAACAAAAAAGCGTATGCCGCTGTTATATATTCTTTTTCCGTTTATCCATAAAACACAGCTGCGGAATGCGGCAATGCGGAGCATACATTTGTCCGGAACACTTGCCAACTTATAGTCTCTTCTGAATGCCGCCGTTTTGCACATGGAAGGTCTCTCGTCCGCAGGGTACCCCTGCGTTATCCACTTTGCACCGCTGAATTTTTCTAAATCGGTTTTTCTGTCTTTCATCCCAACTCATTCTCCTTTTCAGAATCTGTCAGTCTTATAGCTTAATCAGCGATTTTTGGTTTTACAGCCTTAAATTCTGCCCCTTTTACAAATATCAATCAAGTCACTGATTTTTGTTTCTGCAACACACTGCACAAAATCCGCACCGCCGTAATACAGCTTTGCGTTTCCGTCCTCCTCCGGAACAAGCGAACCAGGGAATATAACATTGGGAACCTGACCAATCATCTCATACGGCTCTTTAACATAGAGAATCGGGTCTTTGCACCTTGCAACAACCTTCCACGGTTTTTCCAGATCAAGCAGCATGACACCGCCGCCATAGTTAACACCGCTGCACGTACCGAACACCCCGTGATATACAATCAGCCAGCCTTCATCAGTCTTAATCGGCGGTGCAGCAGGTCCGATCTTTATATTTTCCCAATATTGCTCCGACTTTGCAACAATTCTGCAATTGCCCCAGTATTTCAAATCAGGTGACGAGGCAATCCATATGCTGCCCGAACGGTCACTTCCGCTCTGAGGTCTGTTCAGCATCCAATATTCACCGTTTATTTTTTCGGGAAAAAGCACCGCATTTCTGTTCAGAATGTGCAGAGGAAAGCTCACATGCTTAATTGTTTTGAAATCCTCAGTCTTTCCAATTGCAATTCGGCAGTTTTCGCCGCCGCCGACACAGTATGTGATGTAATATTCCCCGTCAACCGGATTGATTCTCGGGTCATACCATGAACCGATTTCCTTTCCGGGATAGTTATAGACAATATCCTCATATTCCTCTCTGTCCTCATCGTCACACACAAACTCCGCCGCCTTTGGATCGGGTGTGAAGTTAATACCGTCGCGGCTTCTGGAAATCCAGACCTTCTGATTCTTGCTCGGCTCCTCAAAACGGCTTGCCATGATATATTCACCTTCAGGCGTTTTCACAACTCCCGAATTGTATATTGCACAGCACGGCTCCGGCATATCATCCGGAGTCAGTATCGGATTCTGTGTGTATCTCTTTATAACGTCAAATTTTGCACCTTTGAATTTCTCCATTTTATATTTCCTTTCGTAATTTATTGTTGCAGTCTTGCTTATTTTCTTTCTTCATTTCAATTTATTAAAGCACAGTCTGTATATCTCCGCACACATCTGAATGAACACTCCCGTTCCGTGGCTGTCATTGTCAACAAACTGAGCATTGTGAATGTAATGGTCATATTCCCCCGTCACAATACACAGTCCTGCGCATATCTTGCTGATGACCACTCTGCCGTTCTCATCTCTTTTGACGACATGCTTTAATATCCCGTCAAGGCCCCGTTCAATCATTTCGGAATAATCTGCGTTGATATAACCTTCACGCATACCCTTTGCCGCAGCATAAAGGAACAGACAGCTTGCAGAGCTTTCCTGCGGATTATCCGCATTTTCAGGCTTGTCAAGAACCTGGTGCCACAGTCCGTCCGCGTCTTGATATTTTGCTATTGCAGACAAAAGCTTGTTCTGAATTTCAACAATTCTGCCATATTTCTCATGGATCTTCGGGAAGTAATCCAAAATGTCCGCAATCGCAGTGACAACCCAGCCGCATGATCTCGCCCAAACCGTCTGCGAAAGACCGTGCTCTCCCTTTGCCCATTTTGCCGACTTGTCCTCACACCAGCCATGAACCAACAGACCGTTTTCGTTCTGCATATTTTCATACATATTTGTAATCTGCAATGCAACAGTGTCAAAAAGCTCAGGCTTGTCAAATCTCGCAGCATAATGTGAAAGAAGCGGTGAAATCATATATAACCCGTCAAGCCACACCTCATTCTGCGCATTTGTGTTGTGCCAGAAAGAACCCTTTGAGTTTTTCGGATAGTCTGCCATTGTCTCGGCAAGATGTGCCATGACCTTTCTGTATCTTTCGTCATGTGTGTCATCATACAGCTCAAACAGGAGATTTACAGGCTGACGGTAGTCAAGAGTTCCGAAAACAAAGCATGTCACCGTTTTGTCAGGGTCGATGATTTCACCGTCCTCCGTGACATGATAGTCAACCCATTCCTTCACAAAATCATAATACTTTTTCTCGCCTGTGAGCTTGTGCATTTTTTGATAGCCGAGCAGAAGAACCCCCTGAATATAGCAGAAAGCACCTGCAATCGGAAGCGTCTTGACCGTGTAGTCCTCCATCAGCTCATCACAAAGCGTTTTCGCATATGCCATGGCACACTCGGCTTTTGTTTTAAAGTCAATGTTATTTTTCATACCAAAATACCTTTCTGTGATATATTAAATTTAATTTTCCGCCTCTCAAATATATGTTATATGCAATTCAAACGCAGCAAACGGCGGCAACCCGCCGCCGTTTGCCAAGATAAAAATAAAATTTATTATTCTCCGACCGTTGCGCTTGCAGCATTTGCCTTAAGCGTGCTGATGTTCCAGAAATAAAGCTTTGTCGTTTTAGCGTCTTCCGTGCTGTATTGAGCCTTAATGACATAATCGCCAATCTTTGTGCCGCTCAGAATTTCAACACCCGAGAGCTTTCCGCTCTCATACGTTGCCGAAACAAGACGGTCATTTTCGCCGATTGACTCCGCCGTGCTCCAAAACTCCTTTGCCGTTGTGTCAATGCCGATTTTGCCGCTTTCAATTGTTCTCACGTTATATCTGCTGTAGTTCTCATCTCCGCGGTTAATAATCACATAGCCTGTCTCGCTTTTTGCAACCGTACCGCCGCAAGCCGCCGCAATTGCAGCGTCACTTGCTGCATAGAATGTGTTGCTCTCGCTGTCATATGCGGCGTCTTTGGAATTTTTCACCGTATACTCACTTATTTCAGGCTTGTAGAATGTCTCATAAACCTTGACATCATCAACGATCGCCGCATCACCTGTAGCTTTATCTGTAAGTACCGATAATCTCAAATCATTTATTGTCGTTGAGCTCACAATATCACCGAGTTTAACATCGGCTGCGCTTGTATCCGAGACTTTCTTTCCGTTTATATAAATCTCAGCAGGGTATTTTTCAGCCTCATTTTTTGTTGTTGAAACAACCGCAATCACCTTGTTCCAGCAATTCTCCGCAAGTTGAGCTTTTGTAACCACGGGCATTAAGCTTCTACCCCCATTGGTCGAATAGTTGAACTTCGTCATTTTTTCAAGAGGAACTATGTTGGTCTCAAAAATGATGTAGCTGCCTCCGACCATATTTTTTGCTGTCGAGTCAGAAGTATAGGGATTGCCGGTATCTGTTCCGCTGCCTGTTGCCTCAAACTTTGCCGCAGAGTCACTTTCATTTTTTCCGAACTGTCCCGAAGCACTTGTAACATTTACACGGGTTTTACCCATTTTGTTGAATGTATCATAGCTGTCTGCCTCAAAAATCACATTTCTATCGCCCATATAGGTGTATGTGTTGAGAAAGTTGTTTTTGTCCTTAACCAAAATTGTGTCGCCTGCTGCAAGCGCACCTTCAACCGCCGTCTCCGAACCGTCTTTATTCTTTCTTGTTGCTGTAACCGTGCCGGCTGTGTAGATTATGCTGCCAATTGACAAACCGTCTGCGTTTTTGGAATAGATTGTGTTTCCCACAACTGCAAAGTTGTCATTTGTCGTCAGTGCCGGAATTTCAAACGTATCTTCAACACTGTTTGCAACCGAAACTCTCTGATCAGAGCTGTAGTTTGTGTAGTATGTCTTAGTGCCGCTCACAGTTTTTGAACTTGCAAGCCTTATATACCAATGTTTTTCAGTATCCGAAGAAGTACCATTGTTATATATCATTTTATTATCATCAGCCGTCAGGTTCGTCGGGTCATAATGACGGACAAGCTTGCCGTCAACAAAGAGCTTATGCTCGGAATATGCAAGACTATCTCCCTCTATGGCAGTCTTTGTTCCGTCAGGGCTTTTAACTGCAAGCCGCACCGAATGCCATTTATTCGCCTCAATTTCAAATTTATCTTTGGTTGTGAGACGATCCACACTGCCTCTTGCTGTCACAGCAGCACCTTCCATGTCTGACGCAAGGTTCACATCAATCACAAGCCACTGTCCGTCTTTAACCGTAACACTGCCGTTGGTATTATACGCAACGCCGTAGCAGCTTTTGTCTTTTGAATTGCTCGGTTCCAGAACCTTAGCTGCTGCATTCACCGCGCCAAAAACTGTTACAGTCTTATCGATGCCCACATCCTGTCCTGCCGTGATCCACTTCTGCGATGTTGTTTCTTCCGCAAAAACCGGCACGGACAGCAGCAGAGCTGCCGCAAGGCACAAAGCTATGCCGCATTTCACATTCTTTAAAATTTTTCTCATAAAAATTCCTCCTATATTTCAATAATTTTTTTATTCCTTCACTGCGCCAATCATCATGCCCTTTGCAAAGTATTTTTGAATGAAGGGATAGATGCATAGCATCGGCGCAACCGACACAACGATGACCGCATATTTCACAATTTCACTGACAAAGGATGCGTCCGCACCTCCTGCCGCACTGCTGCCGGACATCATTGACGTTGTGTCGTTTTGCAGCAATATTTCGCGCAGAACCAACTGAAGCGGAAACTTGCTTCTGTCTGTCAGATACAGCATTGCATTGAACCATGAATTCCAGTTTGCAACGGCATAATAGAGAAAGATGACCGAAAAGGTTGCCTTGCTGAGAGGAATTATGATTTTCCACAAAATTCTGAAATCCGATGCGCCGTCAATTCTTGCCGCCTCCTCAAGGCTCACCGGAACTGCCGCGAAGCCTGTTCTCATGACAATCAGATTATATGTGCTGATTGCACCGGGGATAATGAGCGACCAGTATGTGTTCTCCATATGAAGCTGCATGATGTTCATATATGTCGGAATCATACCGCCGCTGAAGTACATCGTCACAATAATCATAACCATGAAAATTTTATTCAGCATAAGTCCGCGTCTGGAGAGGACATACGCGCCGATTGCTGTCATCACCATGTTCACTGCAACGCTCATGACAAGAATATATATCGAATTGACATATCCTCTGAAAATCATCGGATTCTTTGCCATAAGCCTATATGCATCGACCGAATATCCGTCCGGCCAGAGCAAAAGTCCCGTGTGGCTTGCAAAGGCTCTCGGATTTGAGAAGGAGGCACACACAACATGCCAGAGCGGATATATCATCACCGCCATCATTGCAAGCATGAACACAACGACAAATGCGTCAAGTGCATGTTCGCCGAAGCTGACTTTAATCTTGTTTTTTCTCACCGTAATCCTCCCCCTACCATAAAGATGTCTCTGTCACTTTTGCCGAAATGTAGTTCGCCGCAATGACAATGACCATGTTAATAACCGAGTTGAAAATGCCTAATGCGGAGCTGTATGACCACTGCTGACCGCCGATACCTGTGCGGTAGGTGAATGACCCGATTATGTCACTGGTTTCGTAAATCAACGGATTATACAAAAGGATTACCTTTTCATATCCAATGCTCATCAGCGAACCAAGTCTCAGAATCAGCATTGTGATAACCGTCGGAATTATTCCCGGGATTGTCACATGGATTATTTTTTTCCACCTTCCCGCACCGTCAATTGTTGCCGCTTCATATAAGTCTGCCGAAATTCCGGAAATTGCCGCAAGATATATAATTGAGTTCCAGCCGCAGCCCTGCCAGATGTCTGACAAAATGTAGATTGGAACAAACATCTCGCTTCGGTTCAGCATTCCGACATTTTTTCCGCCGAGCATTGTGTAGAACTGCAAAATGATTCCGCCGCTGCTCACAAATGTCTTAATCAAGCCGCAGACAACCACCAATGATATGAAATGCGGCAGATATGAAATCGTTTGTGCAGCCGATTTAAAACGTTTGCCCTTTATCTCATTCATCATGATTGCAAGAATTATCGGCGCGGGAAATCCCCAAATGATGCTGTTCAAGCTGAGCACCAGCGTATTTTTTATGACGCGGTAGCAATCGGGGCTTGAAAAAAACCTTTTGAAGTGCGCAAACCCAACCCAAGGACTTCTCCAGATTCCGAGAACAGGGTCATAGTCCTGAAATGCAATGAGTGCACCATACATCGGCTTATAGTAAAATATAATGTAATAGACAATGACCGGAATCATCAGAAGATATGCTCCGTAATGCCGCCGCAGATCCTTCCTGAGTCTGCTGCCGAATGTCAAGCCTGCAACGCCCGGCATTTTTGTTTCACAAGTGTTTTTCATCGTCTCAACCTTTCTGCATAAATGCTTTCTGACTTATCTGCTGTTGAAGCGGTCATAAGCCTCCTGCATATATTCGATGTATTTGTCAATTCCGCGGTTTTTGAGATCCTCGCGGTATTTCTCAAAGTTGGACAACGGCTCGATTCCCATGATGAACTTTGTCTGCCACTCGTCCTTTGTTGCATCAAGGCTGTCAAGCAGTGTTGCAAGCTCCGTCTGCTGTTCCTTTGTCAGCGTCAGCGACGGCATTAAATGCTCTGCCATGTTTGTGTCCGACCAGATTTCAAGTGCATTTTTCTGCTGCGGTGTTGCGGCATACTGCTCCATGTAGCGTCTGTCCTGAAGGAACGGTCCGCCGTCCTGTGAAAGCGCATATTTTGAAAGGGCAACACCCATTGAAAGTCCGTCGGGATTGTGTACAATTGAATCAACATATGTCGGATATCCGTCAACCATATTGTAGCTTTCGCCTTCAATTCCGAAGTTATAGAGCATTCTGCCCTCCTCACTGAAGCCAAAATCAAGAACCTTCTTTGCCAGATCAACCTTTTTTGATTTTCCTGTGATCACCGACACATCGTTGAGGAGAACCGCGGGGTCACAGTGACCGAACTCGTTTCTTGCTCCGCGTGTCATTGTCGGATATTTCACACCGACCAAATCAATTTTTCCGTTTGATGCCGATATCCATTTTCCAAGGGCACCGCCGCAGGCTCCAAAAGCTGCACCTGTCTCATTATTAAGCATTTTTGACTGAATCATTGACTGCTGAAGCGAAGCATAGTCCGCATCAATCAAGCCTTCCTCATACCACGCGTTCATCTGTGCCAGGAAGTCCTTATAGGAATCCTCCATCGGTCCGAAAACAACCTTGCCGTCTTTGTGATAGAATCCGTCAAAGGTGTCATAGGCTCCGATGAATGCGCCCAAATCAATTGCCCAGCTCATGAGACACAGCGGTGAGCTGACTCCCTTTTTCTTGAATGCTCTCAGAACGTTCGTCCAGTCATCAATTGTATCAGGAATTTCAAGTCCAAGCTCATCAAGCCAGTCCTTTCTGATCATCAGTCCCGCGCTTGTCTGCAAATATCTGTCTCCGCGGATGAACGGCCAGCCATAGTAGTCGCCGCTGTCGGTTTTGAGCCATTTGTCAACATCGGGATTTTCTTTTGTATATGCATACAGGTTCGGCGCGTCATTTTTAAGGTCAATCGGCTTTACAATCCCGTTTTCAATTGCTTTTTCAAGTCCGCCGTTATAATTGTTCCAATTATACTCAATTATGTCGGGCAGGTTTCCCATTGCAACCATAACATTAAACTTTTCGGTTGCATTTCCGCCGGACGGGTGCTCGAACTCAATGTTCACACCGGTTTTCTCAATCAGTGCCTTTCCAAACTCACTGTCGCCTCTGTTCGTCACGCTGTTTTGCTCATTCGGTCCGAGAGAACACCAATATCTCACGGTATTTTCATCATCTGTCGCAGTTTTGCCGTTTGAACATCCCGCAGATGACACAGCCAAGGCTGCTGCAATTGCAAAGATTCCTGCCTTTTTCATTTTTCCTTTCACAACTTTTCCTCCTTTATGATAAAGTTTTAATTATTTTTCATATCTGAACACACGGCTTCCGACACTGACAATCCTGCCGTCCGTAACCCTCAGCAGTGAAACTTCCGTTATGTTATATTCCGTGCCGGTGCAGTCAATTTCAAAATCATCACTGCCGCTCGTAAACATTATCGGAAATATTTTTTTCTTAATGTATTTATTGTTCAGCCAGTATGTTGCCGCAAGATAAAGCTTATCCGCCTCACCGCTGTCATTGTTCACCGTTATTACGGGTTTATTTCCCTCGTTGGATTTTTCGCTGAAGTCAATGACCGCGCTTGCAGTGTTGAAGTTTGTTTTAATTTCCTTGTAGAGTGACTGATTTTTTGTGACTTTAACGTCTTTTGTCAGCACAACATTATATTTTGTTGATGAAAGCATTTCCTCCGCAAGCTTCAAAATGATTTTTCTGTTTTCAGAGTCATATGAAACCTCCGAAAGCTGAACTTCTCCGCCGTCCGTGTCAACAATTTTAACACTTTTGTCTGTCACCGAATCAATCGGCTGCGTCAGTTCAACCTCAATTGAATCAGGCTTGCATGGAACGCCGTCGGCAATGTCCGTTCCGCCGTTATAAGTCACCTTTGATATTCCGGGCAGGGAATACAGTCTGATGTAGTCAACCTCAACCTTTCCTGTGTTTGAGTTCTTAATCCATCTGATTCTGAGTGCCGAGATGTTCTTTGCCGTCGCAAATCCGCTCATACCCGAAAGGTCAATCTCATATTCAGCCCAGTCTGAATCAAATGTTCCGTTTTCATTCATCGTTGAATCCCACGAAAAGTTCGCCGTTCTTGCTTCTGCCATCGGCAGTGAGCCGCCGTCCGCACCCGTACCGGAATAATAGATTGCTGCACGCGGAGACGCAGCATCTGTCGGTTTAACAGCTCCCGTTATTTTTGCGCGGATAACCATTTTATAAATTTCTCCGCCTTCATAGTCAACCTTTTTCTCGTTCCAGCGTTCCGCACCGCTATATTCAATCTTTGCTGTTCCGTCCGATACATTCCATGTGCATGAACCCGAATTGTTCCAGCCCTCAAGGTCTCCGTTCTTATCAAACTCGAAAGCATAGATAACCTCTTCTCCGTCAGCAGGTTCAGGATCAGGGTCGGGATCAGGATCGGGATCGGGGTCAGGGTCGGGATCCGGTTCGGGCGGCGTCGGCACTTCTGTTGTTCCGTCAACCTCATCATTTGTTGCCCAGACCTTGAAGTTTGCAAAATGAAAATCCATACCGTCCGCACCTGCCATTATGCGGAACTTATATTGTCTTTCAACATAAAGCAATGCTCCGTCCATGTCCGTCCTGACTGCCTGTGCGCCCGTTCCAATCACTTCATCATTCAGATACAGCGTTGCCTGCGCATATGTTGAAGTGTTTTCTCCCGCACCATAGCGTGTTCCCGGTTGAACAACGGCGCGTATGTGATACCACTGCTCCGGCTGCATTTTTGTTGCAGTGTCAATTGAATTGCTCACAAACTTCACGTTTTCCTTCGGAATAAATATTATTTTTCCTCCGCCGTTTTTAATTGCAACGTCCATGTCAATGACAAGATATTTTTCCGAGCAATAGGCATTTTTTGTACCGTCCGTTATGACCGACTCATCTTCCTGAACTCCAATCAGTCCGTAATTCGTTTTGTTTGCGTCAAGATGAACGGCTTTTGCCCTGTTTGTCACTTCTCCGTAGGTTATTTCCTCATCATACGCCGGCACACCGAAAACTGAAGAAGTACCGGTGAATGTCCCGACAACTCCGTCAATCTTTGCATGAGCCGTCAGGCTCATGCAAAGAAACAACACTGAAACAAGAAGTGTGTGCATTAATGCTTTCTTCATTTTCTCCCCTCCTATTTTGTCGCTTTGAGTGCTCTGAATTCAAGAATGTTGCTGTTTGCATTTGCCGCGCTTTTCTCCGAATTTCCGTTTGCAACAAGCTTGACATAACGCGCCTCGACAGGTGCTGCAAATTCACAAAGCTCAAGCTCCTCACTTGTTCCCGATGAACTCATTCCCTCTCTTGCGGCTGTCCAGTTCACCCCGTCGGCTGATGTGTATATGTCATAATAGTAGCTTCTCACATTTCCCTTCCAGAACGCCACTGCCACCGCGTCAACAGTTTTGCTTTCGGCAAGGTCAAAAATCGCCGTTGAACCTGTTGCCATACACGTCCATCGTGTGCCAAAATCATAATCCGTCATGTTTTCTTTGTGATTTGCCGCCTCAGGTGTCTGACTCACCTCCGTTGAGAAAATCGGCAAATCCACATAGCCTTCAACCGACACAGCTTTTGTGTCAATGCTCTTATATTTAATCTTTTTGAATGCCGTGAGCGTTTTTTCGGGATTCTGAACAGTGATTAGTGTGTTGCCTTCCGGTGTTTCAGCACTGTTAATCTCAACAATTGCGTCTGCACTGTTTGTATTTACCGTGATTTTCGGCATTACGCCATCAAATGCAAGAGCCGTGTCATCAATCGGTGTTCCGTCTGCAAGAACCTCAAATTCCAAGTTAACACTTGTTTCATTGAGGGTGCTTTTTCCGGGAAGCGTCCACTGTGAAAACGGAACATCTGCAATCGGCTTTGTCGCAATTGTTGACGGGCTGATTTTCACCACTAGACGATTTTCTCCCTTTTTGCCGTTAACCTTCAGTGCCACTCTTGAATATCCCAGATTCGGGTTCTGCTCGGGAACCTGCGGCGAGAAGCTCAGAGGCTTCGCATCGGTCACTTCCCATTCCCCGCTGCCCGACGACGAGATAAATTCCATTTTGAGTGTTTTTCCGTTCTGCATGAGAAATACCGTATCACCGTTCACAACAGCCTCCGCCGGAGTCTGAAGGAACCAATAAACATCATTGTCCTCATTAAGCGTAAATTCGTTTCTCATTGTGACGGAGTTCATATTATCATCAATGTAATAACCCAGCGTCATCTTTGAAGCCTCTGCATATGCATCAGACATATCGGCATAGACATATCCGCCGTACTCGTTTGCATCGCTCGCCAAAATTTCCGCAAATTGCTTTTGAACAATCGCATGATCCTGTGTGTGTCCCTTCGGGTTGATGACCATGCAATTGTGTCCCTCCGCACGGTATCTGTAGAGCTGCCATTCCTTGTAGCCCTGGAAGTTCTGGAGACCGTAGTCATCCTGTCCGTAGTCATGCGCCCACCGTTCACCCATTAAATCAAGAACAAAGGTTCCGCAGTCATTATGCTGATGATATCCGCTTGTTGTGCCGAAATGCGTTGAAAAGAACATATTGCTCGTGTCATAATCAAATGTGTCGCGGATTGTCACCATCTCAACGCCGCCCACCTTAACTATGTTTGACATTCCGTCCAAATCTGCCGCCGTTGTGTCATTGTTTGAAAAGTCATAGAAAACAGCATCGTTGTAGTTTATTGCAACATCGCCGCGTTTTTCTATGTCACGCTTTCTCGCCTGTATTGCAGCGCGGTTTCCGTCAAGCTTTCCGAAATAGTTAAACGCCGTATACGATTGATCCTTCACGGGTGCTCCGTCACCATAGGTGTTGTTATATACGTTTCCGAAGGTTGCAAGTGCCCAGTTGATTGTGTTTTCTTCTCCCTGACCGCTCATCAGGCCGTATGATGTTCCGTATGTGCGTTCAAGTGCCGCTGTTCCCCAAATCAGAGACTGCATCATATATTCCCAGTAGGATGCCGACTCGTTCCACCCTCCGTCGGGAGCCAGAAGCGACAGCGGAAGCTCCATTGCTCTGATCGCCTCAGCAGTATATCCGAGACAATCTTCAGGAGCATATTCCATAAGCGCAACACAAGCGTCAAAAACACCTGCACAGCAGATTGCGTTTATGTTGTCACGCAGCAAGAATTTTCTGCCCGTCGACGAAAGTGACAAAGTTGGTATTCTGCCGTATAAACCGTCACCAAGCGGTTCAAGTCCTTTGTCAATTATCATCTTTGCATAACGTGCTCTCTGCTCCTCCGTGAATCCGTTATACAGCCAGTCAAATCCAATTGCAACACCGCGCAGTGCCTGACCGGCATCAAGAATATGCGGTATGTTGAAATCGGGCATTTCCTCATCAATAATTCTGAACTGTTCAACCGCTGCATCAACATACTTTTGCTCGCCCGTTATGTTGTATGCATAGCCCCACGCCATGAACCGCTCCTTAAAGTCATAGAAGTTTCCTCTCATCTGATCCGCAAACGTGTAGTGCGCCATGTCTGTGTTTAAATATCCTTCAGCCGTTCGCATTATCTTATTGGCAATCCGCGTGTAGTACGGATCATCGCCTGCTTCATAATGTCTTCTGTGTTCTGCAAAGTCATCCGCATTCAGAATCAGCCTCGGATGCTGGGTTGAGTTCAGGTCTCCCACATTTTTGATGTAGTCTGCACGAAGTCTTTCTTTATCAGGATGAACATAATTCAAAAAGCTTGAGAGATAATCAATCACATGGTTGGTGCTCACACTTCCCGTAAACACAGGGTAAACCCAGTCATCAGTTTTTATATTCAGCTTGCGGTCAGCAAAAATAATTATTCCCGTCTCCATTGTCCATGCGTGAAGACCCTTTGACTTTTCGCCAAACTCAGCAAACGGAACGTAAAGCTCGCCGTCCTTTTCAATCACCTTGTCGGAAAGCTTAAAGCTTTTCCCATCCTTCATTGTCACACTTCCGTCACTCAATATCTCGGCATCTCCGCTGATTTTTCCGTTTTCGTATGTCAAGGTCAAGTCAAATGCCGCAGACAATGTTTCAGCAGGAACATAAAATTTCACGTTGGCCTTGTCGTATATACCCTTCTTTTCAAGCTCAATTTTTTGGTTGTCCTTATACAGTATATTTCCGAAATGTCCGAATGCAATTTTATCACTCAGGAACTCTCTGATTGGTTCCTCCGACGGCATGATTGTCGATTTCACATCTGTTCCGTCCGTAATCGGCTGATAAAGCCCCGTGACATCACAATTGTCAAGCCACAGCTTTCCCGCAGCACCGCTCGCAAGAGAAATTCGCATAAGATTGATTTGCTCTATCATATTTGTGAACGGAATGTTTTTTGCAATCTGAACTCCGTCAAGCCATGCGTCAGCAGTGCTCGTCTTGGTGTTGAAAAAAGCAAGAAAATGGAATTGCTCTCCCTCACGCACCGCCTGCGGGGCAGAGCCGCCCGAAAATGTTATGCTGCCGTCTGCCGTAATCTGAAACGGTATTGCCGTTGCTGCACTGCTGCTTGTGACAGAATCACGAATCATCGGAAGCTGAATCACTGAGCCAAGCTTGTCAACTCTGAAATCACCCTCCAGCTTGTAATATGAATAGGTTCTGATTTTGTTGTCAAGGCGTATGTCTATATAGCAGTCATTCGCCGTATCAAACCTGTCCATATATATATAATCTGTACGGTGCGGATTTTTCATATCAACAAGCCTGGTGCAGGTTATCGTGTTTGTTTTCGGCGTCAGTGTCATTGCGTCATATC
>CAKSIW010000019.1 GCA_934463175.1 uncultured Clostridia bacterium | reverse complement strand
GCTGTATTCTGAAGGCTTGATTGACGGAACATTTGACAAGGACTGCGAGCTTGAAAAGAGCTACGGGTTTTCGTCCGTCAGCGGTGAGTCAAACGATCCCAAGGCGGTTTTGGCGCGTGTTCTGGAATATGTTGAAAAGATGAAGACGCAGCCGCTTTCTGACGCGGACATTGACCGCGCAAAGAAAATTCTGATCGGAAAAGAGCTGCGCAAGTATAACAGCGTTGAGAGCATCGGAAATGATTTTATCCGTGCGTTCATGAATGGGTTTGAACCCATGGAATATTCAAGAATTGTCAGAGAAATCACTGCGGACGAGCTGTCGGCGCGTCTTGCGGAGCATTTTGACAGGGAATGCTGCGTGCTTTCGGTTGTTGAGCCGAAATAGGAGGAGAAAAATGATAAACCACATCTCATTTCCGCGTCTCGGGCTTGAAATGGACGTGAGCCGTTCGCTTTTTTCGGTTTTCGGAATCGACATTTACACCTACGGCGTTCTGATTGCTCTCGGACTCGGGCTTGCATTTGTCTATGCGATGCATGAGGCAGGCAAAACAGGTCTTGCTCAGGACGATTTGCTCAATATGTTCATCATTGCCGTGCCTGTCTCGATTGTGTGCGCAAGGCTGTATTATGTTGTTTTCAGCTGGGGAGATTATAAAAACAACCCGATTGAGGTTTTCAATATCCGCGGGGGCGGACTTGCAATTTACGGCGGCATTATCGGTGCGCTTGTGAGTGTGTTTCTGTATTGCAGAAAGAAAAAGATTCCTCTCGGAAAAGTTTTGGACATTCTTGCGGTCGGGCTTCTGATCGGACAGGCAATCGGACGCTGGGGAAACTTTGTGAACGGTGAGGCGTTCGGCGCAGATTGTGACATGCCGTGGGCAATGACAATTGTGCAGGACGGGCGGACAATTGCCGAGCTGTGCCACCCGACGTTTCTTTATGAGTCGCTGTGGAACGTTGCGGGAATTGCGGCTCTCACTGCGTATAAGAGAATGAAACGCACGGAAGGCGAGCTGTTTTGTGCATATATGGTCTGGTACGGTTTCGGAAGAATGCTGATTGAGGGCTTGCGGACAGATTCGCTCTACATAGGCGCATTCCGCGTCTCGCAGCTTCTTGCGGCAGCGTCGGCAATTCTCGGTGCAGTGCTGATTTTTTGGCTGAGAAAAAAACAGAAAAAAACAGGGGTGTGAAAAGGACACCCCCAATTACGCCGATTAAGGCGTGTTCGGACAACCAATATCAGGTTAAAAATGCTAAATTCCGCTCAGGTCGAAGTCGGGGGTATACTCCGCCTTGGCACCTGAGCGGTCCTGCATATATCCGCGGAATCCGAGACGGATTGCCTCGTCAAGCACCGAGTTATATTCAAAGGTCGTGATTCTGCGGTTCAGCTCGGGAAAATCCTCAAGCTCTTCATACGGCGTGTATTGGCTCATCAGACTCAGCAAAAAGCTGTCGGGAGGAAATTCGTTTGCAAGCTCGCGAAGAAGGCGGATTGAGTCCTTTCGGCAGCCGGGCAGAACAAGATGACGGACAATCACGCCGCTTTTCAGGATTCCATTCTTGTCCGGGACAGGCTTGCCTGCCTGATGAAGCATTTGCCGGAGCGCAGGGAGTGCCGATTCGTAATAGTCGGGAGCACCGCTGTATTTTGCGGAAAGCTCGGGGGAGAAATATTTCATGTCGGTCAGAAATATGTCAATATATCCGCGGAGGGATTTGATTGTTTCGGCAAGCTCATAGCCTCCTGTGTTATATACAAACGGAATGTCAGTTTTTCCGCGCACCGCGTCAATTGCAGCCTTGATTTGCGGAACGTACGGCGTCGGAGTGACAAGGTTTATGTTATGCGCGCCGAGGGCGCAAAGCTCAAGAAAAATTTCGGAAAGCCTGTCTGACGTGATCTCGCGTCCAAAGCCGCCGATGCTGATTTTTTTGTTCTGGCAAAAGACACAGCCAAGATTGCAGCCGCTGAAAAAAACTGCACCGCTTCCGTTTGTGCCGCTTATGCACGGCTCTTCCCACAGATGAAGCCCTGCACGCGCAAGGCGCGGCAGTTCGCCTGCGCCGCAGCAGCCTGAGGCGGTGCGGCGGTCTATATTGCATTTTCGCGGGCATATGCTGCATAAATCGGTTTTGGTCATGTGTTTCAGTCCTTTCACAGATAAAGTATATTTGTTTTTTTTCGGAATGTCAAGAAATTTCGGGAAATTTTGAAAAAAGGGTTGACAAGCGGAAAAAAGTGTGTTAAACTATGCAAAAATAACCGAAAGGAAAATTCATATGAGATTGACTAACAGCTTATTGAAGTCAGTTGAATATTACTTTATCAGCCTTAGCTTTTATTTTAGCTACGGTTATTTTTACATGAATAAAAATAAAGTGTATAATGGGCTGATAACTTGTGCGGCATGATGAATGCGGCATGAAAAAATTGAGATGTCAATGAGAGCTCGTTATACGGGCTCTCATTTTTTATGTCATCGGAAAAGTGCGCAATTTTCCGTCACATGAGCGGCATTATAAAAAATTCTGACAGGAGTGAACAGAAATGGTAGTTATCACAAAAACAAGCATAAGCAAGGAAAGTTTGGATTTACTCATAAAAGGTATTGAGGAGAAGGGGCTTTCGGTTGACCTCAGCCGAGGCAAGGACAGCTATGTTCTCGGAATTGTCGGAGATACCCATGCGGTTGACGCGGACAGACTTCTGCTCAATCCCGACGTTGAGAAAATCGTCAGAGTGCAGGAACCGTTCAAAAAAGCGAGCCGCAAGTTCCACCCCGAAAACACAGTGGTTGACGTGTGCGGTGTCAAGGTCGGACAAAATGACAAATTCGTTGTCATGGCAGGCCCTTGCAGCGTTGAAAACCGCGAACAGATTCTGACCGTTGCCGAGTCGGTGAAGGCAAACGGTGCGGCAATTCTGCGTGGCGGCGCATATAAGCCGAGAACCTCGCCATACTCATTCCAGGGGCTTGAGCTTGAAGGGCTGAAGCTGCTTTGCGAGGCGAGGAAGGAAACGGGGCTCCCGATTGTCACCGAAATCATGTCGCCCGATTTGGTTGAGACCTTTGAAAAAGAGGTCGATATAATCCAGGTCGGCGCAAGAAATATGCAGAACTTCGACTTGCTGAAGGAGCTTGGAAAAACGCAGAAGCCGATTCTTCTCAAACGCGGACTTTCGGCAACGATTGAGGAATGGCTCATGTCTGCGGAATATATCATGGCAGGAGGAAATCCGAACGTCATTCTCTGTGAAAGAGGAATCAGAACCTTTGAGACATACACAAGAAACACGCTTGACCTCAGTGCAATTCCGGCGGTGAAAAAGCTGAGTCATCTGCCTGTTGTCGTTGACCCGTCACATTCGGCAGGCATGAGCTGGATGGTTGAGCCTCTGTCGCTTGCGGCAATGGCGGTCGGAGCTGACGGAATTATTGTTGAGGTTCACAACGACCCGAAAAACGCACTCTGCGACGGCGCACAGTCACTCGATTTGGAGCAGTTCTCGGGACTGATGGGCAAGCTCCGCGGTGTGGGAATGCATTTCGGCAGAAAATGCTGACATAAAAAGGAAGAGGTATTTCGCTATGGAGGATTGTGGCTTTAAGATTGCGGTTATAGGTATGGGAATCATCGGCGGTTCAATGGCATATGCCCTTCGCGGTTTTCGGAACGCATATATTGCAGGCTGCGACACCAATGCCGAAACGCGCCGTAAGGTGATTGAGAAGGGGGCGGCTGACGCGGTTTTTGAAAATGCGGCGGACGCGGTCGAAAATGCAGATGTGGTTGTGTTCTGCGTATATCCCGAGCTTGTGCCGGGGATAATTGATGAAAACCGCGGACACTTCAAGCGCGGTGCGGTCATAACAGACGTTTGCGGCGTGAAAAGCTTGCTTTCGGAGGAGATTCTGAAGGTTTTGCCCGAGGGGTGCGAATATGTCGGCGGACACCCGATGGCAGGCAGGGAGACTGACGGATTTGACAGTGCCGTGCCCGAGCTGTTCGGAATGTGCGGATATATTGTGACGCCGACTGCGGCTTCAACGCCTGAAGGAATTGCACTTGTGCGTGAAATGGCGGCATATATCGGCGCGACCTCAATCACCGAGAGCACTCCCGAGGTGCATGACAGCGTGATTGCATACACAAGCGACCTTATGCATGTTTCGGCGGCGGCTCTCTGCCTTGATTTCAACCGCGGCATGAACCGAGCGTATACGGCAGGGGCGTTCCGTGACTGCACAAGAATTGCGAACATAAACCCCGAGCTGTGGAGCGGACTTTTTCTTGAAAACCGCGAAAATCTTCTTTTGGAGATTGAAAGGCTTCAGACGTCAATCGGAAGAATTAAGGCTGCAATTGAAAAAAATGACCGCGATGAGCTGCGGCTGCTGCTTTCCGAGGTTCGCGGGAATAAACTCGAAATGCAGAAAAGAATGCCGTGAAAAGGTTGAAAATTGCGGAATAATGTGGTAAAATATATGTGATTGAAATGATAAAAATGCAACGGGAGCGTGATTGTTGTGCATGTGCTGCACGTGAACATTCCCGAAAGGGAATATGACATAAAAATCGGACACGGGATTTTTGACGGATTCGGCGGAATAATACGCACGGAATTTGAGCCGAGGTTTGCGGCTGTTGTGACAGACAGCAACGTTGAGCCGCTCTATCTTGAAAGACTGCTTAACAGCCTTGAAAAGGAAGAAATTAAAACCGCAAGTGTGACCGTGCCGCAGGGGGAAGGCTCAAAATCTCTTGCAGTGCTGGAAATGCTCTATGGCAGGCTTTTGGACGCAGGAATCACAAGGACGGACTTGATTATTGCTCTCGGCGGCGGAGTTGTCGGTGACCTGACAGGTTTTTGTGCGGCAACACTGCTGCGCGGAATACCGTTTGTGCAGATTCCGACAACGCTTCTTGCACAGGTTGACAGCAGCGTCGGAGGTAAAACGGCGGTAAATCTGCCGCAGGGCAAAAACCTTGTCGGTGCATTCTGGCAGCCGAAGCTTGTGCTGATTGACACAGACTGTCTCCTGACTCTTGACGGCAAAACCTTCAGTGACGGAATGGCAGAGGTCATCAAATATGGCGTGATATTCGACAGCGACTTGTTTGAGCTTTTGGAAAGCTGCGGAAACCGAGACGGAGTCATGGAACATATTGATGAGGTTGTATATCGCTGCTGCGATTTGAAGCGTTCGGTTGTCGAGGCGGACGAGCATGACACGGGCGGCAGAATGGTTCTGAACCTTGGACACACCTTCGGTCATGCGATTGAAAAGGCATATAATTATGAAAAATACACTCACGGCGAGGCGGTTGCAATGGGAATGATAATGGCGGCGGCTCTCGGCGAGGCGCACGGAATATGTCCCGTCGAAATACAGGAGCGGCTGCGGAAGATTGTGCGCGGCTTCGGGCTTCCCGAGGACGCACCTCTCAGCGGTGCTGAAATCGCACAGGCGGCGGCGGTTGACAAAAAACGTGACGGCAATGCGATTAATTTGATTATTCCGACGAAAATCGGAGAGGTTATAATAAAAAAGGTTCCCGTTGAGGAATGTTCAAAGCTTTAAAAATACGGACGAGGACAGTTTGAATATGGATATTGTGAAAATTGAGCCGTCAAGGCTGGAGGGGAAAATTAAGGTGCCGCCGTCAAAAAGCGCGGCGCACAGAGCGTTGATTTCCGCATTTCTGAGCGGAGGTGAATGCCGTGTGGACGGGATTTCGTCATCGGAGGATATGCGTGCGACACTCAGGTGCATTGCGGCTCTCGGAGGTGCGTGCGAATATGACGCGGCGCATGGCTGCGCTGTGTTCGGAGAACCGAACGTTTGTGCGGATTCGGTGAAAATGGACTGCGGAGAAAGTGGTTCGACACTGAGGTTTTTCATTCCGATTGCACAGGTCATGTCCGACCGTGCGGAATTTTGGGGTCACGGCAGACTCATGCAGAGACCGCTTGAACCGTATTTCAGAATTTTTCGGGAATGCGGAATTTCCCACAGAATGTCGGACGGAGTCCTGCAAACCGCAGGCAGGCTGAAGCCGGGAAGGTTTGCGGTGAACGGTGCAATCAGTTCACAGTTCATAACGGGATTGATGTTTGCTCTGCCAAAACTGGACGGCGACAGCGAAATTCTGATTGAGGGCGGTCTGGAGTCTCGCGGATATATAGATATGACACTGTCGGTTCTGAAACGATTCGGAATCAAAATCAAGAATGAGAACTATTCAAGGTTTGTCATAAAGGGAAATCAAAAATATAAAGCGCAGAATTTCAAGGTGGAGGGCGATTTTTCACAGGCAGCATTTTTTCTTGTTGCGGGCGCACTCGGGTGCGGCGTTTCATGCCGCGGACTTGACGCGAAAAGTCTTCAGTGCGACAGAAGAATCGTTGAGATAATCGAGGAGGCAGGCGGAAAGATTGAAAGCTTCCGCGGCGGCTACAGAGCAGTCCGCACAGACAATATGCACGGAATCACGGTTGACGCGAGCGAAATTCCCGACCTTGTTCCGATTCTTGCGGTGCTTTTCAGCTTTTGCCGCGGAGAGAGCAGAATCATTAATGCAGGGAGACTGAGAATTAAAGAAAGTGACAGGCTCAGGGCAATATCGGCGGAGCTGTCAAGGCTCGGAGCTGATATATGCGAGGGAAGCGACTATCTGAAAATATCGGGCAGACAGGTTCTTTCGGGCAACACCGTTTCGGCATGGGGCGACCACAGAATTGCAATGGCACTTGCAATTGCGGCATGCCGCTGTGAGGGCGCGGTTGAGATTGTTGGAGCGAGGGAGGCTGTGAAAAAGTCATATCCGACATTTTTTGAGGATTATGCGGCACTGGGAGGATTGATAAAATGAACACATGGGGAACGAGAATTAAAGTCAGCATATTCGGCGAGTCCCATGGCGGCGCAATCGGTGCGGTTGTGGACGGAATCCCGTCGGGGCTTGCTTTGGACACGGAGAAAATTGAGCGCGGAATGCAGCGGCGCGCACCGGGGCGAAACAAGCTGTCAACACCGAGACGGGAGTGCGATTCGGTTGAAATCCTTTCGGGGGTTTGCAGCGGAGTGACTTCGGGAACGCCGATCTGCGGAATAATACGAAATGAAAACACCCGTTCGGGTGATTATCTGAAAGGGATTATCCGCCCGGGTCATGCGGACTATACGGGATTCGTAAAATACGGCGAGAGCCACGATTTCAGAGGCGGCGGACATTTTTCGGGCAGAATCACCGCAGGGCTTGTCTTTGCGGGAGAGCTTGCGCGTCAGGTTCTGTCAAAGCACGGAATTGTCATCGGTTCTCACATAAGGAGCGTTGCGGCAATACGCGAGAAATCGTTTCTTGACTGCGAACTGACAGAGGAGCTTTTGTGCGGACTTGCGGAAAAGGACTTCCCGACAATGGACGCGGAACGCGGTGAGGATATGCAGAAGGCAATTCTTGCGGCGTCGGCGGAACGTGATTCGGTCGGAGGAATAATCGAGTGCGCGGCATTGGGTGTTTCGGCAGGCGTTGGAGAACCGTTTTTTGAATCGGTCGAAAGCAAAGCCGCGTCGCTTTTGTTTTCCGTTCCTGCCGTCAAGGGGGTTGAGTTCGGACGCGGCTTCGGGCTTGCGGATATGCGCGGATATGATGCAAATGACGAGTTCTGCACCGACGGGGAAAGGGTGTTTACGAAAACAAACAACAACGGCGGAATCAACGGCGGAATTTCAAACGGAATGCCGATTGTGTTTTCCGCGGCAGTCAAGCCGACTCCGTCAATTGCAAAGAAACAGAACACGGTTAATCTTGAAAAAATGGAAAACTGCGAGCTTGAAATCAAGGGAAGGCATGACCCGTGCATTGTTCAGCGTGCGGCTGTTGTTGCGGAGAGCTGCATGGCGCTTGCCCTGCTTGATTTGGGAGCATGAAACTGATGAAAGGAATGTGAATTGAAATGAATGAGCTTGAAAAGCTGAGAGAAAGCATAGACAAAACAGACCGAAAGCTTTTGCCGCTGTTCCTTGAACGCATGGGGTATACGGCAAAGGTTGCGGAATATAAAAGAGGCTGCGGAATGCCCGTGCTTGACAGAAAGCGCGAGGCGGAGCTGCTTGCTGACAAGGCGGAGCTTGCCGGAGATGAGAACGCGGCGACGGCACGCGCGTTTTTCAGCGCGGTTATGGCAATCAGCCGTGCAGACCAGAACAGACGGCTGTTTTCTGCGGAGAAATCGGAGGAAATGCTGGAAGGCTTTGATAAGGCGGAGCTGAAAGCCGCACCGACCGTTGCATATCAGGGAATCGCAGGGGCATATTCCGAATCGGCTCTGATGAAAATATTCGGCGGGGACTGCGCGAGAAAAAGCGTGATGACCTTTTCCGAGGTGTTGGAGGCGGTTGAAAAGGGTGAGGTGGACTATGGAATTTTGCCGCTTGAAAATTCATACACAGGTTCGATTTCGGATTCATATGACCTTCTGACAGAGAACAGCTTTTTCATTGTGGGAGAAACAGATGTTGAAATTGAGCATTGTCTCATCGGACAAAAGGGTGCGTCGCTTGACGACATTCGCACGGTATATTCGCATGAGCAGGGATATATGCAGTGCAAAAGCTTTTTTGATGAGCACCCGAAGGCGCAGTTCCGACCGTATTATAACACGGCACTCAGCGCAAAGCTTGCGGCAGGGAGCGGCGACAAGGCGGTTGCGGCAATTGCGGACAGACGCTGTGCCGAAATCTACGGCTTGACCGTTCTTGCGGACAACATAAGCAAAAGCCGCGCAAACACAACGCGTTTTGCGGCTGTTTCAAAGCGCGGACTCCTGAACGCCTCATGCGGCAAAATCAGCATGATGTTTGCTTTGCCGAACGAGAGCGGAGCACTCAGCCGTGTCCTGAATGAGATTGCGGACAACGGACTGAACATGGTCAAAATTGAATCGCGTCCGAGACATGACAAGAACTTTGAATATATGTTTTTCGTTGACTGTGAGGGAAATCTGCTTGATGATGAAATCTGCCGTGCAATGTGCGACATAAAAAGCGGTGCAACATATTTCAGACTTTTGGGAAACTACCGTGAGTTTATCTGACAGAGGGCGGTGTGCATGAAAAATATAGTTTTGATCGGAATGCCTTCATGCGGAAAAAGCACGGTCGGAAAGCTGCTTGCGGAAAGACTCGGGGTCAGGTTTTTTGACTGCGACTCGGAGGCGGAGCGCGAATGCGGAATGACGGTTTCCGAAATTTTCGGAAAGCGCGGTGAGGAATATTTCCGAAAGCTCGAAACCGAAATTCTCGGAAGACTTGCAAAGGAAAGCTCATGCGTGATTTCGACGGGCGGCGGCTGTGTTGAACGTCCCGAAAACATGCAGGCGGTGTCGGGGTGTACGGTGGTGTTCCTCAACCGTTCGCTTGAGGACATATGCCGCGATGCGGACATATCCTCAAGACCGCTCCTTGCAGACGGGGTGCAGCGCATACGCGAGATTTATTCAAGAAGAATCGGGCTTTATGAAAAATACTGCGATGTTGAAATCCAAAACAATGTGTCGCCGCAGGCGGCGGCTGAAAAAATAATTGCCGAGGTGAAGAAACATGAAAATAATGGTGATTAACGGTCCGAACATAAATCTTCTCGGTGTCAGAGAGCCTGAAATTTACGGCGCAAAGACATATTCGGATTTGGAAAAATATATTGAGGACTATGCAGAGGAGCACGGCATTGAGACGGTTGTGGTGCAGAGCAACGGCGAGGGAGAAATAATTGATTTCATACACCACGCACTCGGAAACTATGACGGAATTGTCATAAATCCCGGTGCATACACCCACTACAGCTATGCAATTCATGACGCACTGTCATCGGTTGCACTGCCTGCGGTCGAGGTTCACCTCAGCAACATTCACAAGCGCGAGGAGTTCAGACACAAATCTGTCACGGCTCCTGCATGTATAGGGCAGATTTGCGGACTTGGCTTTCGGGGATATGTCCTTGCAATTGAATATCTGAAGGACGAGGTCGGTGAAAAAAATGGCGATTAGGCTTGCGGTTATCGGCGACCCGATTGAGCACAGTCTCTCGCCCGTAATTCACAAGGCGGCGCTTGATTGCGAAAATGAAGCATGGACATATGAAAAAATCAGGGTCGAAAGAGGAAAGCTCGGCGAATTTTTGAAAAACGGAGCGGCACGCACGCTTTTAGGCTTTAATGTGACCATGCCGCATAAGGTTGATATAATTCCCTTGCTTGACGGTATTGACGATGAGGCAAAGCGTTTTAATTCAGTGAACACGGTTCGCGTGAAGGACGGACGCATGATTGGCTTCAGCACTGACGGAATCGGATGCAGCCGTGCAGTATCGGAACATGGCAGACATTTTTCGGACAGTCGGATTGTCATTCTCGGTGCAGGAGGTGCTGCATCGTGCGCGGCACTGAAGGCGGCATCCGAGGGGGCAGCCGCAATAACGGTTTTGAACAGAACGGCAGCCGCAGCGGAGAGACTCGCAAAAAATGTTTCGGACAGGTGCGGATTTTCGGTCAAAACAGGCGGCATGACAGCGGAGGAAATGCACGCGGCATGCGCGGAATGTGATATTCTGATTAACAGCACTCCTCTCGGAATGCATGGAGTTGACGCGGATTTTTCGGATTTGTCATTTCTCGGTGAGCTTGGAGCGGACGCGCTTGTTTTTGACATGATTTACAATCCTTCCGAAACAAGATTTCTTGCCAAGGCGCGCGGATTGGGGCTTGATACAATGAACGGGCTTGACATGCTGATATATCAAGGCTTTGCGGCAGACGAAATTTTTCTTGAAAAAAAGCTGGATTTTGCGGCTTTGAAAGAAAAAATTGAATTAAAGTGAAGAAAAAATGAAAAAATAGCTTGCATTTCACAAAAATATATGATATAATGATTCTTGCTGATTAAAGCTATAACTCTCGAAAGAAAGAGGTGAAATATATATGAAAGCAGGAATACATCCCGAATATAAGCAGACAACAATCAAATGTGCGTGCGGAAACGTCATCGAAACAGGCTCCACAAAAGAGAATGTCTCAATCGAAATTTGCTCGGCTTGCCATCCTTTCTACACAGGCAAGCAGAAGTTAGTTGACACGGGCGGTCGTGTTGACAAGTTCAGAAAGCGTTTTGGTCTCACTGAGGAGAAATAATTCCCTTCATTGGCGAAAAGCTTTGTTTTTCAGGAAATGTCAGTTGATGTTTCGGATAAGTTTAAAAATTCTACACACAAATAAGGCTGTTTAGAAAGACGTTGTCTTTTTAAACAGCTTTTGTTTTTCCAAGGAGATAGGAAAAAAGCTTTGAAATCGGCAAACTGAGCCAAAATTTTAGTTTTGCTCACCCGAAGGCGTACATATTCTTGCGTTCCGGAGCTTTTTTCAGCGCGTGTTCCGTTCAAGTGCTGCTTCAAATTCATCACGTGTCATTTTGTCGACACCTTCAATAACCCTGATGTGCATGTCGCCCGCTCTTTGGAGAAGATATTTTCTTCCCTGTGCACTTCCGCCGATGTGGGTGCAGACGAGGAGTTTTGAGGCATAGCGTCCGCCGAATTTATCAGACACTGCGGCAAGCTCATAGAGAGCCTCTTTTTTCACCTCGCCGCCCTTGCAGGATATGAACACGGGACGGATTCCGCGCATGAGCATGACGTCAATTTCGTTTACGGTGTCCTTGACGCTGTCGGACGGCTCATGAACAATGCCGTCCCAGTCGATATATACGCTCGACGCCGCATCACAGAATACGGCGCGGTCTTCCTTTGATTTCATTCTTTTTGCCGTCATGTAGGTGTAAAGCTCCAGAATGTTCCCTGATTTTGCAATTATTCCGTGAATGTGAGCGGCTTTAAAACGAAAGCTGATTTCATTATTTCCGCTTCTGTAGTCAAGAATGAGGCTTTCACGCCTGAGCTGTGCCACAAGTCCGTCCTCAGCCAAAAGCTCGGCAGCCTCGGGCTTGAAGGGGTTGATTCTGACAAGGAGTGAGTCGGTTTCGCTCTGACAAAAGGCGGCAAGCTGCTTTGTCTGTCTGTTCCATGCAGTGCTGCTGCGGCGGCATATTTCCCAAATCCGATTCATATCTGCGGTCAGAGCCTTGTCTGCGTCGGAAAAACGTCTGCTGCGGACAACCGCACCTCCGCTCAGAACGATGCATTCGTCAACCGTCATTTTCGGACTGCCGTATTCCGAAAGGCCCTCGCAGTTTTTCAGAGGCACGGTGCGGCAACCCTTGATGTCAAGCTGAAAAAGCGGAATGCGCCTCTCTGCGGCGACAACTCCCATGGCAACGAGCGGAAGCTCCCTGCCGCCTGTGACATCAAAAAAGCAATCGTCATTTTCGTCTGCGATTTCTTCAAGACACTGTATGACGGAGCGGAAGTCATATCTGCCGACCGTTTTAAATTCCGCCTCGGCGGATATTTTTTTAATGCGGAAAAAACGCAGAATATCGCGTCTGCGTTTCTCGGTCATCATTTCCGCAAAACCGATGAAGATGACCTTCTGCGGTTTATATATCATTGCTGCGGCAACATTTTCAAGCCTGCTCAAATCAAAAAGCTCAACCAAAACATGCATATATTTTCCTCACTTTGATTTTTCTTTTATGTTGATTATAGCATTTCACGAGACAATTTTCAATATACCGGCGGAAAAAATAACATATTTGTATGCCTGTCCGCATAAGAATGTTACAGGTTAAAAATACACGGCGGACAAACGGAGGTTCGGAGCATGGAAAGTGTCAGGGGATTAAGCCGCGCAGAGGTCGGCGAGTCGCGGGAAAGGTACGGAACAAACAAGCTGACGGAACGCAAAAAGGTCACATTTTGGCAGAAATACTGGGAGAAGTTTGATGACCCGATCATTGTCATTCTGCTTGTTGCACTGGGAATAAACATTGTTTTCACGTTTTTGGGAAAGGTTGACTGGTTTGAATGCGCGGGAATTTTCCTTTCGGTGCTGATTGCGACATATGTCAGCGCACTGTCGGAATTTAAAAATGAGGAGGAGTTCCGCAAAATTCAGGCAGAGGCGTCAAGAGTGAAGTGCAAGGTATACCGTGAGGGCGCGCTCACGGAAATCGGCATTGATGAGCTTGTGAAGGGGGATTTCGTTTTGCTTCAGTCGGGGGATTTGATTCCTGCCGACGGGCATGCGGTTTGTGGCTCGGTTATGGTTGACCAGTCGGCACTGAACGGCGAAAACAAGGAGGTTGAGAAGAGCGGCAGCGAAAAGACACTTGACTATCGGACAAGACTGATTGATTTTTGGGATAAAACAAGTCTTTTCCGCGGTGCGGTTGTTTGCTCCGGTCAGTGCATAATGCAGCTTGACGCAGTTGGCGACAAAACGGTTTACGGCAGACTCAACCGTGAGGCGCAGACCGAGGAAAGAAAAAGTCCTCTTCAGGTTAAGCTCGCAGCACTTGCCAAAAGCATAAGCAAGTTCGGATACATAGGCTCGGTGCTGGTTGTTTTGATTTGCATGTTCCAGAAGGCAGTGCTTGACAACGGAATGAATCCCGTGCAAATCGGGGCATATTTTTGTGACGCGGCTCAGGTGATTTCGGATATTGTGAGCGCGGTCATTGTCGGGATTACAGTGATTGTGGTTGCGGTTCCCGAAGGGCTTCCGCTGATGATTGCGATTGTATGCTCTCTTAATATGAAGAAAATGATGTCGGGAAACGTTCTTGTGAGGAGACTGATTGGAATTGAAACGGCAGGCAGCATAAATCTGCTGTTCACCGACAAAACGGGAACAATAACCTGCGGAAAGCTGAAAGCGGTGAGCTTCACGGACGGCGGCGGACATGAATACGGCAGTTTTTCTGAGCCGCCTCAGCCGCTCAGGCAGATGATTCACACGGTGGTCTGCGGAAGCTCCGCGTCTTATGTGTCGGGCAAGAGGGTTCTCGGCGGAAATGCGACCGAGAAGGCTTTGCTGGAGTTTGCGGTTTCGGATATGAGAGGGATTGAAAAACCGCGGCTGGAGCGTTTGGAAGAGGTGCTGTTTTCAAGCAGCCGAAAATATTCCGCAGCAGTTGTCACAGGTGATTTTTGCGGCACGCTGATTAAGGGCGCACCCGAAAAAATATTGAAAAAATGCACAGGCTATTATGACGGAAACGGTGAAATAAAGGCTCTTGAATCGGTTTACGAGCTGAGCCGTGCGACAGACGCAATGGCTGAAAGAAGTATACGTGTGCTTGCGCTGGCGGTTTCCGACAAAACGGAGAGTGACGGCATTCCCGATAATCTGACGCTTGTGGGTCTGGTCGGACTGCGTGACGATTTGCGCCCTAATGTCCGCGCGTCTGTCAGCAGTGTGCGTCGTGCAGGGATTCAGACGGTCATGATAACGGGAGACAAAAAGGAGACGGCAATTGCAATTGCAAGAGAGGCAGGGATTCTGGAAAGTCCGCGCGGAATTGTGCTGACCTCGGAGGATTTGCAGGAAATGAGCGATGATGAACTCGGCGGAATCATGCCTGATTTGCGTGTGATTGCGAGAGCGTTGCCGACCGACAAAAGCCGTCTTGTCCGCGTTGCACAGGAAAAGGGCTTTGTTGTCGGCATGACGGGAGACGGCGTCAATGACCTTTCGGCACTGAAACGTGCAGATGTCGGGTTTGCAATGGGGAGCGGCACGGACGTTGCAAAGGAAGCAGGCGACATTGTCATTCTCGATGACAACTTCTCATCGGTGAAATCGGCGGTCCTCTATGGCAGAACAATCTACAGCAGTATAAAAAAATTCATAACGTTTCAGCTCACAATCAACATTGCGGCGGTTTCCGTATCGCTTCTCGGTCCGATCATCGGAATTGAAAAACCGCTGAACGTCACGCAAATGCTCTGGATTAATCTTGTTATGGACACCCTTGCGGCAATTGCATTCGGCGGCGAGCCTGCCCTTGGAAAGTATATGCTTGAAAAGCCAAAGCGGCGGAGTGAGAACATTATTGATAAAAAAATGTGGAGCGCAGTTGCGGTGGACGGGTTGTTCATCTGCGCAATGAGCGTATTTATGTTTCTGTCGGAGGATATGCACTATGCCTTCCGCAGCCATGCCGAGGACATATATTTCTATACGGGATATTTCAGCTTTTTCATATTCTCGTGCATTTTCAACGCATTCAATGCGCGAACCGACGGAATTGACCTGATGGAGAACATATCGCTGAACAAGCCGTTTATTGCAATCATGCTCCTGATTTGCACGGTTCAGATTGTAATGACATATTTCGGCGGTGCAATGCTCAGAACAACGGGACTGTCACCGACCGAGTGGGCGGCGGCAATAATTCCCGCACTGCTGATTATCCCCGTGGATATTGTAAGGAAGCTGATTGTCGGAAAATGAGGACGGGTGATGTAAAAAAACTCCGGAACGCAAGAAAAGGAAGGGCGTGGACAAATTACAGGAAATACAAACGGCATAGTTCGCTTTGTTTGAGGCAGAAAAATCAAATAAATTTGATTTTTCACAGAATTATTCCTTTTCTTGCTATCGGCAAACTTCGCCTCTCGGCGTACATTTGTACGCCTTCGGGTAACCCAAAACTAAAGTTTTGGCTCAGTTTGCCGATCCCAAAGCTTTTTTCCTATCCCCCTTGCAAAAGAGGCTGCGGAAAAGTCAGTTGACTTTTCCGCAGCCTCTTTTGCAATATTAAAATTCCGTTACAAAAAAATTAAATTTTATTAAAAAAATTTTTAAAAACCTATTGCAAAATGAGAAAAAATATTGTATTATATTAATGAAGTGGGTCAAAGTGGCATGAAAACCCACAAAGTGGTATGAAACAACTCCGAAAACAAGGAGATGAGAAAGTGTGCTTATAGGCGAGTATTATCACAACCTTGATACGAAAGGCAGAGTGAGTATCCCCTCAAAGTTCAGAGATGACTTGGGCGGGACTTTTGTGCTGTCCAAGGGTCTCGATAACTGCCTGTATGCATATTCCGCAAAAGAGTGGGACGGGTTCCGTCAGGAGCTGCTCTCGCTTCGCGGCGCGGACGCTCAGAGAATCCGCAGATTTTTCTTCAGCGGTGCTGCGGAATGTGAAATTGACGGACAGGGAAGAGTTGTGATACCGCCGAATTTCAGAGAATATGCAGGTCTCAAAAAGGAGCTTGTAATTCTCGGTGTTTCAAACCGTGCCGAGATTTGGGACAAGGAGAAATGGACAGAATATATGAACGATTCATCTTTTGAGTCGGAAGAAATTGCAAAGGCAATGGAGAGGTTGGGCATATGAGCGGAGAATTCAGGCATATATCCGTGCTTCTGAACGAGAGCGTCGAGCTGCTCGGAGTCAAGGCGGACGGAACATATGCGGACGGAACTCTCGGCGGCGGCGGACATGCGGAGCTGATTTGCTCAAAGCTGGGCAAAGACGCGTGTTTTGTCGGCATTGACCGCGACATGACCGCAATCGGCGCGGCGTCGGAAAGACTGAGAAAGTTCGGTGACATTGTTCATATTGTACATGATAATTTTGTAAACATAAAAAGCATATTGCAAAAACTCGGAGTCGGAGGGCTTGACGGAGCGATTCTGGATCTCGGAGTGTCATCGCCTCAGCTTGACGAGGCGGAGCGCGGATTCAGCTATAACTCGAATGCGCGGCTTGACATGAGAATGAACCGTGAGGACAGCCTGAGTGCTTTTGAGGTTGTGAACGGATATCCCGAGGAGGAGCTTGCAAGAATAATTTTCGCATACGGCGAAGAACGGTTTGCAAGGCAGATCGCGCGTGAGATTGTCAAAGCCCGTGCGGAGTCCGAAATCGAAACAACATTTGAGCTTTGTGATGTCATCAAGCGTGCGGTTCCGCCAAAGGCAAGGTTTGCGGACAAGCACCCTGCAAAGAGGACGTTTCAGGCAATTCGCATTGAGGTCAACCGTGAGCTTGAACCCTTGGAGAATGCCCTGCGTGATTTTGCGGAGGTTCTGAACCCCGGGGGAGTTCTTGCGGTTATAAGCTTCCATTCTCTGGAGGACAGGATTGTCAAGCAGACTTTTGCGGAGCTTGCGTCGGGCTGCACATGTCCGAAGGATTTCCCGGTTTGCGTATGCGGAAAAAAACCGACAGTGAAAATCTTGAACAGAAAGCCCATTGCCGCGGGCGGCGATGAGCTTGAACATAATATGAGAGCGCACAGCGCAAAGCTGCGTGCGGTGAAAAAAATTTAGAAGGGAAGAATTCAGTATGGCGAATATGTACGGCTATAACACCAGCAGTGCGCATAAGCTTGACGCATTCGGCGAGGGACGCGGACATGAACGGCATAATGAAGCAGCTCGCAGGAAAGCTGCAATTGAAAAAGCGGTGAAAGCACGCAGTGCAAGACGTGCTGCGGCTGCGGCGAGATTCAGAAATTTTTTGAAGGCTGCAATGTGCTTTGCGGCGGCTTTTGTTGTGATAAGCAGATATGTTGCGATTAATGAGGCAAATTCCGAGATAACGCAGCTGAAGAAGGAATACAGCAGCATTGTGGCTGCAAACCAGGATTTGCAGGCTAAGATTGACAAAACGGTTGATTTGAAGAAGCTTCAGACGGTTGCAAGCGAGAAATTCGGAATGGTGAAGCCCGAGAGATATCAGATTTTTTATGTTGACATGCAGATGGGAGATTTTTCGGAGAATATTGCCGCAAAGAATACTGACAGCGAGAGAGAGAAGATTGCGGTTACGGGTGTTCCCGGAACAATCATCGGTTCGATGAAAATTTTCAAATAAAAAAAGCATTTTGTCATATTTACAGTGCGGTATAAAATATAATTTACAGAAGTGAATTGCTGCGGCGGGAGCTTAGGTTTCTATAGCTTTCGCTGTTGTCGGTTTCGGGGCGGATTTTGCCTGCGGAAATTTATGCGGTGTCGGAGGTAGAAAGGTGCAGAGGGAACAGAGTACGTTGAAACAGCGGAAAAGGATTGTTTGTGTCGGCATATGGGTCATTGTATGCTTTTGCGCACTCATCTGCCGGACTGCATGGCTTCAGCTTGTGGACGGCGGAGAACTGGCGTCGGCGGCGCGTGAGCAGCAGACGAGCGATAATATAATAAACCCCAAGCGCGGCTTGATTTATGATCGTAACATGAAAATTCTTGCGAACAATCTCAGCGTTGAAACAATCAGCATTTCGCCGAAAAACGTCCGCGGAAATTCAAAGCAGACAGCGGAACAGATTGCAAAGAATCTTGCAGACGCACTCGGGCTTGAAAAGGACGAGGTTCTCGAAAAAATAAACAAAAAATCCAATTTTGAATATATAAAAAGAAAAGTCGAAAAGGACGAGGCGGACGCCGTGCGCGAATATGTGAATACATATAAGCTTGACGGCATAAAATTTTCAGAGGATACAAAACGTTATTATCCGTATAATAACTTTGCGTCACAGGTCATCGGATTTGTCGGTGCGGACAATCAGGGACTTGAGGGAATCGAGAGCGTCTATGATGACAAGCTCAAGGGCATTCCCGGACGAATCGTTTCGGCGAACCGTGCGGCAGGAATGGAGCTGCCCGACAACTATGAAAGCTATTATGAAGCCCAGGAGGGGCAGAGCGTTGTTCTGACAATTGATGAAAGCATTCAGCATTATGTTGAAAAGCACCTTGAAAATGCGAGAATCGAGAACAAGCTTGAAGAAGGTGCGGCGGCAATTGTCATGAACGTTAAAACGGGTGAAATACTCGCGATGGCAACCAAGCCGGACTATGATCTGAATCAGCCGTTTGCGGTGACGGAGGCGGTTGCGGAGAAATATCCCGAGATTGAAAAGGAGCTTTCGGGACTGAGCGGTGCGGAATATAACTCGCGGCTGACCGAGGTTACGCAGTTTTTGAGACGAAACAAGGCGGTTGTCGATTCATATGAACCGGGTTCAACCTTCAAGGTTGCCGTGGCATCAATGGCACTGGAGGAGAACGCGGTCGGACTCAATGACCATTTCTATTGCAGCGGGTCAATCAAGGTTGCGGACAGAACGATCGGCTGTGCGAACCGAAACGGACACGGCGCGGAAACCTTTGTCCAGGGCGTTCAGAATTCGTGTAACCCCGTGTTTATTGAGGTTGGCGCAAGGGTCGGACGTGAAAACTTTTTGAAATATCTGAAGGGCTTCGGTTTCCGTGACAAGACGGGAATTGAGCTTCCGGGCGAGACAAACGGAATTTTCCATGACCCGTCAAACTTCAAGGAAATCGACCTTGCAACATCGTCCTTCGGACAGAGTTTCAATGTCACTCCGCTCCAGATGATAACCATGGTTTCGGCTGTGGCAAACGGCGGAAAGCTGATGAAACCTCATCTTGTGAAGCAGCTCGTTGACAGCAGTCAGAATGTTGTTGAGGAGTTCAAGCCGCAGGTTGTGCGTCAGGTAATATCGGAACAGACCAGCAAAACAATGTGTGAGATACTCGAATCGGTTGTTTCGGTCGGCGGCGGAAAAAATGCATATCTCGCAGGCTACAGAATTGCGGGAAAGACGGGAACATCGGAGAAACAGCCGCGCGGCTCGGGCAAATATGTTGCGTCGTTTGTCGGCTTTGCACCTGCGGACGATCCGCAGATTGCATGTCTTGTCATTCTTGACCAGCCGCCTGCCGGTGCGGTATATTACGGCGGATTGATTGCGGCACCTGTTGTGAAAAATATTCTTGAAGAGAGTCTCCAGTATCTCGGCGTTGAACCGGAGTACACTCAGGAGGAGCTTGCACTTGTTGATATAACCGTTCCCGACATAACGGGAAGGACGAGAAAGGAAGCAGAGGGCATACTTGCGGAGAGCGGTGTCGGAATCAGCTTCAGAGGCAGCGGCGACATTGTTCTGGATCAGGTTCCGAAGGCATTTTCAAAGCTTTCAAAAAATTCAAAGGTTGTTGCATACACAGAAGGCGAGGTAAGTGCGCAGAATGTGACCGTGCCGAACGTTGTGGGCTGTTCAGCGTCCGAGGCGAACAAGGGAATTGTGAACGCGGGGCTGAATGTGAGAATTAAGGGCTTGTCAAAGGCAACGGGCGCGGCAGTGTGCTCGGCGCAGTCGCCTGCGGCAGGAACGGTTGTTGAACCCGGAACGGTGATCACTCTTGACTTTGCATATGCAGAGGTTCGCGACTGACGAATGAAAAATAAACAAATGTATATTGGAGGAATATGATATGACACTGGCGGAATTGCTGAAGGACGTCGATATTGTTGAAACACAGGGAAACATTGATACAAAAATTTCGGGAATCACATTCAGTTCAAATGAGGTGAAGCCCGGGTATGCTTTCATATGTATTAAAGGATTCAAACAGGACGGACACGATTTTGCGGCAGACGCGCTTGAACGCGGAGCGGTTGCGATTGTGTCGGAGAGAAGGCTTGATGACATTGCGGCAACCACTGTTGTCACAAAAAACACAAGACTTGCCGCGTCAAAGATGGCGGCAGCGCTTCATGACTATCCCTTCAGAAAATTCAGGCTTTTCGGTGTTACGGGAACAAACGGGAAAACAACAACAACATATCTTGTGAAAACAATTCTTGAAAACTGCGGCATGAAGGTCGGACTGATTGGCACAAATCAGAACATGATTGCGTCTGAGGTCATTCCGTCTCATCACACAACCCCCGATTCGGTTGAACTGATGGAGCTGTTTGACAGAATGGCAGGCGCAGGAGTTGACGCGGTTGTGATGGAGGTTTCATCGCATTCTTTGGCACTTGACCGTGTTGCAGCTTGCGAATTTGACGTTGCGGCGTTCACAAATGTGACGCAGGATCATCTTGATTTTCACAAAACAATGGATAACTATATTGAGGCAAAATCGCGCCTTTTCAAAATGTGCCGTGCAGGCGTTTTCAATGCCGACGACGCAGCGTTTGAGAAAATGTCGGCAGACTGCACGTGCGGAAAGCTGAAATACGGCTTAGGGCTGTCTGACGGGCTTTCTGCGGAAAACATCGAGTATAAGGCAACGGGTGTGGAGTTTGATATGTCATACGGCGGCGAAACCGTGCGCGTGAAGCTTGCAATTCCGGGAAAATTCTCGGTGTATAACGCGCTGACTGCGTCGGGCTGCTGTCTTGCGGCAGGACTTGACCTCGGCACAATTGCGGAGGGACTTGCCGCGGCTCACGGTGTCAAGGGCAGAATTGAGGTTGTGAATACCGACACTGATTATACGGTTATAATAGACTATGCACATACGCCCGACGGCTTGCTGAACATTCTGAATGCAATACGGGGATTTGCAAAGGGCAGAATCGTCACGCTTTTCGGCTGCGGAGGCGACCGTGACAAGACCAAAAGACCCAAAATGGGAAAAATCGCGGGTGAGCTTTCGGATTTCTGCATTGTGACAAGCGATAATCCGAGAACTGAGGAGCCGGGCGCAATAATCAAGGACATTCTCGCCGGAATATCGGAGACCGACTGCGAATATGTTGTGGTGGAGAACCGTTTTGAGGCGATTGAATATGCGCTTGACCATGCAAAAAGCGATGACATAATCCTTCTTGCGGGAAAAGGGCATGAAACATATCAGATACTCAAGGACAGAACAATCGTGTTTGACGAAAGAGAGATTGTTCAGAAGCTTATTGACCATACAGAGGGCGTGAGGTGACACGGATTGGAAAACATTTTGACGGTTAAACAGATTGCGGCGGCATGCGGAGGAACAGCAGAGCTGTGTGACGGGGAAATGATTGTTTCGGACGTTGTGACAGACAGCAGAAAGGCGGCACGCGGTGCGGTTTTTGTTGCTTTGCGCGGTGACCGCTTTGACGGGCATAACTTTGCGGCAAACTGCATAAAAGCCGGGGCGATATGCTGCGTGGTTGACAGAAATTTTGAAAACAAGGACAGCCTGCCCGTGATATATACGGACGATACAAGAAAGGCTCTCGGAGATATTGCCGCATACTACAGGCGTCAGTTTGATATTCCGTCTGTTGCAATAACGGGGAGCGTCGGCAAGACCAGCACAAAGGATATGATTGCCTGCGTGCTTGGCAGGCGTTACAGAACGCTGAAAACCGACGGCAATTTCAACAATGACATCGGACTTCCGCTGACTGTTTTCAGAATGAGCAGTGAGGACGAGGTCGCGGTTTTTGAGATGGGCATGAGCAATTTCGGAGAGATTTCATATCTTTCAAAAATAGCCGCGCCCGAGACGGCTGTTCTCACAAATATCGGGTTTTCTCACATAGAATTCCTGAAAACACAGGAGAATATATTAAAGGCAAAGCTGGAAATTCTTGACGGACTGACGGGTGACGGAACTGTGATTGTCAACGGTGATGATGAACACCTTCGCGGTCTCTGCGGAACGCTGCCGTATGAAACACTCAGCTACGGAATCGAAAATTCGGGCTGTGACATTGCGGCACAGAACGTGAGAAAGTTTTCGGACCGCACCGAATTTGAGGTCAAGCTCGACGGTGAGGTGCGCAAAGTCACGGTCGGTGTTCCGGGAATACATCATGTTTATAATGCTCTTGCGGCAATACTTGTCGGATTGAGATATAACATTCCGATAAATGACATAATTGAGGGAATTTCCGATTTTCAGCCGAGCGGTATGCGTCAGAGAATTGAACGGCTGACGCACAGTACGGTTATCCGCGATTGCTATAACGCAAGCCCGACATCAATGAAATCGGGTCTGGAGGTGCTTTCGGTGACACCGCCGTGTGATTCCGAGGCGGAGTTCAGACGTGTTGCGGTTCTCGGAGACATGCTGGAGCTGGGCGAATATTCGGAAAAGGCACACGAGATGGTCGGACAGCTCGCGGCGGAGTATGGCTTGGACTGTCTGATTGCGGTCGGAAAAAATGCGGAAAGCGTTGCCCGCGGTGCAATTGCCGCAGGGTTCAGCTCTGCGGAGATTTATGTGTTTTTAAACACCGAAACGGCAAAGGCTCATCTTGCGGAAATTCTGCGCCCGAATGATATTATTCTGTTCAAGGGGTCGCGCGGAATGCATTTGGAGGAGCTTGCGGATTATGTTTCGGAGCTTGATAAATAAGGAGCACGGCAAAAGAAAAGCTCTGTCGGTTTTGGAGGATAAAAATGTCAAAGATATTTACAATTATTGCAGTTGCGTTCACGGTTGCGGCGGTTGCGGGGATATTTCTGATACCGCTGCTCCACAGGCTGAAGTTCGGGCAGGAGATACGCGAGGAGGGCCCGCGCTGGCATAAGTCAAAGTCGGGCACGCCGACAATGGGCGGATTCATATTCATTGCGGCGGCAGTCCTGGCGTCGCTTCTCGGCTTTTTCATGTCGGGCGGCGGTGTGACCGCAGCTCATGGGGTTTTCTCGCTGCTTGCGGTGTCGCTTGCGTTCGGCGCGATTGGATTTTTGGACGATTATATTAAGGTCATACTCAAAAGAAATCTGGGCTTGAGGGCAGGGCAGAAGTTTTCATTGCAGTTGCTTGCGGCTCTTCTGTTTGCGGTTTGGCTCACATGCAGCGGTGTGATTAAGCCGGAGGTTGCAATTCCTTTCACCGGCATTTCGGCGGCACTTCCATATTGGGTGTATATACCGTTTGTTGTTTTGGTAATGCTTGCGGCTGTGAACAGCGTTAATCTGACAGACGGAATCGACGGACTCGCATCGTGCGTGACAATAGTTGTGAGCGTGTTCTACTGCGCGGCATCAAGCGTGCGCGGAACAACGCCCGTTGTGATTTTTTCCGCGTCCTTGATTGGCGGACTGCTGGGATTTTTGATTTATAACAAATTCCCCGCAAAGGTTTTCATGGGAGACACAGGCTCGCTGTTTCTTGGCGGAGCCGTTGCCGCAATGGCAATTTATATGTGCAACCCGATTTTGCTTCTGATTGTCGGCTTTGTCTATGCTGCGGAGTCGCTTTCGGTCATAATTCAGGTCACATGGTTCAAAAAGACAGGTAAAAGGATTTTCAGGATGAGCCCGATTCATCATCATTTTGAGATGTGCGGCTGGAGTGAAAGGAAAATTGTTGCGGTGTTTTCGGGGGTTACGGCTGTTTTGTGCATAATCGGCTTTTTTGCATAGACGGTCACGGCGCACGGCGGAAGGAGCTGACCGCGGTATATTATGAAAAAGAATAAAAGAATTAAAATCAAAAAAATCGGAGCTGTGGACGGCGGCAGGCTGACGGCAATCGGAACAAGGCTTTCCGTGAGCGGAATCGACTATGGATTTCTTGCGGTCGTATATTGCCTTTTGGCACTCGGACTTCTGATGGTTCTCAGCGCAAGCAGTCCGATTGCATTCGCAAGCTCAATGACCAACCATGACAGCTATTACTATTTCAAAAAGCAGTTTCTCTGGGCAGTTCTGGGAAGCATCGGAATGCTTTTCACAATAAACTATGATTATCACCGCTTGAGAAAACTGTCGCGGCTGCTTTTTGCAGGGGCATTCGTGCTTTTGGTGCTGGTTCTGATTCCGGGAATCGGACGTGTCGTGAATGATGCACGCCGATGGATTTACATAGGACCGTTCAATTTTCAGCCGTCCGAGGCGGCAAAAATTGCAATGATTATATTTTTTGCCAATAATCTTGCAAAAAACTATAAAGAGCTTGGACATTTTTCAACGTTTCTGACATACATAGCAATTATCGGTATGGTTGCCGCGGTTCTCATGCTTGAACCGCATTTCAGCTGCACAATGCTGATTGCAACAACGCTTGCGGTGATGATTTTCATTGCGGGTGCACGCTGGCGGCATATCTTTGTGATTGCGGCGCCTGTTGTGGTTGCAATTGTTGTTGCGGTTATGGTTGCGCCATACAGAATGGCACGTGTCACAACGTTTCTCGACCCGTTCAAGGACATTCAGGGGGACGGCTGGCAGATTGTGCAGTCGCTCTATGCAATTGGTTCGGGCGGACTTTTCGGCGTAGGTTTCGGACAGAGCCGACAGAAATATATGAACATACCCGAGCCTCAGAACGATTTCATATTCCCGATTCTTGCGGAGGAGCTGGGACTTTTGGGTGCAATTCTGGTCATTGCGCTGTTTGTCATTCTCATTCTCCGCGGAATGAGAATTGCGCTGAAGGCACCCGACCTTTTCGGGACGCTTCTTGCAGCAGGAATCACAACAATGATTGCGATTCAGGCGATTGTGAACATCGCGGTTGTCACATCGTCAATGCCTGTCACGGGTATGCCGCTGCCGTTTTTCAGCTATGGCGGAACGTCGCTGGCGATCACAATGTTTGAGATGGGCATAGTGCTGAATATATCAAAGCACAGCAAATTATAAAGAATGTATTCCCTGCCGCATTGCGGCAGGGATTGTTATGATTAAAACGGAGGGGAGTTTTCGGAATGCGCGTTCTCTTTGCGGCGGGAGGAACTGCGGGACACATAAATCCTGCAATTGCTGTTGCCAACCTGATTAAGGAAAAAGAACCCGACAGCAGCTTTTTGTTTGTCGGAACGGAGGAAGGAATGGAAAAGGTTCTTGTTCCGAAACAGGGCTTTGAAATTCGATTTATAAAGATACACGGCTTTGAGCGTTCGCTGAGCCTGAAAAATGTCAGAACGGTGTCGGAGATATTCACGGGCATACATGAGGCAAAAAAAATAATCAAGGAATTTGCGCCCGATGTTGCTTTCGGAACGGGCGGATATGTGACGGGACCCGTCCTCTATGCGGCGCACCGCATGGGAATTCCGACGCTTGTGCATGAATCAAATGCATACCCGGGCGTGACAGTGAAAATTCTTTCGCGGTATGCCGATATTGTTGCACTCGGAATGGGTGAGGCGGAAAAATTTCTGCCGAAGCCGAGGCGGGTTGAGGTCACGGGAAACCCGATCAGACCATCAATTCTGAAATGCAGCAGAGAAGAGGCAAAGCGCGCTTTGGGTCTTGACAGCAAAAAAACCGTATTGATTTTCGGCGGCAGTCTGGGTGCAAACAAGCTTAATGCGGCGGCTGCGGACTGGATTTCAGAAATTGCGGACAGAGATGATTTGAACATAATCATGTCAACGGGAAGAAATAATCAGTATGAAAGCGTTATGGCACGCTTTGAGAAAAACGGAATCAAGCTTGAAAAATACGGCAGAATCAGGGTCAGCGAATATATATATGACATGGATCTGGCACTGAATGCCGCAGATTTGATTGTTGCGCGTTCGGGCAGCTCCGTGAGTGAAATGACGGCACTCGGCAAGCCTGCAATTCTGATTCCGTCGCCATATGTCACGGGGAATCATCAGGAACACAACGCACGCGCCGTTGAAAGCTCGGGAGGTGCGATTGTGATAACCGAAGGTGAGCTGACAGCCGAGGCAATCGAGAACGCCGCAAGACCGCTTCTTTCCGATGATGAGCGGCTGCTTGAAATGAGCCGTGCGTCACGGAACATCGGAATCCGCGACGCTGCCGACAAGCTCTGCGGACTTCTGAATGAGCTGACCTGCCGCTGAAGCACATTGCGGCATGAACACTTCCGCCCTGCAATACATACTATGTATTGCGAAGAAAAAATGGGGAGGTGTCATGTTGAGCACAATATTAATTTGCGGAGGAAAAAAGCTGTGCGGCGAGGTTGAGGTTCAGGGATCAAAGAATGCGGCACTGCCGATTCTTGCGGCAACCCTGCTCAGCGGTTCGGAAAGCATAATCCACAATTGCCCCGACCTTGCAGATGTGCGCGGTGCGCTGAAAATCATTGAGTGTCTCGGAGGAAAATGCGAATACAGAGACCGAACGGCGGTCATAAACACGGAAAATGTGAAAAAGTGCGAAATTCCCGATTCGCTTATGAGCTGTATGCGGTCATCGGTGCTGTTTCTTGGTGCGATTATATCGAGACTCGGGCGTGCGTCCGTGTCATATCCCGGGGGCTGTGCAATCGGGCTGCGTCCCGTTGATCTACATATAAAAGCGTTTCGGGAACTTGGCGTTGAGATTGAGGAAATTTGCGGCAATATTTATTGCAATGCCGAAAAAATCCGTCCTGCAACGATTGATTTGAAGTTCCCGAGCGTGGGGGCGACAGAAAATATTATGCTGCTTTCCGCAATATCCGACGGTGAGACGGTCATCACAAATGCGGCGCGTGAGCCCGAGATTGTCGATTTGCAGAATTTTCTGAATGCAATGGGGGCAAAAATTTCCGGTGCAGGTTCTGAAATAATTCGCATTATAGGTGTTGAAAAATTACACAAAGTGGAGTATAATATAATATCGGACAGAATTTTTTCCGCAACTGTTGCCTGTGCGGTGGCGGCATGCGGCGGAGATGTGCATATGAAGGGAGCTCAGGCAGAGCATATGCGGCTCATGCTGTCAATGCTCCGGGACGCAGGCTGTGAGGCGGAATGCACGGAGAATGGCGTGAGGATAGGCTGCGGCGGAAGGCTCTGCGGACTCGGCAAAATAATAACTTCGCCTTATCCGGGGTTTCCGACAGACGCTCAGGCATTGTTTATGTCCGCGTGCTGTACGGCTGACGGAACAACCGCCTTTGTCGAAAATATTTTTGAAAACCGCTATCGGCATGTTTCCGAGCTGATTAAGATGGGAGCGGACATTATTGTTGACGGCAGACTTGCGGTGGTTTCGGGCTGCAACTACATACAGGGAGCAAGCATTGCGGCATGTGATTTGCGCGGCGGTGCGGCACTGGTTGCGGCAGGACTTTCGGCAATCGGAGACACGGAAATTTCGGGTGTTGAGCACATCGACCGAGGCTATGAGAGCATTGAGACAACATTTGCGTCGCTCGGGGCGCAGATTAAACGAAAATGAGTGCGGCTTGGCAGACGGCAGAGAACGCTGCCTGCTGTCCGTGGAGGACAAGCCTGCACAGCGAGGGAGGAGATGTCATTGGCGGAAAAACGGATCGATGACGCAAGAGCGGCAGAGAGAATGCGGCTGCAGCGCGAAAGACGGAAAATGCGGATTAAAAGACGGCTGATTGTGTTTTTGTTTATGTTCCTTTGCACAGGGATCATATTCACGGTTCTGAAAGCACCGTTTTTCAACGTGAAAAGCATTGTGTGCGTCGGACAGGAGAAGCTGACGGAGGAAGAAATAATTAAGGCGGCGGACGCAAAATGCGGTGTGAATATATTTGTCACAAACATAAGCGCAATGAAAAGAAGGCTTTCCGAAATGCCCGAAATTTCTGAGTCAAACGTTCGGCGGCTTTTCCCGAACAAGCTCAAAATCTGGGTGAGAGAGGCGAAGGGCGCAGGCTATGTGAAGGTGAGCGGCGCGTTCGCGGTTGTCGATACAAAAGGAAAAATAATTGCGGCGGTGCCTGAGAAGGAGACCGACGCGGTGACAGGTCTTGCGGAGCTGACGGGGCTGAAGGTGACATCTGAGACGCCGGGACAGAAGATAACGGCGGAGGACGACATGAAGGCAGAGAAGATTTTTGAGTGTCTGGACATCATGGACAGGCTTGGAATGCTGCCTCACATAAGAAAAACAAACGCGGAGGATTTGTCGGATATCAAGCTGGACTATGAGGGAAGGCTGAACATATACATCGGAAGCTATGATAATATGGAATATAAGCTGACCTTTGTGAAAAAGGTGATTGACGAGAATATATCGGCATATGAAAGAGCGGATATTGATTTCCGCGGAGAAAAGCTCTATGTCGGACCGAGGGAGTCGGATACGGCGGCTGCGGAGACAGAGGCGGCACAGGAAAACGGCGGCGGTGAGGAGCCGCAGACACAGACGGGAGAGAAAACGGAAAATGAAGAAAAGCAGGGTTGAAAATGCCGGAAAAAATATGATGGGAAAAGGAGCGCGGATTGTTATGAGACCCGACAAAAAGCAGAAGTTTCAGCTGTCAATGTCGTTTGTGATATTGATTCTGGTGTTTGCCGTGACATGGCAGATAAAGGGCGTGAAAAAGACGAATGCGGTTGAGAATCAGCTTTCAAACCGTGTTGAAACGCTTCAGCAGGACTATAAAAACGAGATGGAGAAAAACGAAAATCTGATGCAGCAGATAATTGAGCTTCAGAACGATTTGACGAAATACCGCGAAGAGGTGACCCAGAGCGGCGGTGTTGCAAAAATCCTCAAGGAGGAGCTTGGACGTGCCGAGACAATTGCGGGACTCACGGACGTCACGGGAAGCGGAATCACGGTGACCCTGAAGGACGGCAGCAATGCGAATCAGGGAGTCGGCGGGATTGTGTCGGACAGCGGCTATGGAATTGTTCATGATTCATATGTCCTGATGTTTCTGAACGAGCTGCGTGCGGCAGGTGCCGAAGCGCTTGCGATTAATGATGAGAGGATTCTGGCAACAAGTGAAATCCGCTGTGCCGGACCGACGATAAGCATAAACAACACAAAAAAAGCGGCACCGTTTGAAATCAAGGTCATCGGTGATCCCGACACGCTGGAAAATGCGCTCAGAATGCCGGGAGGCGCGGTTGACCAGTCATCGTTCTACGGAATTGATGTTTCAATCAAAAAGAGCAACAAAATGGTGATAAAAAAATATACGGGCGCAACAACGCTGAAATATGCGCAGGCGGTTGAAACGGAGGTGACGGAATAATGTTTTTTGTTATTGCGGTTCTGACGGGAATTCTGCTCGGACTCCTGATTCCGTATAACCTGTCCGCGACCACCCTTCCGTATGTGGCGGTTGCAATAATTGCCGCACTCGATTCTGTTTTCGGCGGACTTGCGGCAAATCTTAACAAGAGGTTTAACATGAACGTGTTCATGATGGGGCTTTTTTCAAACGCGGTGCTTGCGGTTTTGCTGACATATGTGGGAAATCTCCTCGGAATCAGTCTCTATTTTGCGGTTATTGTGGTTTTCGGCGTGAGAATTTTCAACAATCTTGCGGCAATACGCAGAATGACGTTTGACATTTATTTTGCAAAGCGTGCGAGAGAAAAGGAAAGGCGAGTGAGGCTTGCAATCAGCGAAAAATCAGTCAGTCATGCAGAGAATGATGAGGATTTTGAAGAAGATGACAGCACAGAGCCTGAAGTGAATGATGATGAGGAAAACGCGGACTCTGACGAAAAATCGGAGCTTGCTGCGGAGAATGAAGAAAAACAGGTATGATTGGCATACGAAAATTAAAAAAAGATGATATTTCGTGAATAAATTTTAATTTATGTATTTACAAATTTTATTTTAATGGTATAATATAAATATATGTATATTTTTTTGTATACAAAAGCCGAAAAGAAAAAGATTAATACACGCGAAGAATTGTGTGGATAGGAGGAATTGGTTTGTTCGAGTTTGATACAGAAGCTGCAAGCCCGGCGAAGATTAAGGTTATCGGTGTCGGCGGCGGCGGAAACAATGCGGTAAACAGAATGATTGACGCAGAGGTTCAGTGCGTTGAATTTATAGCGGTTAACACAGATAAGCAGGATTTGTCGCTTTCCGATGCGGCACAGAAGATTCAGATCGGAGCGAAGCTCACAAAGGGTCTCGGCGCAGGCGCCGTTCCCGAAATCGGCGCAAAGGCGGCGGAGGAGAGCCGCGATGAAATTGCGCTTGCAATTCAGGACGCCGACATGGTTTTTGTGACGGCAGGAATGGGCGGCGGCACGGGAACGGGTGCGGCTCCGATTGTTGCGGAAATTGCAAAGGAGCTTGGAATCCTCACGGTCGGCATTGTCACCAAGCCGTTTTGGTTTGAGGGTGCAACACGTTCAAAGAATTGTGCAGCAGGTCTTGAAAATCTGAAAAATGCGGTTGACACTCTGGTTGTCATACCGAATGACAAGCTTTTGACAATTGCGGAAAACAAAACTCCGATAACGGAATCGTTCAGAATGGCAGATGATGTTCTGAGACAGGGTGTTCAGGGAATCTCGGATCTTATTTCACGTCCGGGTCTCATCAGCCTTGACTTTGCCGACATAAAAACAATCATGAAAAACACGGGCTATGCTCATATGGGAATCGGCAAGGCAACGGGTGAGAACCGTGCGCATGACGCGGCGGCAAAGGCAATCAACAGTCCGCTTCTCGAAACAACAATCACCGGTGCAAAGGGTGTCATTCTCAACGTCACGGGCGGAAGTGATTTGGGTATTCTTGAGATTCAGACGGCATCTGAGCTGATCACCGAGGCGGCTGACAAGGACGCAAACATAATTATCGGTGCAATAATTGACGAATCACTGGGCGATGAAATTCAGGTGACTGTCATTGCGACAGGCTTTGAAGGCGGAAATGCAAAGCCGGAGGAGAAGGCGTCGCCGTTCGGACGCGGTGAAGGCAAGGGAATCTTTGCAACGATGAGAGAGGAAATGAGCGAGAAAAAGAGCGAGGAGAAGCCCGCAACGGAAAATGCAGCACCTTCGGGACGTGCAAATCCTTTCTATTCAATCAATGAGGACGACGGAATTGACGTTCCCGTTTTCCTGCGCAAGAATCAGGATTAAAAATTAAAAGGGGCTGGAAAAGCAGCCCCTTTTGCAGGTTTGGAAAAAGCGCACGCTCGGTGCGCTTTTCTCAAAAAAATGACACCGTTTGGGGTACGGTGTCATAGGGGAGGGAGTTATGTTTTTAGCAAACTGTTCATTTGCTATGGTTTGATTATAGCAATAAAATAAATATTTTGCATGAACAAACTATGAAGTTTCGGTAAAAGAAATATGAATAATTTGTGAACCTGAGACATAAAATTCCCAAATATATGAAAAAATCAAAAAAACCCTTGAAAAAAAATTATTTTTGTGGTAGTATAGATACATTGATGTACATGAGGAGGAAAACAGAATGCAAACAGCTTTAATCATTATACATGTTGTAATTTCCATTGCGCTCATTGCGGTGGTTTTAATGCAGCATGGAAAGCAGCAGGGACTTTCGGGTGCCATTGCGGGAGGAGCGGAAACATTTTTCGGCCGCAACAAGGGCAGAACGATTGATGCCATGCTCAAAAAGGTCACATCGGTAATTGCGGTTCTTTTTGTTGCAAGCTCAATCACGCTTGCGGTATATTCAATCAACCGCAACAAGGCTGACAATGCACAGACTCAGACGGAGACTCAGACACAGACTCAGCAGAATGCTGACGGCGGTGTTCAGGCTCAGCTTGATGACAAGGGAAACCTTGTTGATGAGAACGGCAATATTCTGATGTCTGCCGAGGACGTTGCAAAGGCTCAGAGCGAGGCTGCAAACGCTGACACTCAAAGCGGCGCGGTGGAGACCGACAAGGCGGCTGACGAAACGGCTGAAAAATAACAAAGTGCGCAGCTCATGGGCTGAACAAACCGCTCCAAATAATCGGGGCGGTTTTTGTATATACTAAGAGAAAAAACATTTCCGATTGATGAAATGAATGAGAGGATTCGGAGGAGAACGAATGACGTTTGTTGACTTGCTGAATGCATATCACATTATGCCGCAGTTTCCGCCCGCGGCGGCAAAAGCGGCAGAGCGTATGCCCGGGAAGGTCCCGGAGACGGACTTGGACGGAAGACGTGACTTGACGGATATGCAGATTTTCACCATTGACGGTGACGACGCAAAGGATTTTGATGATGCGGTGTCGGTTGAGAGTCTTGACTCGGGAGGGTTTCGGCTTGGTGTCCACATTGCGGACGTGAGCCGGTATGTCAAGGAAAATTCGCCGATTGACCATGCGGCATTCATGCGCGGGACGAGCATATATCTCATTGATACTGTGATTCCGATGCTGCCGTTTGAACTTTCAAACAATCTGTGCAGTCTTGTTCCGCATGAAATCCGCCTGACGGTTTCGGTTTTCATGGACATAACACCGCGCGGCAGAGTTGAAAAATATGAGATATGCGAAAGCTTCATAAAATCGTGTGAAAGAATGACCTATGCCGATGTTACAAAAATTCTTGAAGGAGACGGTGCGCTGTGTGAAAAATATTCACACATTCTTCAGCCGCTTCGGGATATGCAGCGCTTGGCGGAGATTCTGCACAAGCGGCGCGTGGCAAACGGCTCAATTGAATTTGTGACCCATGAGTCGCAGATCATTCTTGACGAGAAGGGCAAGCCGACTGCCGTGCGGCGCTATCCCATAACGCTTTCCAACAATATAATAGAGGAATTCATGCTGATTTGCAACAAGACCGTTGCCAAGCATTTGAACGGTCTTGGACTTCCGTGTGTTTTCAGAGTTCACGAAAAGCCCGATATGCAGAAGGTGGAACGGCTTGGAGAGGTTCTGCCGCTTTTGGGTGTGGATTTTAACTTTAACTGCAATATGTCACCGAAGGATTTCAGAAATATTCTGAGAGAGACGAAGGACACGGAGCTTTCCGAAATTGTCAGCTATCTTGTTCTGAGGACGATGTCAAGGGCGAGATACTGCGAAAAAAACCTCGGACACTTTGGACTTGCTTTTTCGGACTATTGCCACTTCACATCTCCGATCAGACGCTATCCCGACCTTGCGGTTCACAGGATTCTGAAGGAAAGTCTGCACGGTGAGGTCGGCGAAAGGAGAAAAGAGGAGCTGCGCGGGCTTGCGGTTGTAACGGCGGTTTCCGCTTCAATGTCTGAGATGAACGCCGCAGATGCGGAGCTGACTTGGAAATCGGTTAAAAAATGCGAGTTCATGGAGAACTATATCGGTGAGATATATCGCGGAGTTATAACCCATGTGACAACCACGGGATTTTTTGTTGAGCTTGAAAACACGATTGAGGGCTTTGTTCCTGCAAGTCTCATTGAGGACGATGTTTATATTATGGCTGAGGACGGACTGTCGCTTGCGGGAATGAAAAACCGAAAAAAATATTCAATCGGCGACAGCATTGAAATTAAGGTTTGTGCTGTCGATTCCGAAAAACGGCGGATTGACTTTGAACCCACCGGACAAAAAACTCAGGCGGCATATCTCAGACGCAAAGGCTCAAAGAACCGTCTCGGAAAAAAGGAAAAGAATGTGCTGCGTGAGCTGAAAGCCGAAAGACACGAGACGCTCAAACAGAAGAATGAACTTCGCAAAAAAGCAAAATTCGAGAAAGATGTGTTTGAAAATGCGGTCACATATGTGC
>CAKSIW010000018.1 GCA_934463175.1 uncultured Clostridia bacterium | reverse complement strand
GTCTTTATATCTGCAATATTCCAAAGCCAAATGCAATATGATTCCGAAAAAAACGATCGCCTGTTTTATTCCTGCCCCGTATTTATGCCGATTTCCTTAACCGCTATGCACTTTGCCGCATTAAAGCTCATTTCTTCCCAAAGAAAAATCTTCAGGCATTCTCCCCGTTTCACATTAACAGAACTTATTCTCAATGTGTCACCTTGTCCTTTGCCGAGGCTTATCGGCTCGGCTGTTCTCAAATCATACATCGTCCCGTCTTCGGCAAATATGAGTGCGTATATTGCCGCATTTGCATCAGCTCCGTAGTTTATTACATCTGCCGCAATATTCACAGTACAGTCAGCAGCAAAATTGCTTATACTGTCTCCGTTTTCATTCAGCACTCTTATATCCGAACAAGCCAGTGATGAATACGGCACCTTAAAACTCAGTTTCATCGGCTCGCCCCCGGATATTCCGTCTGTATCCTTTACTCTTGAAAAGTCAAGACAATAATCTCTGCCTTCTTTAAGATATGCGGACGAATAAACACTTGCCGCTTTCCTTTCTCTTTCATAAACCACCCGTGTCTCCGCACTTTCACCGTTTATCTCGCCAAAATCAACATCATCACCTGTGAAATCGGACAGTTCTTTATTGAAAAACACCTCAATTTTATTTTCAGCTCTTGAAAAGCTTTCAAGGTTGCTGCCGAAAATTTTAGGCATTGCCAATGTATACCCCTTCACCTCACTTATTTCGATTCGGTCATCTGCCGCCTCCGCAGAACTTGACGGCTTAATCTGAATCGCCACAATATCGTTTATTTTGTCAGGCAAGGAGCCTTGGGGAATGATCCTGCATCTGTTGCCGCTGTCATCGCTGATTATTGCATACATTCCGCCGTCATCAGGAATAAATACTGCTTTTATATATGTGAAGCGGTCTGATGAATACACAACGGAAAGCTTTTCTCCGTTCAGCGAACCCACACCGCCCGGAAAGCTTATATCTGCACTGTTCATATATCCGAAGCTTGCGCCGTTGTTGTTCAGGTAAAGAATTTTCCGTTGAGCCGAGCCGTTTCCGTCCGACATGCTTCTTCCTCTTATCTTCATTTCAACCGCAAATGCAGTGCCGCTGTCAAGCTCAATATTCGGCTTTAACACCATTCTCGCCTCTGCCGTTTCCGTGCCGGATAGGGAAATATACTTATCTCCGTTCTCCTCGCACACAAGAGCTGTTGAATTGTCTGACGCTCCGCCGAGCATATAGTATACAGAATCGGTTTTGGGAGCATTTTCACCAACGATATATTCGTCCGAATCAAAGTTTTCATTTATGAAGCAGCTGTCCGCAGTTGTGAACGAAATCTCAATGTCACCGCCGAGACTGTGTCCGTTTATTGAAGAAAACCCGCTGCCAATCCACAGTCTGTAGGTTGTTTTTTCTTTCAGAAGCTCCCATCTGACAGATAAAACATTTCCCTGTGCCGTCACCAGAACGCCTTCGACCTCAACTCCGCTTTCGTCATACAGCTTCACATTTTCATCAAGACAGTCCTGACTTATGATATTGCTGAAGCTGCACGTCATTCCCTCTGTCTGCACACCCACATTCACTGCACCGTCCGCAATTGATGACGCTGAAAGGCTTATTTCATCAGACAATTCCTGAAACCCTGACTTTTCGTCATTCCAGATTTTGTTTATTTCCTGTGCGGAAAGAACCCCTTGATAATACTTAAACGTTGCAATGTCACCGCTGAAATTCTCTTTTCCGCCGAGACCTATGTAAAGATTCCACGCGCTCTCATCTGCCATGTCAACCTGATTTTTTGCGGTTATTCCTCCGTATCCGCAAAGACTGCCGTTTAAATAAACTGTATAATCCCACTTTTTGGTTTCGCTGTTATACAAAGCGGTTACTGCATAGTGAGCCCACTGCTTTTCACGGTTTTTTGAAAAGTCCTCACGCAGCTTATTGCTGTCGGATATCATGTCGGTCCAGTTATAGCTGAATTTCAGATTGTTCATCTGACTTGCCCCTCCGAGTGATAAAACCTCTCCGCTGTTTGTGTTTGAATTGCTTTGCCTGCCGTAAACAGGGGTTGTTTTATCAGTGAGGTTATTCTGATTTACCCGCGCCCAAAACTCAACCGTATGCGATGTTATTCCGGTGCTTTTTCTCAGCTTGTCGGAAATAACCTTCACCGCAGGGGATTCGTTCTTCAGCTTTTCCTTGTCATAGTCCGATGGCCAGTCTCCCGAACCGTGAGTTCCAAACTGAAGATACTTTGTTGTTCCCAAAGCCGTGTCAAACTCCTTGAGATAAACATTCAAGTTTCCGCTCGCGTCCCTTTTTGATGTTTCAACAGCCGCGGCAAAGCCCGTCCTATCCGCAAGACCCGTTATTGCTCCTCCGATATTCTGCTGTGCCTGCGACAAGTCAAGCTCAAAGAGGAGTGCTGTGTCTGCGGCATGCACAGCAGGACAAAATCCGGTCAGAATTGTGAATGAAACAATTAACCCTGTCAGCTTTTTAATATTCATCAATCCGCCCCCCTCATTTGAATGCGAACCATTCAATATTCGCAGAACTGCTGTTTTCACCGCTGTTTCCTTTTTCAACACATATATAAACATTGTGAGTTCCTGCCGGTATCGGTCTGTCAAGCTTATACACCACAGGTGAATAGTCATTAAACGACTCTTTTGCTTCATAATACGCAGTGCCGATCGGCGCGGAATTTATGTCGTCTATCCTGATCTTAACCGCCGCACCCGAATATTTTTCCGTCGTTCCTGCGGCAATTGCAAACTCTGTTGCCTCAGCTGTAAATTCTATATTGTAATAACCAAGATTTGTACCCGGCCATGTGTCGCGCAATATACCAAAATATACACTGTCAATGTCACCGACACCTGCATACGCCTTTGTATATGCACTGTCTGCCTGCTCATTGTAATCATAGTTACCTGCATTTATCTTCACAAGATATTCCCCGTTATCGATGTGTTCCATTTCCGTTGTAAATGATCTTATTCCAAGCTCATTCAGCGTCAGCGGCTTTATTGTAACCTCGCACAGACCGCTGAGAGTTTTGCCGAACAGCACAAATTTCTTGTCAGTCTGTCCCTTCCTTATGCCGTTTCCGTCCATTTCAACAACTCTCATTGCAGAAGTCCCGTCAGCCTGCGTCACAGTGATTTCGCACTTATTTCCATGCTTATAGTATCTGCCTGCATAGTCAATTATAAGTGCATTTTTTCCGCTTCCCATATCAATATTGCCGAACGTCATTTCCTGACCCGTGTTTTCAAAGTATGCAATGCCGTTTTCAAGCTTTGTACCATTCCCTATGCTGTTCTCTGCGTAAAACACATTTTGCGGCTGCACATTGTTATAGTTGAGCAGCATTTGCTCGGTGTCAAGCGTTGAACCCGCAAAAAACGGTTTTTGATTCGGATAATCCTCTGCCGCAAGGCTTGCAACACCGTTTTCTCGTATACCCAGATTATAGTTTCCCCATGTCATGTTCCATGAATCGGGCTGTGAAAAAATTGCTCTGTTCGGCATTGCGTAAACCTCAGTTGCAAACACAACATTATCAAATGTTTCCCATGCCGTGCACAGATTATCATGATATATGCCTGCCGAAAGCACCGGCTGAGTGTTTGCAGGACGTTCTGTTGCCCAGCTGTTGTATATCACGTTATGATGGATTTTGCTCTTCAATATATCGGTTCCGCAGTTTGTGCGGTAATTGTACACTATACCTGTGTCACGTCCCGCCATATTGGCATCGTGCATTTTGTTGTAGGCTATGTCAAACTGCATATAAGGAAGCGAGGTTTTTGTGCCGTGCCGTGAACCGTTTTGCGATCCAAAATCGTTTATGCCCAGCACCATTCTGCCGGAATTGTAAATTGAGTTCTGGAAAATCGCATGTCCTCCATGCTTGATGAGCTCATCTTTCCAATGCTCCGATGTGATGAATATTCCTCCAACATAGCTTCCTGCATAGCCGCAGTTAGCTATAACGTTGTTTTCAATATAACTGTATGAACCGGTGACAAAAAGTCCCGCACCTGCACTGTGATCTATTCGGGTGTTCAGAATCATATCGTTTTCACCGCTCATATATACTCCAAGCTCACCGCGCTGAGGCGGAGCATTCGGGTCTGTGCGGTTTCCGTTCTCATCGGTATGATAATCCTGCCCGTCTTCAATATATCCGTCCTTCTGATCACGGCTGTATACATAATGACCGATATATTTCATATCCAGTCCTTCAAGCATACACATTTCGGTTTCATTCATCTTCACACCGCCGCCAAAGGTTTTGAGACCCTGAACACGGACATATTCTCTTTCAGAAAGATCAATGACCACCTGCGCTCTCTTTGCCTCAATCACCGCGGTATTCATATCAACATTTTCCGGCGGTATTATGTAGAGATTCCCATTCTCCAGAATCCATTCGCCCGGGCAGTCGAGAGCATTCATAACCCCTGATAAAAATCCGTAGTCATTCCGGTTCACTCCGTCAAACCACCAAGCCTCCGACGTTCCGCTGACATAAAGCTTTCCCGGCTCTGATTGGTCAACCTTTGCATAACCCGCGCCGAAGCCCTTTCCGTTAAAGGTATACACCGTTGCACCCTTCCAGAAGCCGGTCTCCTGCTCAAGATCGGTGTCGCTCACAAGCACCATTGCATCCTCCGGTGTGTGCATAATGTTTCCGTAGGTTGGCCAAAGCGGACTTAAATTAAGCGAATGAGGTATTGTTGATTTTCCCTCATTGGTGTCGGTGTTCGGGTGTCTTGCCTCTGTAATAGGCTCACCGTTTATAAAAACCTGATTTCTGCCGTCACCCAAATCCCAATTCATCGGCATAATAATTATATTATCCTTATAATCAGTCCACCCCTCAAGCCTTTGAACTGCCGAAAGTGTGACTTCCTCATTCTCATAGGACTTAAAAACAATCGGCCTCACTGCCGTACCGTTGTTTTTCGGCGACAAACATTCATTGTATACTCCGCTCCTGATATTTACAACATCACCCGCCTTTGCCGTCTCGCCTGCCTTTTTAAGGGTTCTCCACGGTCTTTCAAATGAGCCGTCATTATCATCGGAGGCATTTGACGACTGAGCAACATAATATGTTTTCCCCTGTTTTGCAGCTGCCTCAAACTCTGAAAATATTTTTTTATACTCATTCATATAGCTTGCGGAGGCAAATATCCTGTTTATGTTGTTTTCATAATCAACAACGGCAATTCCGTCCTTATACCCGACCTTTCTGCCGGTTTCTTCTATGAAATATCTCAGCTTAACAAAGGTTTCACCGTTTTGATAAATGAAACTGTCCGCTGCCGCAGCAACAGGCTTCAGGCAATCAACCTGCTTTGTGACAACACCGTTTTGCAAACGCCAGTCCGTGTTTTCATACCTTAACAGTGCATAAGCCTTATCCGCCATATCCTCATAGTAAAACCCGAAGGCTCTTGCAAATGTGTGTATCGGCAGATATATACTTCCCTGATAAACAAAAGGACACTCTGTCGGATCTGAATTATCTATATATCTCTTTGCACCTCTGACTATCATCGCAGAAGCATCCGTCTTCACCGCTGTTGCATATCTGGTCGCAGTTTCAAACTCCGTGAGCTTTGCGGATACCCAGCCGTCATATTGCGGATGACCGTCCCAGTATATAAAATCATTTTCCTTTTCAAAAACAACGCTGATGATTTCCGCCGCCGTCTCTGAACTGATTTTAAGCTTTTTGTCGCCGACCTCGATTCTGTCGCTGAAATCTATTCTTGCATTGCTGCCCGTTCCTTCTATTTTAAATTGCTGTCCGTCTATTTCAAGATAAGCATTCTGCGGCACCGAGCCTTCAAAGGCTATGTCAACGCCGATTGAGTTGAAGGGCATGAGCATATCATATTCCGCAGAGCCTTTTCCCGTAAACCGCAGCTTTCCGTCTGCCGCCGCGGCAGCACCCGTTGTCACTCCGCCGCCGAGCGGCACGGCAAAGCGTTCAATGCCATCAGTATAAGCAAAGCACGACATTTGCACCAGCATACACATGAGCAGAATAAACGCACTGATTCTTATTCTCATACATTTCATTTCCTTCCGTATTTGTTTGTTACTGTTTTGAATACCACGTGTCAATCTGCTTCTGCAGCTCCGCAACAACTGTGTCCACTCCCGCTTTTTTGAGTTCATCTCTGAACTTGCTCAGTCCGTCGTCCGCCTCCGTGAGACCCAGATCAAGCATAGTGAGTCTTTCATTTATAACCGTTCTCAGGTTTGCAAGCTCTTCCGCAATCACCTCTGTATCAGGGTTAAAGCCGAGAATCGGACTTACTATTGCGTTCTCATTGAACGTTTCAGTCTGCTCCCACACGTCCTCGGGCTGACCCTCTATGAGATATGTATTTGCAACCGAGCCTATTTTCCAAGCCGAAACACCTGTATATCCGCTGTTTTGGATTGACTTTACCGTTTTTTCACCGATTTTTTCATAATGCTGACCTTCCAAGCCATATGCAAGAAGATTTATAATTTCAGGCTCTGTATTTACAACCTCAAGAAGCTGAACGGCTTTTTCGGGATTTTTACTTGTCGCACTTACACATGTCATAGCCGCCATAATTGACTGTGCATCAAGAACAGCCGGCGCCATCTGCTTTGATTTCCATTCATAACCCATGCTCTTCTTGCTTTCCGCATCTGAACCCGGCTTGAAAATATGCAAGGTGAACGGTCTCTGGCGAATTTCCTTCTTCTCCATTGTTGAGCTTGATATATCCTCCGGTAAATATTTATTGAATATCAGACCCTCGTCCGCCCAGCTTTTTCTGAGTTTAATATACTTTTCAAATTCGGGAAGTTCATACTGGTTTACCACAATCGGTTTTCCGGAAGCTGTGAATGATATTGCGCCGGGGAGATCCTGACCTACGATTTCACAGTAACCGTAGTATCTCAATGCTGAATACCAGCCGGGCAAAACCTTATTACACTCTGTGCCTGCCTCCTTAAGTCTGCGCAGATATTCCGTAATGTCCTCCAATGTATTGAAATCATCCATATCCATGCCTGTCTGTTCCAGCCTTTCAACAGGCATGGCAAGGCTTGAGCCTTTTGCCTGAATCTGCCAGTTCGGAACAGCATAGATCATTCCGTCAACCGTCACTGCCTTCCACACAGCCTGCTGCATTGAGCCGTAAAGCTTTGGTGCATATTCAGGCAAAAGGCTCGTCAGGTCGGTGCATACACCGTTGTTTACATTGCTGTAAAAATCATTTGTCCATGATGATGTAAATGCAAGATCATATTCTTCTCTGCCTGCATTCATAACCTGAAGCTTTTTAGAATAGTTGCCGCTGTCTATGCCGATGAGCTTCAGGGTCATGCCATACCCCGCCTTCAGCTTTTCATTCACAGTGTCCATAACCTTATCAAAGTCAGGACTGTCAAGCACCTGCGGCACATACCATGTTAACTCCGGCACATCATCAACGCTCTTTTTACCGCAGCCTGTCATAACCGTCCCCAAGAGACATAAACACACTAACAATAATACCGCTTTTTTCATTCTTTTCATCTCTTCAACCTCCTGAATATAGTTTTAACCTTTTACAGAGCCAACCGAAATACCCTTTACAAAGTATCTCTGAAAGCACATAAATACAAATATCATCGGACCTGCCGCAAATACGCACATTGCCATTCTTGTTGTTTCACTCGGAAGCGAGGATATATCCGTTTTCAAGCCTGAAATCATGTTGCTGTTCTTCAGCATTGCATCAATTTCGCTCATTACCCTGTACAGGAAATACTGAAGCGAAATAATGTTTTCATTTGTCATGTACATGAGACAGTTATACCAATCATTCCAATATGTGAGAGACACCAGGAGCAGCACCGTAACTATTCCCGTTTTTGCAACAGGCACAACTATCGTGAAAAATGTCTTGAACTCATTTGCCCCGTCTATCTTTGCCGCCTCTATCAGCGACGGGTGAACCTTTGAAAAATAGGTTCTCAGCAGAAAGGTATTCCACGGACTCAGCAGCAGCGGCAATATGAGCACAAGAATATTATTTCTCAAATGAAGATACTGAGAAATAAGAATATAGCTCGGAATTGCTCCGCCGCTGAACAGCATTGTGAAATAAACATACAGGCTGATTTGCCTTTTCCACGCATAGTCGTTTCTTGAAATTGTATATGCCAGCATTGATGTTATCAGAATGCTCAATGCACTTCCCGAAAGCGTTGTAAATATCGTCACTCCATATGCCTTTATAAGTGTGTCCTTGTTCTGTGACATCATTTTATATGCATCGAGGGTCGCACCTCTCGGAAGTATGCCGAAGCCCGATTTTATAATCTCGCTTTCCGACGAGAAGGAAGCAGATACAATTATTAAAAACGGTATAAGACACGCAAGAGCAACAATAGACAGCACTGCATATGAAACAATTTTTACTGCAATTTCTGTTTTGTCTTTTTTCATTTTTCTTCTCCCCTCTAAAACAAGGCACTTTCTTCTTCATATTTACGGACAACAGCATTCACCGTTACAACAAGCAGCAAGCCGACAATTGACTGCAAAAATCCGACCGCCGACGCTTGTCCGACCGAACCGGCAACACGCAGGGTTCTTAAAATGTATGTATCAAGCACATCAGTCACACTGTACAAAACTCCCGTATCCTTCGGCAGGTAGAAAAACAAACCGTAATCGGAACGAACCACGCTTCCGAGCGACAGGAGCAGCATGGTTATTATTGTGGGCTTAAGATGGGGAACCGTAATATACCTTACCCTCTTTAAATAACCGCAGCCGTCAAGCATCGCCGCCTCATAAAGCTCCGTATCTATGCTGAGTATTGTGCCGTAATACACAAGTGAGTTAAATCCCACCGTCTTCCATGTGTTAAACAGAACAAGTATAAACGGCCAATATTTGGGCTCCGAATAAAAGGAGATTTTTTCTTTTCCTATGTGTCCCAAAAATGTGTTTATGATGCCGCTGTTATAATCGAGACACGCATGGCTCACATATGACACAACAATCCACGACAGAAAGTACGGCAGAAACATTGAGCTTTGCATAACCTTGATTGAACGTTTTGAGTTTATATTATCAAGCAGCAGGGCAACACACACACTCACAAATACAGTGAGCAGAATAAATGTCATATTATACCCTATCGTGTTCCTGACGAGCTGGAAAAATGTGTTTGAACTGAACATTATCCTGAAATTCTTTATTCCGTTCCAGCTGCTTCCGAAAATTCCGAGATTATACTTATAATCTTTGAAAGCAATTATCAAGCCTCCCATCGGAATGTAGTTAAAAACAAACAAAAGAAGTATTCCCGGCAAACCCATGAGTGCAAGACTCCAATGCGACTCACCATACCTCTTTCTCTTTTTGACGCTGATTTCCTTACATTGTGTTTTTGATTTTTCTGCTGTCGGTTTCATAAAAGCCTCCGATTCTATGTTTAATTCTCATATTCCCATTATATTTTAGCGGTTGAAAAAAGTCCATTTCACTATTTTTTAATTTCCTACACTTTTTATGGAATTGTTTATTTCTCCGCCTCTCCTTTTAAAACGCGGTATCTCTGCGGAGTCAGATTATATATTTTTTTAAATATTGATGAAAAATACGTGTCTGTGTTAAAGCCGCACAAAGCTGCAATTTCTTTCACTCTTTTTGAGGTTGTCAGCAGCAGATGAACCGCCTTTTCACATCGGTACTCCATCAGATAATCATTAAACATTTTTCCAAAGCAAAATTTAAATTTCTGTCCCGTATATGCCGGTGTCATATTAAGCACCCTTGCAAGCTCTGCCACACAGCATTGATTGTCCGCATAATTTTCGTCTATATATTTTCTTGCCTTTACGGCAAAAGCCTCCTCAACCCGATCTTTGTCCGTCTCCTCTGCAAAGAACGCGCTTTCAATGCTTTCGTATATATCAGCAATACAGCCAAGCTTATAGATTTCATACGGATCTTTTATGGCATCGGGATATATTTCCATAATTTTACGGCACAGCTTTTCACACCACGCAGTGGCATTCACATAGCTGTTCTTTTCTATATACTGACAAAACTCCTGCCACTGACATAAAAATTCTTCAAAATTTTTACTGTATACTGCGTCAAGGATTTTCTCCTCAATCTTTTGAGGATACTGTGCATTTTTTAAGGTTTCGGGAATATCCTCCTCAAACACCACTCCGCACTCACCCGATATAAACCAGTAATGCCGCATACGGTCAATTTTTTCCATACACTGCTTCATTTCACCGTAGTCTTTTATTTCCCGGTTGCAGATGATATAGCTGAGTCCCACTCCGAATATCTCCTGCACCGTTGAAGATACAAACTCTATATGTTTTTTAATACTATCCTTCGGCAGTTTTGTATCAGGGTATAAAATCACCCCGAAATAATCATCCTTGACACGTGCAATCTTCACGACCCCAAGCTCTGTCATAAGCTCATCAACAATGTTCATGATTCCGTATCTCGCAACATTGATTTCCTGCTCATCAAACTGTTCGTAAAGATTTTGCTTTGCATCTATGCGTATATACATTATGATGACACCGTTTTGTTCTTTCCTGTGCAGCCGGTCATTTATCAGCTGCTTGCCTTCGCTGTCCAAATTACCGCCGGAAAACAGCTTGTAGAGCATAAGCTCTTCAAAATACTCATTGGCACTTTTTGACACTATGTGATACGCCTCATTATATTTTCTCTGCCGTTCATTCATTATTTTCTCAAAGAGAACGACCATGAGTATGCCTCCGAGAAAAACCAAAAAGATTATGAGCCATATCTTTAAGTCACTGTAAACCCTTTCTTTAAAAAGCTTTTTTGAAACCCGTGTAATTATTTTATAGTTTCTGTACTCGCACATTCGGTATATATAATCTCCGCTTTCGGCAAACTCTCCGTCTTTTAATGTGTTTATATCAATCAAATCGTCCTCCTCCGCGCGGCTTCGGTCGGTGAAGGCAAAGCAATCGTTATAGTAAAGCCACGTATTTGCCGAATCATACACATTGGGGCTTAAAATCTCCTCTGTGTAGAATTTTGAATTACAGTGAAAAATCACAATATATCCCGATATGCTTTTAAAGAGAAAATATGTATTATAGTCATTGTCGTTAAGAACTCTTCCTGAAATTATTCCCTTTCCGTAGTTCATGCATGAAAGCAGTCTTTTTGTATCCTGATATTCGTCAATCCGATGCGGCTCCATATCAAAGCTTCTCCACAGTTCATTTTTCTTTTCATTGACTATTTCAACACCGTTCAAATCATAGTAGGCACAAAAATCTTCTATTTTGTTTATTAGTTTTTTTTTCACAAAATCCGTTCTTTCGATTCTTGAGGAAATATATTCATTCAAGTCCTCAATTTCAAAAAGCTGGATTGTAGCACGCACAAATATCTGCTCGTAATTATCAATGCCTGAAAAAAGATATGTCTGGTAACTTTTAATGGAATTATACTGCTGTTCCTTTGATGTCGTTTCAAAGGATTTATAAATTACAACAGAAATAAAAAATACCGAAATAAGAACACACAAAAGTCCCATAACAGTATCATTCAGCTTTTTCTTTTTCCTTGATTTAAATTTCAAAGTCATGTTCCGCTCCCTTTTCTGATAAAATCAGGCTTTTCACCCTATGCGCACCGCCTCAATTTTACGTGCTTCTCTGTATATGCTTTCCTTCGGAAAATCAAGCTCAAAATGCAATCTGTCGTTTTCTCTTGAAATTATATATTTTCCGCTGAAATGACTGTCAATAAATCTTACTTTTATCTCTATTTTATCATTATTCACACTCCAGCTTGCAGCAAACCGCGCTCTTTCACATCTGTTCTTCGGGGTCAGCGCAACAATCGCGGGCTTCATGTTCGGAAGCTCTATGCTGTTCTCAATCATAACGCCCCTGCCGGCTTTAACCGTATGTATTTTTACTCCGTCAGACAGGCTCAGGGTCAATGTCCCCGAATTATCCGTTTCAATACCGATAAAGGTGATTTTTTGCAGATTATCCTCTGCTTTATATATCTCTTTCTCAATTTTAACAATTGAAGAATCGCTGCGAGGCAGGTAAAGCTCCGAGAAATAGACCTTGGTTTTTTCAATATCAGCTTTCTCGCCTTCAGCGGTCATACAGTTATCAAACCACTCATAATATGTCTCGATGTCACGCTGCATTCCGCCGCTTTCAGACACTGCGGCAAAAACAAGCTCCTTTTCGGGAATAATAATACACCACTGTCCGCCAAACCCATCAGCTCTGTATCCCTCCTTGGCACATTTCCAGAACTGATAGCCATATCCTGCTCTCCAATCCTCTGTCTGATTGTCACGCAAATCATACGAATGCGGAGCAGAGGCTCTTTCAACCCAATCACTGCTTATTATCCTTTTTCCGTTGTACACACCGCCGTTCAAATACATAAGCCCGAATCTGGCAAGATCATCACAGGATATGTGCAGCCCTATACCGCCTTCATTTATTCTTCCTGCACTCGCCGTCCAGCAGGCAGGTGTTATATCAAGCGGAGCAAAAAGCTTTTCCATCAGAAAATCCAGCAAGGTCAGCCCCGTGAGCTTTGTTATGATTGCAGACAGCATATAGCTCGCCCCTGTATTATATTTAAAAAAGCTCCCCGGCTTATGCAGCACCTTTCGTTTAAAAAAAGCCTCCGCACCGTTTTCACTCTGAGATATTGCTCCGCTCGGCTCCTCCGAAAAAAAAGGATTATCCGTATCAAGCAGCTCATACGCAGTCATCACGCACTCGTCATGTCCCGTTGTCATTGTGAGCAGATTCTCAACCGTCATATTCAAAAGATTGCTGTCGGTCACACCGCGGCTTTCCTCTTTGAATATATCCGCAACCCTGTCAGAAACCCTCAGAAGTCCCATCTCCTCCGCAATAGCCACAGCGGTGGCTGTAAAGCTTTTGCTCACCGAAAACATTTGCCTTTTGTCATAAACACTGTAGGGCGCCGCTCCGGCGCGAACCATAAGCTCATTGCCGCAATACAGCTCAAACGCGTGCAGCTCCGTACCGTTATTCCTGAGTCGTTCTATCATCCCTATAAGCTTTTTATGTGAAATTTTTTTGTTTATATAAAGTTCCATCTTTTCTCCCATTCTGCTTCCGCCGTTTTATTTCTGCCCGATTTCCGTTATCTCAACACGGCGGTTCATGCCACAGTCTTTCATGACAACCGCCTCTCTCTCATCAGCCGTTTTTGTGTGAAAAACCGCATTTCTGACAAAAAGCCCGTCCGCATACCGCGCATATATGCCATAAGCCGGAGTCACACCAAAAAACCATTGCTCCGGATATTTGTATTCATCCTCCGAAACGGTTATATTCCGCTCATCTTTTGTGCCGCCGCCCGGGAATATTATGTTTACATCACTTATCACTATGTTTTTCACATAAGAATCCGAAACACCCGATATGAAAATTGAGTTTCTGTCCCTTTCTTTTACCGTAACACTTGCTGTAATATTTGAAAAAATAATATTTTTAATTTTTCCGCTTTTTTTGTCATTTTCACATCCCTCACCGTAAAAGTCAAGCTCCTTCGGAGTATCAAATGTCAGATTTCTTCTTCCGGTTCTTATAAAAAGCGGACTGCCGACATTTTCCATAATAATGTTGTTTATGTTTACATTTTCAAGAACACCGCCATCTGTTTCAATAAGCTTTATCACACCCATAGAACAGTTTTTCATTATACAGTTGCTGACCAATATATTTTTGAATCCGCCCATTGAGGCTGTACCTGTTTTTACGGCAGCGGTATCACTTTCCAATATGCACTTATCTATGATAATATCCTCACACGGTTTTTTCGTTGAGCTTTTCATACAAATGCAATCGTCATTCGTACTGATGTGAGAATTGCTCACCCAAACCCTTTGGCAGCTGTCAAAATCAAGACCGTCATTGTTCGGATTCACTCTGTTTTCCAGTTTAATGCCGTCGATTTTTATGTCCTCGCATAACAGCAGATTACAGCACCATGAGCCTGATGAGCCTAATGAAATATCCCGTATTGTAATGTTTTTACATTCAGCAAGCCTGATGAGCATCGGTCTTTGTCCGCTTGAAAAATGATTTCCGCTCCCCAGGATCTGACCTTCTCCGCAAATGCTGATGTTTTCGCATTTTTCCGCATATATGAGACATTCAGAAAAGCTTGGTGCTTCGATACAGCCGCGGTACTCTCTCTTTTTATAATCAGCTATATCCGTGCTGCCCTTCACAACCGCTCCTTTTTCAAGAAAAATTCTCATATTGCTGTGCAAAAAAAGTGTGCCCACGGTATACTCCCCGCTTGAAATGTAAAGCTCATCACCATTCTCCAGAGTGTCAATCGCCCTCTGAAAAGCATCTGTGCACACTGTTTCTCCATTTCCGGTTATGCCGAAATCAGATAAATATACCTTTTTGTTCATTAAATTATATCACCCTTCCATTTAACGCAAAAGACATTTCCGCTGTTCTGAAGTGACGCCGCCGGCAAATGCTTTGTATGTTCGCAGTTTCAGTCTTGCATTTTTCTGTCTGCGGCTTATCACATCAACTGAATATGCCCCTCCTTGCCGGAAAACATGCCCTATATGCAAAAATGGCTTTTCTGTAAAAGTCCTATTCAAAAGTTACCGTTTTTATTTCGTCGGGTTCCAGATATACCTTTTTAAAGCCGCAAAGCGTTTTATGTGGTACAGTCTCAAATTTTAAAACAGAGTAGTCAGTGCCGAATTTGCTCAAATTTGTCAGTTGCACGGTGTTTTTGTCCGGCCACTCCTCCTTTATGTCGGCATAGGAAAGACCATGCCCGAATTCATAAACAGGCTTTCCCCTGAAAAACCGATATGTGCGGTTTTTCATACTGTAATCCGCAAACGGCGGCAAATCACTGTCTCCTGCATAAAAAGTGACAGGAAGTCTGCCGCTTGGCGAACAGTTCCCGAAAATGATATCTGCAAGTGCCGTTCCGCCTTCCGCACCCGGATAAAAGCACTGTATCACCGCATCACATTCTTTGTCTTGTCTTGAAAGGTTTATGCAGCTTCCGCTGACATTGACAAAAATGACCGGCTTTCCAATCGCAATAATTTTTTCGTACAGTTTCTGCTGCAATAAGGTCAGTTCAAGGCCGGGCTTGTCACCGCCTGCATCCTTGTTGTATGCGTCACCCTCCTCACCCTCAAGAAGGGGATTGAGACCGAGAAGCATGATAACCACATCGCTTTTCTTTGCCGCAACCACCGCCTCATAATCGGGCTTTTCATCCCACATTTCACATGTTTCACTGAAATATTCACAGCCCTTTGCATAATAAACAACACCTTCAGCCTCTTTTTGTATGCCGTCTAAAAACGTTGTGTAGTGTGACGGAGTTCCGCAATAATTTGCAACAAGAACGCTCACATTGCTTGCGGCAGGACCGATAACCGCTATATTCTTTTTCCTGTCAATTGGTAAAATTCCATTGTTTTTCAGAAGCACAATGCTCTCCCGCGCAATTTTAAGGTTCAGTTGCCTGTGTTTTCCGCAATCTATAATTTCATAGGGAATTTTATCATATTCACAGTCATCAGCTCCCATACCGAGTCTCAGTCGCGCCTCCATAAGCCGCTCCGCCGCCGGATTCAAATCCTCTTCGGTGATGAGTCCGCACTCAATTGCCTCACCAAGCTTTTCATATGCTGTTCCTATGTTTAAATCTATCCCGCCTTTCAGTGCAAGAGCAGCACTTTCCATAAGACTTTTTGTGACTCCATGTCCCTCGTTTATATCTCCGATTGCCCCTGCATCAGTCACTATGTATCCGTCAAACCCGAATTTTTTCCTCAATATTTCATCAAGAAGATATTTGTTAATGCAGCAAGGAGTTCCGTTGACGGCATTATAAGCCCCCATTACGCCTGACGGCTTTGCATTTTCTATGCAATATTCAAACGCTTTGAGATAGGTCTCAAACAAATCTTCTTCGCTTACCTCAGCATTAAATCCTCTCCGACCCGCCTCTGGACCGGAATGTACTGCATAATGCTTCAATATCGCATCGGTTTTTCTGTATTTTCCGTTTCCCTGAAGACCTTTGATATATGCCGCTGCAATTCTGGAGGTCAGATACGGGTCCTCGCCATAGGTCTCATGTCCCCGCCCCCACCTCGGATCGCGGAATATATTTATATTAGGGGCGCACATTGTAATTCCCTGATAAATATCGGTTTTGCCCATTTTCCTGAATTCGTTATATTTTGCCCTCACCTCATCGGATATGACATTTGCAACCTCAAAAACAAGCTCCTCATTAAAGCTTGCCGCCATAGCGATTGACTGAGGAAAAACCGTTGCTGTTCCGCATCTTGCCGCACCGTGGAGACATTCATTCCACCAATCATATTCAGGAACACCGAGCCTCTCTATTGCTTTTGCATGACTCTGAAGCTGTGAAATTTTTTCATCAACCGTCATTTGTTCAACCAATTCTTTTGCCCGCTGTTTAAAATTCACCGCATTTTCTCCCCTTCTGTCACATATAAAACATGCATAATGTATTCCTATATAGAAAATTATATTATATATCTCTTTTTATTTCAATTACAAATTTTTAACTTTAATTACATTAATTTTCGAATTATGTTTTTCTTTACATATCCTTGTTTGCAGGCAGAAGAAATAACCCCTTTCAGAGCATTGGCATTGATTGCAAAAATAAATTGTATCACGTTTTTTCTCATCGTTAAATGAAAAAAAACAACAAACGTTTTGATTTCCAAATGTTTGTCGTTTCCACCGTGACCCGCATTCCAATAAACATCAAAAAAAGCTTGCTGACGCAAGCTTTTTTTGATTCAATGCCCCCTCGGCAATGGGGGTGTCAATTACTTAAAACTGTTTTGAATTGGCAATGCTGGCTCCCAGCTTATAAGTTTTATTTTGTACTTTTCATAAGCTTCTTCTGCACTGAAAGCACTGCCGCCTGTTGTTCCGTCTATATTCTGATACATATACTCAACATAAGTTGATATTTTCGCTTCGGAGCGTCGATACTCATCGCCCATATAATATTCCCCATTGCCATACGAAAAGAACAGTTCCAGAATTGTGCGATTAAAATCATCCATTTCCCCTAACTGACGAACATCCAAAAGAGTAATGCGTTCTCTGCCGCTTTTAAGACGAGTCTTCCATTTACGATATTTCCCACTTTCTCCTTCCACCTTAAATCCATCAAATTCACAGATAATGGTATCTTCTATCACTTTTATTTCACCATTTAGTTCATATGTCAATCGAAAAGGAAATTCACCATATGGTATTTCCGGTTTGGGAACCTGAATGAAATAAGAACCACCGCCAAACATAAACCAAAACCCAAATACTAATACAAGAGCAGCCACAAGCAACACTGTAAAAGCAATGCCAATTATTATGAACACCTTCCGTTTCATTTTAATATCCCGCCTTAAAACTATTTTCTGTATGCCTGAGCACCCTTCTTCACAGAACTCAGGTCTGGCATTCGTCAGTCCAATCAGCACCGCCTGTCGGAAACTCCGCAGCATGCCAAGAACCACCATATAATTCTGCAATTGTTAGTCCCATAGCAGCTCTGATATATCCGTAAATGTAATTGCCTATTTCTTCTTTAATGCTCCAAGAAGCTTTATGACCAACTTGACTACAGGTAAATCATAGCACCATAAAAAGCATTTGTCATATTTCAGCAAATGACGCCTCAATAACCCACTTATTGCATTTACATTTACTGTTCGCATTCACTAATAACTCTATCAATTATAGAATTGACAGCTTCACTTTTTTCTGTTTTTCTTAATTCTGTTAAAGCAGATAAAATTGAATTTCTGTTGCCGTTTTCCAGAATATCCTCCAAAATGTTTATGACTGTACATCTATCGCGATAGTCTTCGGTTATTAGCAGATTAATAATATTATTAAGATGTTCTTTATCTCCCATCATATATAATCCTTTAAAGCCGGATGCAATAATTGATATGTCATCTTTTTGAGTTAAATCCTCAAACAACCTATTTAATTCGTCTCTATCAGCATTAACATAATCCATAATATCAATAAGGCTTAATATGGCATATTTTTTTACAAGGAGACTTTGGTCGTTTAAAATGCATTTAAGCAATTGTTTATATGAATTAGTTGTAGCAAATGTTGATAAAGAATCACATGCATTGACTCTTACCAACTCGTCTTCGTCACCGGATAAAGTAATTAGTATTCTTTCAGCTTCGATGTCATTTGCTAACACAAGTAATTCAGCCACATATGCTCTTATTTCCGAATCGTCATGATGTGATAAGTTTATTAATAACGCTATATCACCCGGATTTATAACATTCTTTTCAGAAATTAAATCTAATATATTATAAGCCTTATCTAAATCCATAATTTCACCCCTTATCTATCGCGCATACTGATATATTATACCAGGATCACCGGTATAACAAAAGTAGTATATTCCAGCAGCAACACCGACTACCGTAATAACACCTGCACCGACTTTTTCCCAAAACTGTGAATCTGGCATATTTACTTTAGGAGTGGTTTGATTTGGAGTTGGTGAAAAAGATGCATTAGGATATGGCAACTGTGACTGAACACTATAATGGCTTTGTCGCTTTTGTTTATTTCTTTGACCCCTTAGCTTTTCTTCACGTTGATATCTTCTTCTTTCCTCGCCCGATAAGTTTCTATCCCTTGCTCGTCTCGATATTTCTTCATTCGAAACATCTCTTAGACCAGAATCACCCTGCGTATGCCCTGTTTTAGACAACATAATATTTGTTGGAACAGGATAGTTCTCATTATAAATTCCTGTAATATTTACTCGTTGCCCTACTTCTAAAAATCCAGGTTCTGCATAATTCAAATCAAGATATGCATTAGCATCTGCTACTTCTGAATATGAGATGTTAGAAAGAGTATCACCAGATTCAATTACAGCATACACCTGTCCTTCTTTATCTTTTTCAAGATAATACAATCCACTTGGATCAATGTATTTTATAGGATTATTATTCGCATACACATACCAATTCAATCCATCTCTTGAAGGATCCTCCGTTATAAACCTCCCAATACTCGGGTCATAATATCTGTTCCTCAAATAAATCAATCCGCTCTCGGAATCAATATATTCTCCGCAATAGCCAAACGGATTGTTCACCTTCTCCGTCTCGGCTTTCCACTGATATATTATTGTTTTCTCTCCTTCAGGATTAAGCCTTGTTCTCTGCGGCTCGCCATAGGCATCGTATTTGTAGTTCTTTACATCCCTGCCCGCATAATCAAACAACGCCGTAACATTTCCGTGACTGTCCTGCCTGTAGTAATAGCTTTTCCCTCCATTGCTTTGGTATCCGATTAGTTCAGTTCCTCGGTGATAAATATAGTAATCTCCCTCACAAAGCTCTCCTGCTATATTCATTCCGTCATACACATATCTTGTGTATTTTCCCCCTGCCGTCTTGCTTTCCCTAAGCCCGTCAAGGTTATACCTGTACTCTGCTGACTCTTCTCCGGAAATATATTCCTCCAATCTGTTACTCCCGTCATAGCGGTAATAACTCTTTTTCTCTCTGCCTCCGGTTTCTGTTGTTTTTTCAATCATATTCCCCGTTTTGTCATACTCATACCTTTCCGTTCTGCTCGGACTTTCCGCCATTATCAGCCGTCCGCCTCCGTCATAATAATATCTCTTTGTTTTTATCCCTCTTTCCGTAATCTCATATTCCCTTGAGATGTTGCCAAAGTCATCAAATTCATATTCCGTGACTCTTCCGTCTCCCTCCGTCACCGTTTTCAGTCTGCCCGCGCCGTCATAGGCATATCTTTTTATCTCGCCGTTTATATCCTCATATATCCTATTTCCGTTTTGGTCATACTCATAGCTTTCGGCATATACTATCTCTTCTTTCTGCCGCGTGACAACCTCCCTCTCATGTCCTCCGGGGTAGTATGCATAGGCTTTTGATATGCCGTTTTCACTGTTTTCCTTTCTGACTATTCTGCGTGCCCTGTCATATGTGATATATTCAACTCCCATTCCTGTCTCAACCGAAATTACATTTCCTCTTTTGTCATAGCTGTACCTGCTTTCAACCGTTCCCATTTCCTTGTCATCAATGGTTTTCCGAATAAGCCTTCCTTCTTCATCATAGACATAGACTTCCGTTGTCTTATCTCCGATTATCTCCTGCACCTCACCCAAGTCATTGTACTTAATCTTTTTAACGGCTGCCCCGTCGGTTATGCTTGCAATCTCGCCGAAGTCCGTATATTCATACTGCACAAATCCGTCCTTGTCATTGACTTTTTCAATCACCCTTGACAGTCCGTCATACCTGTACCTCGTGACTGTTCCGTTTCTGTCTCTCCGAAAAATCATCTTCCCTATGCCGTCATACTCATTCTCCGTTTTCTGCCCCATACTGTCAATCTCCGCAATGCATCTGCCATACTCATCACGCACAAATTCATGGCTTATCCGATTTGTTCCCCCTGCTGCACCATATGACATTTTTGTGACATTTCCCTCTCCGTCATATTCATATTCCGTCTGTATGCCCTCATCTGCCGTTGCCTGTTGCTGTATTGTTTCCAAAAATCCTCTTTCACTGTAGGCTTTTAGTGTGACTCCTCCCTCTGCATTTATCTCTTTGACCGCATTGCCTCTGTAGTCATAGTATGTTTTAAACACATTCACTCTTTCACCATCAGAGATTTCCGTCTTTGTCTTTCTCGAAAGGCTGTCATAGGTGTGATATACTCTTTCTCCCTCGCCGTTTTCGCTCATTATGCAGTTTCCCTGAAAGTCATACTCAAAATGCTCCTCACTTCCATCAGGATACTGTGTATACACTACATTTCCAAACATATCATAGCTGTGTTTTGTTTCAAGTCCCGTCGGCGTAATTTCGCATATCACATTATCGGAAAAGTCATATTCATATCGGTAAATCCTTCTTCCTTCGTCTGACACAAAGTGCTTTTGCGCCACTCGTTCTCTGCTGTCAAAATAATACTCGGTGACTCTCCTGTCGGATATCCCCCCCTCTCTGACTGTCATTCTGAGAAAAACTCCTTCAGATGTTTCGTACACATCATCATACTCTATGTATTTTTCACTCAGTATATTGTTCTGATTATCATATATCAAAACCGCTGCTTTTCTGTCATATTCATCATATTTATACTCATATGCCGTTCCAAGCACATCTGTCTCCCGAATCAGCCGTTCCTTTTCATCATAATCACACATCAGCAGAACCTTGTCTGCATTTTCATCATATACCTTTTTCAGTTTACCACATTTGTCATATAAATACAAGAGTTTTAAGCCATTTGCATTGTTCGTTGTGATTATATTTTCTTTATCATTATACTTCGTTTCCCTCGTTTTGCCGTCCTCAAGCGTTTCCTTTGTCTTTCGGTCAAGTTTGTCATAGGCAGACTTTTACATTTGCCTCTTTGAGTGAAATCATTTGTTGTTTACTTCTTGATCAAAAAAATTATACCAATACCAACTATTGTTATTAATGCTGGTATTCCAGCCATTAAGTAGTATAATCCTTCTGGAACATCACCTATAAAATATCCTGTTTGGATTTTATGCATAAGCATAGTATATAACACATTGAGTATAATAACTGAAAGCATGCATATTATACTAACAACATATGATATTGACTTTTTGTAAATAAAAGGCATATTAACAATTAATAAATACAGTGGTTGGGCAAATAAATATATAATAGCAAATACACCAAAATTTATTTTTGTAGGGAACATCGAAACTACTATATACAGTATGAAAGGTGCATAATTTAATAAATAATACATTGTTTACACCTCACTTTCCAATTGCTGCATTTGCATACGCAGCTTTGGTGGCTTTTTGAGCCCAAGGGCTATTTTGAACATACAAAGATGCGTAATTTGATAAACTAGAATATGCACCTTTATATGTAAAGGAACTATTCATAAAGACCGAAGTAAAATTTGCAATATTTGCATTTGGAACCATTCCTCTTTTAAATCCCAAACTACTCATATAGTTCCCAACATTTGTTCCATCTGCAAGAGTTCCTTTGCTTAACGATGCATAAGTTCTATCAAAGCAATTTCTATATCCTACATTGTATGGACTATTATGTCCCTGAAATACTTTACTGCCATCTTCCAAAGTCGTTAGCGTTCCTTTGCTGTAACGATTCTTATAAGCACTTTCAACATCATCATAAGCTGCATATAATGACGCCGTAAAATCACCAACAATATATGTTGCATCTGTGTAATTAGAAGTTATGTTTTTAAATCCATTTGCAGATAAAAACTTATTTAAAGCATTATTAAAATCACTTAATGATTCCATACTATTAGCAGTAACATCGCCACTCCTTCGCCATTTCTTCACATATGTGTCTGGAATACGAATTACTGCTGCGGCTTTGTTTCCCCAATATGTATAGAACCAATTACCATCCGCGTTTTGATATATTGCAGATGTATGACCTGCACTTGTAATTCCTAAGTTAACTGAATTTTCGTTTGTTATAACAATTGAATCTAATCCTAACGGGTCAATAAAATTCACAGGATTATTGTCACAATAAATGTACCAATTCAATCCATCTCTTGAAGGATCCTCCGTCATAAACCTCCCAATACTCGGGCCATAATATCTGTTCCTCAGATAAATCAATCCGCTCTCGGAATCAGTATATTCTCCAGAATATCAATATTTGAGCAGTGGCTTTCATTAGGCGAAAACCACTGATATTGTCGTTTTTAATAATTTTCTTAACTCACCGCACCGACAAAGCGATAATAGATAGTTATGTCCGTTGTTTTATGTCCATTAACCTCTTTCGCTTCGCCAACTGTAATCTTTTCTACCAACTCGCCTAAAACTGTTCTGTCCAGCTTCTTTATTCTCGTGTAATTCTGAATCAGCTTAATCCACGAATCGGTGTCAATTTGGTTTGCTTTAATCTCGTCAATCGTTTGCTGTGTGTCCTCAATCTTCATCTGCACATCAGCTTGCTCTTTCTCGTAATCCGCTAAAAATTTGTTAAATCTTTCATCCGATAATCGTCCGGATACGTTATCCTCATATAGACGCTTTAAAATGCCGTCTAATTCTGTGTTCCTAGTATTCAACTTGGCCAATTCAGAACTTAGAAACTTGATTTGGCTTGTGTCCTTGTCACCGTTCTGCTCCTGTAACTGTTGTGTCAACTTTTCCGCTTGATGTTTTGCCAGTTTGGAATACTTGCGAATGTCATCTAACACAGCCTGTTCCAATACATCTTTTCGGATATAGTGACAAGAACAAAATTTGCTGCCATGCCGCCGATATGTGCCGCAACTGTAATACTCCGTACCGTGAGAATTTGAATATCCCAACGCATATCCGCAATCCTCACATTTTACAAACCCTGCAAATAACTGTACCACGTTGCTCTTTATTGGTCTGTTTCGTGCGTCAATCAGCTTTTGTACAAATTCAAATGTTTCAGCATCTACAAGCGGCTCATGGGTATTAGATGTGATAATCCATTCTTTTTGCGGCTTGCGCTTGCTTGGTGTCCGCTTGAATCTTGCACAATCATAAACACCCTGCACCGTTTCGCCTAAATAAGTCCTATTACGTAAGATTGCAACAACGGACTCAGCGTTCCACCTTGCCTGCTTGGGTTTTATTCCATTCAGCAGTCATTTCCTATGATTGATAGGTGTGGGTATGCCCTCATCATTCAAAACCTTACAGATTTTCTTACTGCCCATGTCCGACCTTGCCATCTCGAAAATGCGCCTAACAATAGCAGCCCCTGTTTCTTCAACAATCAGTCTGTGTTTGTCCTCTGGGTCTTTCAAATAACCGATTGGCGCGTAATTGCTTAAATATTCGCCTTTTTGCTTTTTCGCACGAACCGCTGTCCGCACCTTTTTGCTGATATCTCTTGAATAAAATTCGTTCAGAATATTGACAAATGGTGCTATGCTGTTCTCGTTGTTGATTGTGTCTACTCCATCATTCAGCGCAATATATCGGACACCTTTCGAGGGAAAATACACCTCCGTAAACTGACCTGCTTCTATGTAATTTCTCCCCAAACGGCTCAAATCTTTGGTAATAACCATATTGACTTTGCCATCTTCAATATCATCTATCATGCGCTCGAAATCCGGTCTTTGAAAATTTGTCCCCGAATAGCCATCGTCAACATAATAGTCGTAAATGTGCCAGCCGTTGTCATGGACATATTTTTCAATGATTTCCTTTTGCGATATGATACTGCCGCTTTCGCCGCCACCGGAGCTTCCGGTGCTCCGAATATCATCATCCTTTGAAAGCCGGCAGTAAACCGCCGCATTGTACCTTGTTTGATTCCTCATTGTTTAACCTCCCGAAGAAACAACAAGCCAATGATTTTCGCTGAGTATATTTTACCATACTCAGCGAAAAACTTCAATATTAACTCGTTATTTCTTCCTAATTTTTCTTCTTTACCGACAGTTTTCTCACAGCAATATTGCCCAATGCCTTTTCAAGCGGAATTTTGCCGTTAAATACGCTCTTGATGTGAATATGTGTACCTTTCACGACTATATCGCGTTCGGCAATATTATCACTTTTAAGTTTAGTTATCATATTACCGTTCATAATCCATGCTCCTTTCCCTGCGCAGCGCCCGCCGTGCCTGTTGCTCCAATTTGTATTCCTGCATTGTCTTTTTCAAAAAATTCATAACCTTTTGTGGGAAAAGTTTGACGGCTTCAAGGTATGGTTTTGTTTTTTCTAACAAATCCTCATATCGTTGTTTCCAAATGCGCGACTGGCCTCTTGCATAATCCGCTTCACGATTTGCCCGTTCTAACGCATTTTCCAAATCGTAAATCTTGCCTCTCGCCTCTGCACCTTCCTCTGCAAGGCTTCTGACCTTTTTCAATTCCTTTGGTGTTAGAACAATCTGCCCTAACACGTTCTTTTTACCGACCTCATCCAAATAATCTAAATCGTCAACACCACTTTTGCGAATAGCAAGCTTTTTATCAAGCATATCAACTTGCTTTTTCTTTGTCTCAGCCTTATTCTCCAAGCCTGTGATTTTCTGCTCCAAGCAAGCCTCGCGCTCTTTATCCTGTTGAAGCTTGTACTCCACATCAGATAAATGCTTTCGTGTGCTTTTGTAGTCACCACGCTCAAAGTCCTTAAATCCTGCACTCCGCATATGCTCATAGAATCTATCCTGCAAAAGCGAGTAAGAATTTACCCATTCGCTGTTTTCATTCTTGAATCTCGGCCATTTCTTGCTGTGGCTGACCTGATTGACAACCTCTTTAACCGTTCCCACCAAAGATTTATCCTTGCAGCGTTTCGACCATTTGACCTCTTTTTTCACAACAGGCACATATATGACATGAAGGTGATAATGGTATACATCCCGACCTAAATCATCGGAGATTCCGACATTTATCTCATCAGCGTGCATGACCGCAGACAGAATATATCTTTCGTCACCGGCTTCCTTGACTGCTAAACGATAGGCTTCCTCATAAAATCGTTTGGCAAAGTCATAGCCGCCGTTTTCTTCAAAGTAGCTTGTGTTCACATCAAAAATCATTTCATCAATGATTTTCGCATCTTTCTTCAAGCCGCGCGTGCTGATTGCTCCATCTTCAAGCAGCTTGTCAAAGGCTTCTGTGTATGTTCCCTCACACTGCCTAAAATGTATATTCATAGAAGAACGCTCTAAACGAATATCGGCATTGGAATAGCATTCGTTCTTTCGTTCGTTGTGCCGTTCCCGTATGCTCACACTGCCGCGCGTATATGCCGCATTGCGGACAACTGTTTTGTTTGCCATAACTGCGTTCCCCCCATCTTCAAAAATTTTGTTTTACCAAAAGTATTGACTTTACTCTAAAATCGTGATAATATGAATAATATCATTCACGATTTTATATATTCACGAATAATAATATTCGTGTTCGATTATTATACACGAATATACTGCATCGTGTCAAGTCTTTTTTGAATGTTTTTTAATTTGTAACAGAGGAGTAATATTATGGCATCTTTTTCCGATAGGCTCAAAGAACTGCGAAAAGCAAAGGGACTGACCCAAAGGCAAATGGCTGAAACATTTGATATGACCGAACGAAATTATCAGCGCTTAGAAGCGACCGACACGCCGAGCAACGAAACTCTGATTAAATTTGCCGATTTTTTTGATGTGCCTACCGATTATTTACTGGGCAGGGACAAATATTGGCAGGATGAAGAAGGGCATATCGTGGTCAAAGTACCGCCGGATATTTTTAGTTTAGAGGAAAGGAAAAGGCTGATGGATAAGCAAAAGTAAGGCGAACCATATCACTTCCTGCAGAAGTATATGACCCACTCTGACACTTTCAAGCTACGCTTGCAAAGTGCCGTGGGCTCTCCGAGGGGGGATTCGGCTTCTGCGGAAGCCGCCTTTATACCACCGCATAGGTGGTATAAAATAAACAGGGTATCAATCATAAATGCATGATTGATACCCTGTTTCAGTCTATTGAAAAGGCTGAGAAACAGATATAAATCTGTCGATCTTTAAAATCTTAGCTTACTATTTGTTTTTATTAGTCCTTCTTTGGTTAATAGCAGTGACAATAAATGCCGCTATCGTTCCAATAATAATCCAAAAATAATTAAAGATATGAATTACCATAATCCCAAAACCATCACCAGCGGTCATTCTTATTTCGTCACCTACAACTTTATGATAAAACATGTTTACGATCCCCAAACGGTTTATTACAATTTCAGTTACTACAAATAGCAAAATACTAAGACCCCAAGCTATCAAAAAACTTTTGATTCTTGTTTGTCTCATTAGCAGAAACACCGAGATACCTAGCGGCAGCCCCATTAAGTATAAAACCACATTATTGAAGATTATGTAAGATAGAATTATCCACATATTGATAATCAGTGAACATATAATTCCATTGCAAACGCCTTTTATCATTACACCTCTATATTTTTTCATCGCTATCTCCCTTTATACCAGTTAATTCCTTGGCGTATTGCTGGATGATCGCTGTATTCGGCAGAACGAGCACTGCCATCAGTTATCATAGTCCAAACACCAGCCGCATACATTGATCCTGCAATCAATATAGTTTCACTAAAGCCAGCCGCACTACCTAAATATCCATATGTAATATTGCCGAGTTCTTCTGGCGTGGTTAATATACCAAACAACACAACCTTTGTGTCATAACTTCCCGGAAATGTTGAACCAATGGTTCTTTCCCATGGGTCTTTCCGCTTTATGTCCCAATCAGCTCCATGGTTCACCTGATTCTTAAACCAAATAAAATCACCCGAATGTTCAGAAAATGTACCACTTGCATTAACCAGTGCGTTATTTATCGGCACACTCACATCTTTATATTGTTTTCTTCCACCAATCATCACAATCTGTACACCAGCATCAATATCAGCCTGTGTCCGATAAGTTAATCCCAAGGATGTCCATGTTTGCAAGCCCACAACTCCTCGGTCTTTACCCGTATTGCCAAGTCCCATATCATTTTTATATGCATTTACAGCTGCTTGTGTTTTTGGCCCATAGTATCCCCATCCGCCATCAGACATATCAAGATACCCAAGCCAAGCTAGCTCATTTTGTAAAACTTCAACATCTTCGTTATAGGTTTGGCTATATGATAGTCTTATGTTGTAGTCAAACAACCCTAATGGGTCAATTTTGTTGACGGGATTATTTGAGCAGTAAATGTACCAATTAAGACCATTTTTTATTGGATCTTCACTAATAAAGCGACCTATTGCAGGATCATAATACCTATTCCGTAAATAAATCAAGCCACTGCTCAAATCTTGATACTCCCCGCAATAGCCAAACGGATTGTTCACCTTCTCCGTCTCGGCTTTCCACTGATATATTATTGTTTTCTCTCCTTCAGGATTAAGCCTTGTTCTCTGCGGCTCGCCATAGGCATCGTATTTGTAGTTCTTTACATCCCTGCCCGCATAATCAAACAACGCCGTAACATTTCCGTGACTGTCCTGCCTGTAGTAATAGCTTTTCCCTCCATTGCTTTGGTATCCGATTAGTTCAGTTCCTCGGTGATAAATATAGTAATCTCCCTCACAAAGCTCTCCTGCTATATTCATTCCGTCATACACATATCTTGTGTATTTTCCCCCTGCCGTCTTGCTTTCCCTAAGCCCGTCAAGGTTATACCTGTACTCTGCTGACTCTTCTCCGGAAATATATTCCTCCAATCTGTTACTCCCGTCATAGCGGTAATAACTCTTTTTCTCTCTGCCTCCGGTTTCTGTTGTTTTTTCAATCATATTCCCCGTTTTGTCATACTCATACCTTTCCGTTCTGCTCGGACTTTCCGCCATTATCAGCCGTCCGCCTCCGTCATAATAATATCTCTTTGTTTTTATCCCTCTTTCCGTAATCTCATATTCCCTTGAGATGTTGCCAAAGTCATCAAATTCATATTCCGTGACTCTTCCGTCTCCCTCCGTCACCGTTTTCAGTCTGCCCGCGCCGTCATAGGCATATCTTTTTATCTCGCCGTTTATATCCTCATATATCCTATTTCCGTTTTGGTCATACTCATAGCTTTCGGCATATACTATCTCTTCTTTCTGCCGCGTGACAACCTCCCTCTCATGTCCTCCGGGGTAGTATGCATAGGCTTTTGATATGCCGTTTTCACTGTTTTCCTTTCTGACTATTCTGCGTGCCCTGTCATATGTGATATATTCAACTCCCATTCCTGTCTCAACCGAAATTACATTTCCTCTTTTGTCATAGCTGTACCTGCTTTCAACCGTTCCCATTTCCTTGTCATCAATGGTTTTCCGAATAAGCCTTCCTTCTTCATCATAGACATAGACTTCCGTTGTCTTATCTCCGATTATCTCCTGCACCTCACCCAAGTCATTGTACTTAATCTTTTTAACGGCTGCCCCGTCGGTTATGCTTGCAATCTCGCCGAAGTCCGTATATTCATACTGCACAAATCCGTCCTTGTCATTGACTTTTTCAATCACCCTTGACAGTCCGTCATACCTGTACCTCGTGACTGTTCCGTTTCTGTCTCTCCGAAAAATCATCTTCCCTATGCCGTCATACTCATTCTCCGTTTTCTGCCCCATACTGTCAATCTCCGCAATGCATCTGCCATACTCATCACGCACAAATTCATGGCTTATCCGATTTGTTCCCCCTGCTGCACCATATGACATTTTTGTGACATTTCCCTCTCCGTCATATTCATATTCCGTCTGTATGCCCTCATCTGCCGTTGCCTGTTGCTGTATTGTTTCCAAAAATCCTCTTTCACTGTAGGCTTTTAGTGTGACTCCTCCCTCTGCATTTATCTCTTTGACCGCATTGCCTCTGTAGTCATAGTATGTTTTAAACACATTCACTCTTTCACCATCAGAGATTTCCGTCTTTGTCTTTCTCGAAAGGCTGTCATAGGTGTGATATACTCTTTCTCCCTCGCCGTTTTCGCTCATTATGCAGTTTCCCTGAAAGTCATACTCAAAATGCTCCTCACTTCCATCAGGATACTGTGTATACACTACATTTCCAAACATATCATAGCTGTGTTTTGTTTCAAGTCCCGTCGGCGTAATTTCGCATATCACATTATCGGAAAAGTCATATTCATATCGGTAAATCCTTCTTCCTTCGTCTGACACAAAGTGCTTTTGCGCCACTCGTTCTCTGCTGTCAAAATAATACTCGGTGACTCTCCTGTCGGATATCCCCCCCTCTCTGACTGTCATTCTGAGAAAAACTCCTTCAGATGTTTCGTACACATCATCATACTCTATGTATTTTTCACTCAGTATATTGTTCTGATTATCATATATCAAAACCGCTGCTTTTCTGTCATATTCATCATATTTATACTCATATGCCGTTCCAAGCACATCTGTCTCCCGAATCAGCCGTTCCTTTTCATCATAATCACACATCAGCAGAACCTTGTCTGCATTTTCATCATATACCTTTTTCAGTTTACCACATTTGTCATATAAATACAAGAGTTTTAAGCCATTTGCATTGTTCGTTGTGATTATATTTTCTTTATCATTATACTTCGTTTCCCTCGTTTTGCCGTCCTCAAGCGTTTCCTTTGTCTTTCGGTCAAGTTTGTCATAGGTACAGAATACCGTGTTTTTGTTATGATCGGTTTTCTTTATACAATTGCCAAATCCGTCATATTCATACTCAGTTACATAGCTTTTCGCATTCCCGTCTGCGTCCCTCACTCCGCTTATCACAATTCGGCTTGGATATTTAAAGGAATCTCTGCCGCTGTATGTGTACTTGGTGAGCCTATATTCTCCCATACCAGTCTGTATTTTAGACTTTTTTATCTTGCCGTTTGCGGTGTATTCATATTTGTCACGTTTGATCTCTCTGCCGTTTTCATACTGTGTTTCGCTTGTATATGAATTGCCTCCCTGGTTCAGCGTACGGCGAATTTCAACTTTTGTTTCTGCATCCTTCATGTAGCTTTCATAAACACACATATTGGTTCCGCGGCTATATTCATATGTGCAAACATTCAGTCCCGCCTCATCCGGATTTGTGTATTCACTGCTGTATACTATGTTTCCGCGGCTGTCAAACCTAACCTCCTTATACTTAGTCTTTGAGCCTCCATTTTCATAATATGTTGTCATTTCAAACATTTTGGGCATTTCGGTCTGTTCGTCATATTTACGCACTTCCTTTGACGCCGCTCTGCCGCATGCAGTTTTCTTCAACTCGGTCTGATTGTGTTTGCTGTTATATCGGTAAATTGTTTTTGTTCCGTCGCTGTCCTGCTCTAGCGTAAAATACTGATAATCTTTGGGCAAAGTATCGGATTTGTACAGCGGAAAGCCGTCCGGTTCTCCGTTATATTCATATGTAACCCTGCTAATCTTTCTGTCCGTGTTCGAATCGTATCTGACAGAAAGCTTGCCATATTCCGCAAATCCGTTTTCTTTTTCATAAAGCCATTTTTTTGAGGTTATATATTCATAGTTGGTTTCAAGTCCGCCGTTGTATCTAATCTTATTCAGCAGGTAATATTTATTTGTGCCAGTTTGAATGCGTTCATCCTTGCTGAAAAAATCAAACTTAAAGTTTTTTTCTGTATAATTAAATTCCGTTGTTCTTCCCAAAGGATCTGTAATCGAGCTTATTAAAAAACCATTGTCGGTCTGTGTCCGGCTTATGATATACTTTCGTTCTTTATACCGTATAGTTATGCTACCGTCTGCATATTCAAATGTAACCACATCATGCCAGTTGTTTGTTATGCTGTTTAACACGGGAACGTCATCTGATGACCATCTGTATTCTATCTGATTTCCAAACTTATCATTTTTTCGCTGCAAATAGCCCTTTTCGTTGAAAAAATATGTATCTCCGTCTGCAAACGCGAGGGTATATTCACTCGCTGTCCCATCCTTATCCGCCGCACACTCACTGAACTTTACATCAGACAGTTTATAGTTTTCAAGTCCGCTCTCGGTGCTGCCTTTTTTAAAAACTCTGCCGTCAGGCATATATACGTATACATTGGTTTTATTTTTCTCATCCGGAATTTCCACATACGGCATATCAAGCCGCCAGCCAATTCCAAATTCTTCAACCGACTGCAAAAATGAGCTTTTATCCGCAATTATGTTGTCATAGGAGCTGTTCTTTTCATTATACTGCACAGTCTCCTCCTGTTTGGCTGCGTATCTGTTATTGTATACAAGATTAATCTGATAAGACTTCTCACCGCCCATGCCTTTGAGTGTAAACAAGTCACATGTCACTGTCAAAGTTCCGCTTTCAGGGTTTACAACTTCTCTCACCCCGCTTGTATCCTTAGAAAAAGGCGCATTAAGCTTTATATCATAGATACTTTCCTTATGCGCATTTGTCAATGCATCTGTTACATCAGTATATGTTTCCGCAAATACGTTGAATCTCCAAAAAAACACACACAATATGCACAAAACCGCACACTTAAATATATTTTTTAATCTATTCTTTTCTATCTTCACCGAAAGCACCTCCGATTTGCCTTATTCCATTGGCGGGGAATTATCTCCCCGCCATTTTAATGTATTTTATTATTTTGACGCTCTGTATTTTTCACCATCATAAACATTTATACTATTTATCATATAGTAATTAATGAAATACTGTACATCATCATTTTTCAGCATGTAGAAAACATCTCCACTGCCATTCTGACGGGCTTCGACCCATGCCACAAAATCCTCTATATCATCTTTTGAAAACTTCTTTGAGTCAATCACCTTAACATCATTGCCGTTTAATACGATTTCTACTACAATATCGTTCCGTGTTATAAACTTTGATTCGGTCTGCAATCTAAATGTAACCCTATACGGCTCGGTACTGTCAGACTTGGTCTTAACCACATAGACAATTCCAAACTCACTGTTTGCATAGTTTTCATTTACAAGCAGTTCATTCAGAACATTTTGCGGGATATTCCGCAGTTCCTTTGCTGTCATACCATATTGTTTAAACAATATCCAGTTTTCTGCCATATTGTCCAGAAGCTCATCAGCCGATTCAACCAGCTTAGCAATCTTTCCGTTTTTGTAAGTATAAAGCCAGTCGTTTCCAAGGCTTAATACATAATAGCATTCTGCCCCGGATGTAAAATTTTCAACCGGAAAAATTGAATTTACAGCTCTGTAGTCATCTTTTTTTAAGGTTTCAATATTTACTCCATACAAACCGTCAAGTTTGTTGTCATCAACAGTTTTTACAGTTACGCTTTTGATAACCGGTGATACACTGTTAGTGCTTGAATTCATTAGAATTGCTATATCAACCGTAAGAATATCGTCGCCTTCTTTATACAGTTTTCCAAAGGCAGCGGGCGAAATCTCATTTACTTGCTTTGCAGTCATTCCCAATGCATACATTTCCGTCTCTGCCGGAGTGTTTTTTTCTGACAAGAGAATCCATCTTCCGTTCTGGTATGAATACCAGTTGTTTTTGCCATCAAAAGACAATGCAAATTTTGCCTCCGCTTCGTCATGGTTAATTTTTATTCTGTGCGGAAATCCTCCGTAAATGTAAAAAAGTATATCATTTTCAACAGAATAATGTGCCTTGGTTACTTCACTTCCCGTAAACAACTTGTATAGTTCACCCGTGTTGGAATTATACATATATCCGCCGCTTGTAATATACGTACCGTCAGCATTCCTTTGAATTATAACACCATTTGCGGTTTTTCCATCAAAATCTATTTTATTACTCTGCGAATAATAAATCGTTGTCAAATCATCAGAAATGTATATGTTACCCTCAGTGGAGTTAACATTTTCATCTCTGATTTTCTGCCACATCCCATTAATCCTTTTATAAATCGAAATGTTAGAACGATGATTTACCACCATTACTTCTCCCGCAGAGTCAAATGAAATGTTTGCACTTTTATCTGCCGTTGAGCTTGATCCGGAAAACACAAACATTAGCATTATATTCGTGAGCTCTTTTTCTGCATATTCGTATAAAGTATAAGTTATCTTCTGTTTTTTTGAATCATACACACCTTTTATAACATATATCTCATTTTTCGCATTGATGTATACTTTAACGGAATCTGCTGTATCTCCCATTTCCTCGACAGTCTTTGTTATCAGAGCAAAACGGTATAACTTGCCGTCGTCACCCTTAAACACCATTATTGTTCCGTCCTCACTTATGGCATAAATTTCACTTATGGCTTTTTTTAAAATTATGTTTATGGTATCCTGCGTAAAATCATAACAATACAGATAGCAATTGTCATAATGATTTGCATAATATATTTTACTGTTATCCAATGCAGCGATATATTCCTTATCAAACCCATCCAATGTTTTTTTTGCAGCCGAATCACCCATAGAATATGATTTACTGACGCTTGCGGCAGAAACCAGAATTACATCCTGGTTGGGCGGCAGTGTAATTTCACTCACATCACCTTCTACAAAGCATTCACCGTACCCGAGCCATTTCACCTCAACACCAACTTTCACATATGCAGGTAATGTTTCTAAATTAACCAGTTTAAAACGAACCGTGTTAGCCCACTTTTGCGCTGTTCCGCTATACAAGATCTCCTTGTCACCTGTATTTTTTACACCCTGCGCATTTGAATTAATAACGGCATAACCGTTTTCATTTGTAGTACTGTCGCTAACCGAAACACCGTTATAAAATACTTTCTCATCAACCTCTTTGCCGCAAAAAGCATCACTGTTCCAATCGGTTTCAATCATTTCAAAAACTTTAAGGTTCAGCAGCTTTATGCCAAGTGACGCACATAAATTAGTGCATTTAATTTTAGTATTTGCTTTCAGTCTCGGCAAAATTGTCTTTATACTTTGTTCACCCAAAACAGTGTCGATACTTATTTTTGTTGAATAATAAGAAACCGTGCTTTCATCTTCATATAAACTAATCTGCATGGTCTGTCCTGACTCGTAAACTCCGTTTTCCCACTCAATCATTGCTTTAATTGTCACTCGGTCATCTGTTGCGCTGTTGTTTAAATCATAAATAGCCTCCCCTTGAGGTTTGAGAATGATTTCTGTTATATCCTCTTTACCAATATACTGAATTTTTGAAATGTTGATCACCGTACTCACATTATACGAAGCTCCTGAAACTTTTAATGTAATGTCTCCGTCAAACCACTCTGTATAAGTCGGTGTGTTTACTCCATATAAATTTTGCGTAATCGTCTCGCCGTCTGCCTTAGTTATTACTACTGCATAGTTTCGCTGTCCTCCCGTTAAGCACAACCTGAATTGCTTTTCATTTTCACCCAAAGGTATCATCACCGTTGTACTTGCTAATGACGGAACTGCGTCGCGGGTAAAAATTCTATCCCTTTTTTTACTCACGCCGGCTTCTGTTTCATCATAATTTATGTCATTCACAATCCACTTTTCAGATAAAATGTCATCGGAATAGAGTTCTTTGCCATTCTTAATTACATTTTGAGCTCTTCCGCTTGCTCTTTCAACATCTGAATTTATATCTATCCCTGCAATAATCTCAGAAACACTTACGCCGC
>CAKSIW010000017.1 GCA_934463175.1 uncultured Clostridia bacterium | reverse complement strand
GCCTCGTAAAAAGGGCGTGGGAAATCTCCCGCTAAAAATGGGTTTGGGAAATCCTTCACATAAAGAAGAAAGCTTTTAAAGAGGGCTTTGGGGGCAATGCCCCATAAAACAAAAATGCATAAAAGTTTTTTATACTACAAATAATACATAAAAAGGAAATCAAACCATGCAAAGGAGAGAAAAAATGAAATACACTCAACAGGAATATTTAAGTTATGTTGAAAAAAAGTCGCCCGACAGCAAGCTGTGGAAGGACGTTCTGGCGGCATTTGTTGTGGGCGGTGCAATTTGCGTTGTCGGGCAGTGCATATCCGATTTTTATGAAAAAGTGATTGGACTGGACAGCGAAACAGTCAAGAGCGCAGTGCCGATTACCATGGTGTTTCTCGGGGCACTCCTCACCGGACTTGATGTATACGGCAGGCTTGCCAAATTTGCCGGCGGCGGAACGCTTGTTCCGATAACGGGCTTTGCAAACGCAATTGTCTCACCTGCCATGGAATTTAAAAAAGAAGGCTATATTCTGGGACTTGCCGCAAAAATGTTTGTCATTGCGGGACCTGTGCTTGTTTACGGGATAACCGCTTCAATCATTGCAGGTTTTTTATATTACATTCTGACAATGCTCGGCTGAGAGCGGAAAGGACAAAGACATGAACAAAAGACTTGGAAAACAGACGGTGCAGTTCTGCTCGGGAGTGAGCATTGCAGGCTCGTTCTGCATAGCAGGGCAGAAGGAGGCGCAAGGTCCGCTCAGGCAATATTTTGACATAATCATGGAGGACGCTGAGTGGGGAGAGAAAACATGGGAGAAAACCGAGAGCAAGATGCAGAAAAACGCAGTTGCCCGTGCGGCGGAGGCGGCGAACGCAAACCTTGCCGACATTGGCTATGTTTTTGCGGGAGATCTGCTCAATCAGTGCATAAGCTCAACCTTCGGGCTTCGCGCGCTTGAAATTCCGTTCCTCGGAGTGTACGGTGCATGTTCAACCATGGCGGAGACTCTCGGGCTTGCTGCAATGTCGGTTGACGGCGGATATGCAAAGCTGGCGGCGGCAGTCACATCAAGTCATTTCTGCACAGCAGAGAGACAATACAGAACACCTCTCGAATATGGCGGACAGCGCACGCCGACCGCGCAATGGACGGTCACGGGATCGGGCGCAATGGTGCTGTCGGAGGAGGGCGGCGCACCTTATGTGACGCATTTCACATCGGGAAAAATCGTTGACCTCGGAGTGTCGGACGCAAACAATATGGGTGCGGCAATGGCACCTGCGGCAGCAGATACCCTTGCGGCGCATTTCCGCGACACGGGACGGCAGCCCTCCGACTATGACCTGATTCTGACGGGAGACCTCGGAAAGGTCGGAAGCTCAATTGCAATTGATTTGATGAGGGAGGAGGGCTTCGACATTTCAAATAACTATGATGACTGCGGCTGTATGATATTTGACATTGAAAAGCAGGATATGCACGCAGGCGGCTCGGGCTGCGGCTGCGGCGCGGTCACGCTGTGCGGATATGTGACGGAAATGCTGAAATGCGGCAAGCTTGGCAGCGTTTTATTTGTCGGCACGGGTGCGCTTCTCAGTCCGACGTCCAGCCTTCAGGGCGAAACAATACCGTCGGTTGCGCACGCAGTTGCAATATCAAACACGGCAATATGCGGAAAGGAGTGAAAAAATGCAATATTTCAATGCATTCTGGATGGGCGGAATCATATGTGCCATTGCGCAGATTCTGATTGACAAGACAAAGCTGACCCCTGCAAGGATTCTGGTGACGTTTGTGGTTGCCGGGGTTGTTCTCGGCAGTCTCGGGCTTTATGACAAGCTGGTTGAAATCGGCGGCTGCGGTGCAACGGTGCCGATTGTGGGCTTCGGAAACACTCTCGCAAAGGGGGTTTTCAAGGGAGTCCGCGAGCAGGGCTGGGTCGGGATTTTCACGGGCGGTACGGCTGCTGCGGCAGGCGGCATTGCGGCGTCGGTCTTTTTCGGGTTCGTCATTGCACTGATTTTCAACCCAAAGCAAAAATAACAGTATTTTCATCAAAAGCTATTGCAAAAATCCGCGTAAACATGAGCATATCGCGGAGACTGTGCGCAAAAAATATGTATGGCTGCAACAACTTTTGCACATATTGCATTGTGCCGTATTTCCGCGGAAGAGAGATGAGCCGCAGTGCGGAGGTTGCGGCTCAGGGACATGTTGAAATGAATAGGGATATTGTCAACAGCTTAATTTATAATAAAAACGAACCGTATAAAATCCTTATAAGAAAAATTTTTCTTGCAGGGATTTTATTTTTTGGCAAAAACACTTAACAAAACAGCAGGCATGTGTTATATTATACTTAACAGTTATATGAACGGCGCAAGAGAGCCAAAGCCTAAGGTGAACGACATTCTGTTTCTGCTGATATGGCAGCGGATATTTACGAATTAGAGATGAAAAGTTAAATTCATGGATAAAACTTGACGGAACTTCAAGCAGAAATAATGATGAAACGCATTTTAAAATAAAAAACGGGAGAAAATGTAGAATATGTATTTTGCTTTAATTAAAAGTTTTGAAGGCTTGACTTATTACGGCAATATTCCTAATGTACCGGAATTGCCGGATGACAGGGTAGAAGTTTACGATATTTCTTGGGATGACGCAGAACTGTTTGACGATGATTTAGATGATTTAAACCATAGCTGTAATTCGATATTGGATTTTTCTGATGTGGATTATTTTGATGCTGACAAATGCAAACTTTTGAAAAAATGGTTGTTGCTTCGCATTGATAAAAAAACCGATAATCGTTACAGAGAGCTGCTGGAGATTCTTATAAGATACGCAGAAAGAGCAATAGAATTAAATACCGGCGTGGTGATTGAGCTTTAAAAAAAAGTGGTATAATTGTAAGGTTTTTTTATGGATAAAACGGCGGTTAATTTAAAATGAGAGTATAATAAGTATAAAAAAATATTTTAAGGGGTTGAATTAAATGGTCGGAATGACAATCAATGAATTTATAAATAAGATATATTATGGCGATGAAATCGAGTTTAAATTTGATAATACCACATATTTATTCAAGGATACAGGGAGGATGAAAAATATTATCTTACAGTTGATTATTGGAATAAAACAGATGGAACGGAACCTGAACACGATTATTTGTATAGTATATGTTGTTTGACTCCAATGGAATGTGTTAATAAATTTGAAAATGCAAAAATATTTAAGAATAAAACAATATATGAAATAGAAAAGGATATTGTAGTTGTTTTTGGGTAGCAAAAAACAACTAAATGAGGTAAAGTTTCAATGATTGATGGAAATGCAAATGAGTTTATTGACAAGCTTTCATACGAAGACCATTATGTGATGTTTGAAAATAGGAAATATTTTTTGAATGGTTGCCAAACAGAAAAAGATATTATTTGGATTGATTGGTAATAACAATATCATAACAAAGGAGAAATTTATATGTTTAAAATCGGAGATAAAGTAAGGGTAGATTATGACGGGGAATGGCAATTTGGAGAAATTGAAAAGGTAAATTCTAAAAGTGTTCGGATTTCTCTTTATGACGAATGGGAAACAGTTACATTTAAAAATAAAGATGTATTACTTTTGCAGGATATTCCTGTAGGCTATGCGAATTTTGCGAAATTTGCACGGTTTGAAAAAACCGTGTCCGATTTTGTAGGCGAGGACGGATATTCTTTTTGTATTGTTAATAAAGATAATTATGAAATTACTCCTTTGGACTTGATTTCTGTTTTAGATAGAACAGAAGAAACAAATATGTCTGCCGATGAATTTTACGAACAATGGTTTTGCTATTTTGGCGATGAGTTTACAGAATTGGAGTATGACGATGAGGAAATATATTCCGAAGATGACGTTTTAATACATTTTGCAGACGAGATGTATGATTGGGCGGTTCACGGTTTGACCGTTGATTTTGATTCATTAAAAAAAGAAATCCAAAATTATATCGAAGATCAAAATAAACCCATAACAAAGCGTCGCTATCCCGATTACATAAAAATCAGATTTCTCGATAAATACAAATCCGATTATGAGCTTAACAATGCAAGCGAAGAGCTGGCACAGCTATATAAATCATTCGCAGAAGAACTTTGTAAAAAAGGCAATAAGCAAGGATTATTAGCCGTCGGATACGGTTGTTACGGCGGAAACAGAGTTTTTGAATGCGATTGGAAAAGAGCGGAAGAATGTATGCTTAAATTAATTGAAATGGTGGAAGATATGCCGGACAGAGCGTTTTATGCAAATACATTAGGCTATATATATTATTACGGCAGATGCAACAATGATGTTCCGCAGTATGAAGAAGCATATAAATATTTTTCATTTGCGGCATTTAATGAAATTTACGAAGCACAGTATAAAATAGCGGATATGTATAAAAACGGATACGGTGTTATTAAATCCGCTGAAACTGCAAACAATATCATATGGCAGCTATACAACGAAAACAGGAAATACGTTGCAAACGGTGAATTTGACTGTAAATTTGCAGATATTGCTTTAAGAGCTGGAAATTTTTATCGTAATGATGAAAATATTGAAGAATCTGATTTTGACGAGATGCTGTACTATTATATGCAGGCGGATTTTGCAATCCGCATGAGAATGAAATGCGCTGATTATTACGGCGATAACAGAGTTTGCGCAGCTATACAAAATGCCCTTGCGGAAACTAAAGAGCTTATGGGATTTAATGCTCTGAAAAAGACCGATTACTATAGTCTTGAGGGGATTTTCCGCGATACATTTTCAGTCGGAAATAAGCTGGAATTAAGGATTAAACCTTTAAAAAACAACAGATATAAAATGACATTTAAAACGCATAACAGGGGAAGAATGTTTATAACCATACCCAATCTTGAAATGTGCGGAATGTATAAAAAATTAGATGTCATCTTAAAAACAGACGAAATAATTAAAGAAGATTTAATCGGAAAGACTCTTCTTATTGACAGAATTGATTATAATGATTTTATATATGATAACAAGAGTATATTAGAAATAAACGGCGATTACGTGTTTGAGATAAAAGCTCCTGCTAAAAGCACACTTTAAAAAATTTTATGGTGCACCCCTGACATTTCCCTTGCGGCAGGCGGCATTGCGGCGTCGGTCTTTTTCGGGTTCGTCATTGTGCCGATTTTCAGTCCAAAGCAAAAATAACAGTATTTTTATCAAAAGCTATTGCAAAAATCCGCGTAAAATAGTATAATTAATATGATATACGGATTTTGAATGGAGTGTTTTGATATTGAAGGAAATCAGTGCGGCGGAGACAGAGCTGCAACGTGAATATATTAACAAGATAAAGATGAAAAACCAAGCGTCGGGACGCGTGCCGCTGGCGTTTGTCGAGACATACGGCTGTGCGCAGAACGAGAACGATTCGGAAAAGCTCTCGGGCATGCTCTCCGATATGGGCTATGAGCTTTCGGACAGCGCGGAGGGCGCGGATCTGATTCTTTATAACACCTGCGCGGTGCGCGAAAATGCAGAACTGAGAGTGTTCGGGAATATCGGCGCACTGAAGCATAAAAAGGCAAAGAACCCGGGGCTTCTCATCGGCGTGTGCGGCTGTATGATGCAGCAGGAGCATATTGCGGAGACGGTGCGCAAAAAATATCCTCATGTTGACATGGTTTTCGGAACCCACGCGCTGTATCGGTTTCCGCAGATTCTTGACACGGCGATGAAGCACACAAGGGTTTTTGACACCGAGAACAGTGAGGGCAGAATTTCGGAGGATACCTCATACAAACGGAGTGCACCGCCGCTTGCCAAGCTCCCGATCATGTATGGCTGCAACAATTTCTGCACATACTGTATTGTGCCGTATGTCCGCGGAAGAGAGAGAAGCCGCAGCGCGGAGAACATTCTGCGCGAGGCGCGGGAGATTGCGGCACAGGGGTATAAGGAAATCATGCTTCTCGGGCAAAACGTAAATTCCTACGGCAATGACCTGACAGACGGGCTGACGTTTGCACAGCTTCTGAAGGCGGTGTGCGGCGTTGACGGGATTGAGAGAGTCAGATTCATGACATCACACCCCAAGGATATTTCGGACGAGCTGATTTCGGTCATGGCGAGTGAGCCGAAGGTCTGCAAGCAGCTCCATCTGCCTGTTCAGTGCGGCTCGGACCGCATTCTGAAAAAGATGAACCGCCGCTATACGCGTGCGCACTATCTTGAAATCATCGAAAAGGTCAGACGCGCAATTCCGGATGTTGTTCTTTCGACAGATATAATTGTCGGCTTCCCCGGCGAGACAAATGAGGATTTTGAGGAAACGCTTTCGCTTCTGCGCGAGGTGGAATATGACCTTGTGTTTTCGTTCATATATTCAAAGCGTCACGGAACGCCCGCGGCAGAAATGGAGGATTGCCTGACAGAGGAAGAAAAGCATTCAAATTTTGACCGTATGTTGGAGGTTCAGAACGAAATTTCAAAGCGGAAGAATGACCGATATGCAGGCAGGGTTGAAACGGTGCTTGCGGAGAGCGTCAGCAAGACGAACGGTGATTTCCTGAGCGGACGGACAGACGGCGGAAAGCTTGTCAACTTCCGCGGCGACAAGTCGCTGATCGGGAAAATGCTGAGGGTGAGAATAACAGAGCCAAAAACATGGTCGCTCATGGGCGAGATTGAAGAATAGACGAAAGGAAGAGGAAAAATGAGAAACGAGATTATCGAAAAGGCACAGGAGCTTGGAACAATGATTGCACAGAGTGAGGAAAAGCAGCGTGCGGACGCGGCGGCAGACGCGATGAACAACGATGCCGAGGCGACAGAGCTTCTGAGAAAATATAACGAGAACAGAAAGGCTGCAACGGAAAAGCTGCGCGGCAAGAATCCGTCAAAGGAGGAGCTTGCGGAGTTTAAGAGCTATGTTCAGGCGGAGTTTGACAAGATTGCGGAGAACAAGCTGATTGCGGAATATATTGAGGCGAGCAAGGTGTTTGATTCGCTTGTTCAGCAGGTGAATGCGGTTCTGAGCTATTTCATCACGGGACAGGAAAACGAGAGCGGCGGCTGCAGCGGCAGCTGTTCAACCTGCGGCGGCTGTCATTAATGCATGACGTGCAGCCGCAACAAATCTTCCGCAGAAAGGCAAATGGTTACATATGGCTGAATATACACCAATGATGAAGCAATATTTTGAGATTAAAAATCAGTATAAGGACAGCATACTGATGTACCGTCTCGGGGATTTCTACGAGATGTTTTTTGAGGACGCGCAGATTGCGTCAAAGGTTCTTGAAATAACCCTGACGGGCAGAGACTGCGGTCAGGAGGAGCGCGCGCCGATGTGCGGAGTTCCGTTTCATGCGGTTGACAGCTATATTGCGCGGCTTGTCGAAAACGGCTATACTGTGGCGATCTGCGAGCAGACCGAGGACCCGTCAAAAGCAAAGGGAATTGTCAGACGCGAGGTTATCCGCGTTGTGACACCCGGGACGATTATGGACGCGGCGGCACTTGACGACACAAAGAACAACTATCTTGCGTCGCTCTGCATTGAGGGCGGGCATTGCGGAATGGCATTTGCGGACATCAGCACGGGCGAAATCTCGGTGAATGAGTTTTGCGGCGAGGGTCTTGAAATGCAGATTATGAATGAAATCGGCAGATTCTGCCCGTCGGAGCTGATTGTGAACCTTGAGGCGCACGAGAGAACACGGCTCATGGAGAAAATCCGCGACAGGTTCGGCTGTCCGATTAAAAATTTCAGAAATTGGGCATATGAACACGAAACAGCAAAGAGATGCGTTGAGAAAAAGCTCGGCTTGGAAAACTGTGAGGGCGTTGATGCGGACGGCTATGCAATCCGCAGTCTCGGCGCGCTCATTGATTTTTTGGAGGAGACGCAGAAAACAAAGCTTTCAAACCTGAGACGGGTTGAAACGATTGACAAGCAGCAGTTCATGGAGCTTGACATATACAGCATAAGAAACCTTGAGCTTTTGGAGACACTGCGCGACAAGAAAACAAAGGGAAGCCTGCTTGCGGTTCTTGACAGGACAAAAACCTCAATGGGCAGCAGACTGATGAGAAAATGGATAACAATGCCGCTTGTGAACTGTGCAAAGATACAGAACAGGCACAAGGCGGTGGGTGAGCTGGTTTCCGAGCCGATTCTGCGCGAGGAAATCTGCGAATGCATGAAGAGGATTCAGGATATTGACAGAATCGTCAGCAGAATCACATATAAAACGGCGAACTGCAAGGAGCTTTTGGCTATTGCTGCGTCATTTGAGCCTTTGCCCGAGATAAAGCGGCTTCTGGGAGAATGCAGCTCGGGGGTTCTCATGCGGCTCAGACAGCAGCTTGACGACCTTTCGGACGTCAGGAAAATCATTACGGATTCAATCGACCCCGAAGCACCCATATCGCTGCGCGAGGGCGGATTAATCCGCGACGGCTTCAGCCGTGAGGTCGATTCGCGCCGTGAGGTCATGAAATGCGGCGTTGAATGGATTAACAGCTTTGCCGAGGAGGAAAAGGAAAAAACGGGAATCAAAAACATCAAGGTCGGATATAACCGTGTTTTCGGATATTACCTTGAAATCAGCAAGCAGAACAAGGCGGAGGTTCCCGATTATTTTGTGAGAAAGCAGACTCTTTCCAACTGTGAAAGATACATAACACCGCAGATAAAAGAGGTTGAGGAAAAAATTGTTGAGGCGGAAAGCCAGATTGTGAACATTGAATATGAAATGTTCTGCCGTATACGCGACCTTGTTGCCGAGCAGGTTGCCCGAATCCAGCAGACCTCTCATGCGGTTGCAACGCTGGACGTTTTGTGTTCTCTTGCGGCTGTTGCGGAGAAAAACAGATATGTCATGCCAACGGTTGACATGTCGGACAGAATCGTCATCAGGGACGGCAGACACCCGGTTGTCGAGAGCATAAGCAAGGGTGCTCCGTTCATTCCGAACGACACGGTTTTAGACTGCGGCGAAAATCAGATTTCGATTATAACAGGTCCGAACATGGCAGGAAAATCAACGTATATGAGGCAGACCGCAATCATTGTGCTGATGGCGCAGATCGGGAGCTTTGTTCCTGCCGCTGCGGCACAGATTGGCGTGGTGGACAAAATATTCACCCGTGTCGGCGCGTCGGACGATTTGTCTGCCGGACAGAGCACGTTTATGGTTGAGATGAGCGAGGTTGCATATATCCTGGACGGTGCAACCGCCAAAAGCCTTGTCATTCTTGACGAAATCGGCAGAGGAACAAGCACATATGACGGGCTGAGCATAGCGTGGTCGGTCATTGAATATATTGCGGACAAGCGCAGGTGCGGAGCAAAAACGCTGTTTGCCACGCATTATCACGAGCTGACAGAGCTGGAGGAGCGGATTGCAAACGTCAAGAACTATTGCATTGCCGTCAAGAAAAACGGCGATGATATAACCTTTTTGAGAAAGATTATCCGCGGCGGTGCCGACGGCAGCTACGGCGTTGAGGTTGCGGCTCTTGCAGGCGTCAAAAAGGACGTCACAAGGCGCGCAAAGGCGATTCTGAAGGCTCTGGAGGAGAGAGACGGCGGAAAAAGCCCGACCGAGAAAAAAATTCCGACGGGTGCGGACAAGGGACGTGCCGGGAGAGAGGACAGCTCTCAGCTGAGCCTTTCGTGGTCGGAGGAAAATGAGGTTTTAAGCGAGCTGAAGGGCTTGGAGCTTGATAATATGTCACCGATGGAGGCATTGACCAAGCTTTACGCGCTGAAGGCAAAGGCGCAGAATATGTAGTGCTTGATGTCGGCTGTCCGCTCCCCGATTTTAAGAGGCGGGGGGTGGATAACAAAAAATCAGATCAGGCGCATGTGAGCCGAACACAATGCTGAAATCAGATCAGGCGCACATGAGCCGAACACAGTGCTGAAATCAGATCAGGCGTGCGTGAGACGAACACAGTGCTGAAATCAGAGCGGGCGCATGTGAGCCGAACACAATGCTGAAATCAGATCGGGCGCACGTGAGCCGAACACAGTGTTGAAATCAGGTCAGGCGCATGTGAGCCGAACACAGTGCTGAAATCAGATCGGGTGCGCGTGAGCCGAACACAGTGCTGAAATCAGATCAGGCGTGCGTGAGACGAACACAGTGCTGAAATCAGGTCAGGCGCATGTGAGTCGAACACAGTGCTGAAATCAGATCGGGTGCGCGTGAGCCGAACACAATACGGTGACTTTTAAATACAGGGCATATCGGGCATGGCTTCCGTGTGCATAGTGTGACAGGAGGATTGATGATGGCTGAAATTCGGGTTTTGCCGCAGCTTGTTGCGGACAAGATTGCCGCAGGCGAGGTTGCGGAGCGTCCTTCGGCGGTTGTGAAGGAGCTTGTTGAAAATTCAATTGACGCAGGTGCGGACAGAATTACCGTGGAAATAAGAGACGGCGGAATAAGCTATATCCGCGTTGAGGACAACGGACGCGGCATTGCGGCGGACGAGCTGGAGTTTGCGTTTGTCCGTCATGCGACAAGCAAAATCCGCGACATAGACGATCTGTTCAGCATAGAAACGATGGGTTTCCGCGGAGAAGCACTGGCGAGCATTTGTGCAGTTGCGGACGTTGAGGTTCTTTCAAAGACGGCGGACGCGGAGGAGGGGGCGCATATGACCCTTTCCCACGGCGTGCCGACCGAAAAATCCTCCGTTATGTGCGGAGACGGCACGGTCATGATTGTTGAAAACCTTTTTGCAAATGTGCCTGCCCGAATGAAATTCATGAAGAAAAATTCAACCGAGACGGGATATGTTGCCGATGTCATGAGCAGAATTGCGCTGTCGCGCCCCGATATTTCGTTTTGCTTCATTGCGGACGGCAAGGAGCAGTTTTCAACCACGGGTGACGGTCAGCTGAAAAACGCAATTCTGAAAATATACGGAATTGAGGCGGCACGCGGAATCATGGAGGTTGACCATGAGGAGAACGGCGTTAAGGTTCGCGGTGCGGTGGGCCGCCCCGATCAGGCACGCGGAAACAGAACGCGGCAGACCCTGTTTGTGAACGGAAGATACATCAAAAACCATGTTGTGTCAAAGGTTGTTGAGGAGGCATACAGAAACACGCTCATGACGGGCAGATTTCCGTTTTTTGTGCTGAACATTGAGCTTGCGCCGCAGCTGGTTGATGTGAATGTCCACCCTGCAAAAACCGAAATCAAGTTTGCAAACGAAAAGGAAGTTTATGACATAGTATACCACGCGGTGAAAAACACTCTTTATGCCGAAGAAAGACGCACAGAGCCGACGCTTGATGCAAAAGACGGGGCAGCGTCCGAGGCATCTGCACGGAGAGCAGAGACGGGGAGCGGACTGAAGAGCGGAGCGGCGGAGATTCCGCTGAGACGTGCGGACGGCTCATTCAACCCGAAGGCATATTTGCCCGAAAAGCCCGACAAACAGCTGATTGCAGATATTCTGGACAGCATGAAAAGAGAGAGCAAGCCAAAAATGGTGTTCAATGAGGGAGACGGTGCGGCGCATGAGGACGAAGGCTTTGCAGCACCGATGACCGAGGGGAACGGCACGAAAGATGTGCGCACGGAAGAGAATGCCGCGCCCGAGGAGGAGCTGCCGTTTGCGGTTGATGAGGAGTGCGGATTCATTGAGGAAAAGGCGGAGACGGTTCGGATTGTCGGACAGGTTTTCGATACATATATTATTGCGGAGAGCGGCGGCGAGATGTTCATGATTGACCAGCATGCGGCTCATGAGCGGAAAAGGTTTGAGCTTCTGAAGAAGGATTATGAGGAAAACAGGGCACTCGGTCAGGTTCTGCTTGCGCCTGTCGTTCTGGAAGCCGACCGCGGAGAAATGCAGACAATCCGTGACCATGCGGAGGAATTTGCAAAGCTTGGGTTTGTGATTGAGGAGTTCGGGAGCGGAGCGGCAATAATCCGCGAGACGCCGTTCATCGGGAGCGATGACGAAATCCGCGCACTTGTTCTGGAGCTGATTCCGATTCTGGCGGACGGCAGACCGTCTGCGCGGATGAGCTTTGAGGAGCGAATGCTTGACATGATTTCGTGCCGCTATGCAATCAAGGCGAACAAACGTCTGAGCCTTCCCGAAATGGAGGCTCTTGTCCGCGACACCGGGGAAATGGAATCGTGCGGAATCACAACCTGTCCGCACGGCAGACCGATTAAGATTCGGTTCACGAAACGCGAGATTGAAAAGATGTTCAAACGAATTGTATAGGAGGGGCATATGCCGAACAAAATCATTGCTGTTGCAGGACCGACAGCGTCGGGCAAGACCGCGCTTGCGGTTGAAATCGCAAAAAAATATAACGGCGAGGTTGTCTCGTGCGATTCAATGCAGATATACCGGCATATGGACATCGGAACGGCAAAGCCGACCCGTGAGGAAATGTGCGGCATTCCGCATCATATGATTGACATAATCGAGCCGACAGAGAGCTATAGCGTTGCGGCGTTTGTCTCGGACGCGAGAAAATGCATTGACGGTATTTTAAGCCGCGGACGGCTGCCGATTCTTGCAGGCGGCACGGGGCTTTATATGGACAGCATAATCAACAACATAAGCTTTGCCGAGTTTGACGGCGATGAGGGCTTTCGCGCGGAAATGCGCGGATTTGCCGAGCGTGAAGGAAATGAAGCGCTTCATGACATACTGAAGGAGAAAGACCCCGAGGCGGCGGAGAAAATTCACCCCAACAATGTGCGCCGCGTTATCCGCGCGCTGGAGGTGTGCCGCGTGACGGGCAAGACCTTCACCCGGGCAGGACTTGAAGCAAGGCGCGGGAGGGTCTATGACGCGCTGGTTTTCGGGCTTGACGCGGAGCGCAGTGTTTTGTATGACAGAATCAACAGGCGCGTTGACAAAATGTTTGAGGCAGGACTTGAACAGGAGGTCAGAGGGCTTGCGGATTCGGGGATTCCGCGTGACAGCACGGCAATGCAGGCAATCGGATATAAGGAGCTGCTTGAATATTTTGACGGAAAATGCAGTCTTGCCGAGGCGGCGGAGAAGATTAAGCAGGAGAGCCGCCGCTATGCGAAGCGTCAGCTGACGTGGTTCAGGCGCAACAAGGACATTGTGTGGCTCATGTTACAGGAGTGTTACAGTTTGAATAAAATTTGTGAACAATGTTTTACTTTTATAAATAATTTTGGTATAATGGAAACGGTGGATTAGCAGAGGTAGTTGCGATGGAAAGAGCAGAGGAAACAAAACGGCGGAGGAAGCACGGCAAGGGAGGTCACCTTGCCCTTTGGGTTTCGCTTCTGGCGGTTTATGTTATTGTGAATATATTGGCAGGACAGGGAAACGGCGTGAGCACAATGCCCGTGCGGCGCGGCTCTGAGGAGGAGCTTCTGCGTGCGGAGGGGTATATTTTCCGTGAGCAGACCGTGATTTCGGCACCTGCCGCAGGCTTTCTCCATGCGGAGGTTCGCGAGGACGAGCGTGTCAAGTCGGGTGAAGCCGTCATGGCGATATATAAATCGGAGATTAACACACAGGCAAGCAGCAGACTGAAGCAGATTGACGAAAAAATCGCCAAGCTGACCGATAATGTGCGCCGTGCAGAGGTGTTCACCAACGATTCGGCAAGGCTTGAGCTGGAGATTGCGCAGCTTGCAAAGCGCGTCACAAGGCTTGCAGGGAAAAGCTCCGCAGACGGGATTTCGGATCTGCGTGAGGAAATTGATTCGCTCATTGAAAAGAAAAGAATAATCTCGGGAGAGGCTGTGCCGAACGAGAACACAGACAGCGAGCTTGAAACGCTGAAAGCCGAAAAGGCGCAGATTGAACAGGAAAACAACATTGAAAGAACCATTGTCCATGCCCCGAAGGCAGGCGCGTTCACTGCGCGGATTGACGGCATGGAGGAGCTTCTTTCTCTTGATAAGGTGGCGGAGCTGACTCCGTCATATATGAAGGAGCTGGATTCACACAGCATAAAGACCGAAACGGCGGCACAGGCGGCGGCAGGCGATGCAATCGGGAAGATTGTGAATAACTACACATGGACGGCGGCAGCTGCGGTTCCTGCGGAGGACGCGGACGAGCTTGAGGTCGGCGACGCGGTCGGCATTCGGTTTTCGGCGGTCGGCGGCGAGGCGGCGGACGGCACTGTTGTGAAAATTTCAGACGAGGAAAACGGAAAGGTTGTTCTTGCGGTTTCGACGAATAAATATATTGATTCCGTATATTCCACATCAAAAACCGAAATTGAATTTGTCCGCGGAAGCTATAAGGGATTTCGGATTCCTGCCGACAGCATAAGAATGGCGGACGGCAAAAAGGGTGTTTATGTTATCCGAAACGGTGCGGCGCGGTTCATTCCCGTGAACGTTCTCTACAGCGGCAAGGAATGGATGATTGTTTCTGAAAAGAAAAACGAGGATTCCGAAAGGTATCTGAAAATATATGATGAGCTGATTGTCAGCGGCAAAAATCTTTATGACGGCAAGGAAGTGAGATAGGTGTCATATATAACCGAAAATCTTGCGGAGGTCCGCGGGGGTATCCGCAGTGCGGCAAAGGGCTGCGGCAGAGATGAAGAAAGCGTTCGGCTGATTGCGGTCACAAAGACCTACGGCGCGGACTTGATTAATGAGGCGATTGACGCTGGGGTGCGTGACATAGGCGAAAACCGCGTTCAGGAAATTCTTGAAAAATATGACAGCGTGAAGCCCGTTCGGTGGCATTTGATCGGACATCTGCAAAAGAACAAGGTGAAATATATAATCGACAAGGTTGAGCTGATTCATTCGGTGGACAGCTATGAGCTGGCGCACGAGATTGACAGGCAGGCGGCAAAAATCGGGAAGGTTCAGCGGATTCTGATTCAGGTGAACGTTTCGGGTGAGGAAAGCAAGTTCGGAATCCGTCCGTCGGAGTGTGAGGCACTGTGCCGAAAAATTGCAGAGCTTGAGCATGTTAAGATTGAGGGACTCATGACAATTGCGCCGTTTGTTGAGGACGCGGAGGTTCTCAAATCGGTTTTCGGCGGTTTGAGACAAATTTCTCTTGACATTTCGGCGAAAAAAATAGATACTGTTGATATGAGCGAGCTGTCGATGGGCATGACGCATGACTATCCGACAGCGATTGAGTGCGGCGCAACAATGGTCAGAGTCGGAACAGGCATATTCGGCGCACGTGACTATTCAAAATAAGCAGCTGATAAATTTTATATAAAATCCGAGGAGGACGAGGGAAAATGAGTATTGTAAACAAGGTGTTGAATCTGATTGGATTTGATACGCAGGAGGACGATTATGAGGAGGATTTAATCGGCAGCGGCGATTCGGCGGGAAGCCTGATTGCGGCGGACGATGATGAGCATGAAACGCTGGACAACGGAAAGCGCAATAAGGTTGTCAAAATACATACAACGGCACAGCTGAAGCTTGTTGTTATGCAGCCCGAGAGCTTTGAGGACGCACGCGACATTGCGAACCACCTCAAGAGCAAAAAGCCTGTTGTCATGAACCTTGAATCGGTTGAGCGTGACGTTGCGCGCAGAATCGTTGATTTTCTGAGCGGTGCGGTTTATGCTCTGGACGGAAACATTCAGAAGGTTTCAAACGGAATTTTCCTGATTGCGCCGTATAACGTCGGAATCATGGGCGACTTCAAGGACGAGCTGCGCAACAAGGGAATATTTCCCTGGAACAGCTGATAATGGATAAAAAAACCGAGGAAAAAATCCTCATTGCAAGAGCGGAGGACGCGGTTCGGCTGTGTGAGCGGCAGTATGCCGTGCGGTCAACGGGTTTTCTGACCCCTGCCGAGGCGGCTGCGGTTAAAAAGAACGTCCGCGGCGGTGAGGTGCGATTGCGCTTTTTCGGCGGATATTCCGATGCGGAGCGGTGTGTTTTTGCGGCATTGCCCGAATATGCAGACGATTCCGAGGCGGACGGGCTGATTTGTGTGCTTGAGGTGACCGGCAGGGATATTGGGGGGCTTACGCACCGTGACTATCTCGGAAGCCTTCTCGGCTTGGGAATCAAGCGCGAAAAAATCGGTGACATTCTTGTGTGCGATGACAAATGTCTGATTTTTGTTCTGCACGACATTGCGGAATATATTGCTGCAAACCTTGAAAAAATCGGACGCTGCGGCGTGAAGGTGCGCATTGCGGAAAAGGGAACATATGCGCTGCCCGAAAGACGGGTTGAGCGCATTTCGGCGACGGTTGCGGCTTTGCGGCTGGACTGCATATGCGCCGCGGCTCTCAGAACCTCACGCGCAAAGGCACTGCCGTATATCACGGGCGGCAGGGTTTCGGTCAACTGGGATGAAAAGGACAATCCCTCATTTCAGATGAAGGCAGGAGATGTGCTGTCAATCCGAGGTGCGGGTCGGTTTCGGCTGACCGATGAGATAAACGAAACGAAGAAGGGCAGACTCGGGGTTTGCATTGAAAAAATGAAGTGAAAAATTTGTGAAGGGGCGATTTTTATGATGACTCCGCTGGAGATTGAAAACAGAAAATTCAAGAAGGAGCTGATCGGCTACAGCGTTGTTGAGGTTGAGGAATTTATGCGCACTGTCTGCGAGAGCTATGAGCAGATATACAAGGAAAACCTGGCAAACCGCGACAAAATCAACATGCTGTCAAGCGCAATCAAGCAGTATAAGACCATGGAGGAAACGCTCCAGAACGCAATTCTGGTTGCGCAGAGCGCAGGCGAGGAGGTCACGCGCAACGCAAAAGAGAAGGCAGGCAACATCATTGCCGAGGCGGAGAACAAGGCGGCTCAGATTCTGTCCGACGCAGGCAAAGAGGTGACGCGCGTCAGCTATGAATATGAAGAGATGAAGAGAAATGTTGAGGTTTTCAGAACCAGAATAATTTCGCTGCTCACATCTCAGCTTGACATTGTGAAGGAATTCAGTATGCCCGAAAGCGAAAAGGCAAAGACGGAGAAAAGTGCGGAAAAGACAGAAGATGCGCCCGAGCCGCAGAGCGACAGCGAGGTTATGCAGACGCTCAAAAAGCTTGAACGCGTGACAATGGAGCTTCCGAGGCTTGTTGTGAACGAAAAGGGTGAATATGTTGCGGCGGAGGACGCGGAAAAAACCGCTTCAAAGCCCGACCTCAGCATAAGCCGCGATGATGAGATTGATGAGGATTTAGGATTTTAAAAAATGAACTGTTTTTCGATTGGCACATGCTCCTCATGCAATCGGAAAACAGTTTTGTTATCTGTAAAGGACTCGATAATATGCTGTATCTGATAATCTCCGCGGTGATTGTCGCTGCGGATATAATAACAAAAATATGGGCAATGAATACGCTGGCGGAAATCGGGTCAATTCCCGTCTGGGACGGTGTGTTCAGGCTCACCTACATTGAAAACCGCGGTGCGGCGTTCGGGATTTTGCAGGATCGGCGGTGGATTTTCATAGTGCTGACAGTGCTGATTCTGGCAGCGGTTGCATATGCCGCGGTCAGGTTCAGAAACAAGCCGCGCCTTTTGTGTCTCGGCATGAGCTTTCTTGTCGGCGGTGCGGTCGGGAATATGATTGACAGGATTCATCTCGGATATGTTGTGGACTTTTTGGATTTTTGCCTGATTGATTTCCCCGTTTTCAACACCGCGGACATTTTCGTATGCGTCGGTGCTGCACTTTGCGCGGTTTATTTCATTATATTTGACAAGTCTGACAAAGAGGGCAGTGAGAAAAATGACAATTAAAACCGATGAGAGCGCACGCGGCGCGAGGCTTGATTCGTTCCTTGCCAAGGCGTGCGATGACCTGACACGCTCGCGCATTCAAAAGCTCATTGCGGAGGGCTGCATAACCGTCAACGGTCTTGCCGTCAAGGCAAACTGCAAGCTGCGCGGAAACGACGAGATTGAGCTTGAAATTCCGCCTGCAAAGGAGACTGCAATTGAGGCGGAGGACATTCCGCTTGACATTGTATATGAGGACGATGATTTGCTGGTTGTGAACAAGCCGCAGGGAATGGTGGTTCACCCTGCCGCAGGAAATCACAGCGGAACGCTTGTGAATGCGCTGATGGCGCACTGCGGAGAACGGCTTTCGGGGATAAACGGTGAAATCCGCCCCGGAATCCTCCACAGAATCGACAAGGACACAAGCGGTCTTTTGCTTGTTGCGAAAAACGATGCGGCACACCTCGGGCTTTCGGAGCAGATTAAGGCGCACAGCCTGACGCGTGAATATTTTGCGCTTGTTCATGGAAACATAAAGGAGGACAGCGGCACAATCGATGCGCCGATCGGCAGAGATGAAAGAGACAGAAAAAAGATGACAATAACCGACAAGAACTCCAGAAATGCCGTCACGCATTTTTTCGTTCTGGAGCGGTTCGGAAAATATACCTATATCAAGTGCCGCCTTGAAACGGGGCGGACGCACCAGATCAGAGTGCATATGTCAAAAAACGGACACCCGATTGTGGGCGATGCGACATATGGCGTGAAAAAAGAGGAATTCCGCCTGAACGGGCAGCTGCTCCATGCGGCGCGGCTCGGCTTCATTCACCCTGCAAGCGGTGAATATATGGAGTTTGAACGGGAGGTTCCCGGCTATTTTGAGAATGTTTTAAGGAGGCTCAGGGCAGAGGCAAATGGCTAACGAAAACAACGGACACAGAAGCAGACTTGATGAGAAAATACGCACGCACGGTCTTGACAGCCTGAAGGTGCATGAACAGCTGGAATATATTTTGTTTGCGGTTGTGCCGAGGGGCGATACGAATGCGATCGCTCACAGGCTTCTTGACAAGTTCGGAACGATTCTCGGCGTGTTCAATGCCGAGGCTGACGACCTCATGGAGGTTGAGGGGGTCGGGAAAAGGACGGCAATGTTTCTGTCAACCATGCCGCAGATTCTCGGGGTTGTTCAGAAGAACTATCTGGAGAACAAAGCACCGTTTCTTGACACAGAGGAAAAAATCCGAAAATATGTCACAACATTTTTCTACGGCAAGCTTGTTGAATCGGCATATCTGATTAATCTGAGCAGGTCGAGGCAGCTGCTTTCGGTCATCAAGATTTCGGAGGGCATTGACAACGAAACGGAAATGTATACCGTCAAGGCACTGAATATTGCACTGCGCAACAAGGCAAGCGCGGTCATTGTGGTACATAACCACCCGTGCGGCACATGCCGTGCGTCAATCAGCGACGTGAAAACGACTGCAAGGCTGAAGCAGTCATTTGAAATGCTGAATATTGATTTTGTTGACAGTCTCATTGTTGCGGGCGACAAATGCGAAAGCGTTGACACAAAAATACTTTTGGGATAGGTACACTTAGGAGAGAAATATATGGATTTTCAGGTTGTTTCCAAATATAAGCCGTCGGGCGACCAGCCGAAGGCAATTGAAAAGCTGACAGAGGGAGTTCTGCGCGGAGACAGGTTTCAGACCCTTCTCGGCGTCACGGGCAGCGGAAAAACCTTCACGGTTTCAAACGTAATTGCAAACGTGAACAAGCCGACTTTGGTGCTTGCGCACAACAAAACCCTTGCGGCACAGCTGTGCAGCGAGTTCAAGGAGATTTTCCCGAACAACGCTGTTGAATATTTTGTCTCATACTATGACTACTATCAGCCGGAGGCATATATTCCGAACTCCGACACATATATCGAAAAGGACGCGCAGACAAACGATGAGATTGACAAGCTCCGCCACAGCGCAACGGCTGCACTGTTTGAGCGCAGAGATGTTATTATTGTTGCGAGCGTATCGTGCATATACGGTCTCGGCGACCCGATTGACTATAACAACATGGTCGTGTCGCTGCGGACAGGTATGATCAAGGACCGTGACGAGGTCATTGACAAGCTGATTGAGATACAGTATGAAAGGAACGACATAAGCTTCACGCGAAACAAATTCCGCGTGCGCGGCGATGTCATTGATGTTTTTCCGTCATATTCAAGCGGAAACGCAATCAGAATCGAGTTTTTCGGCGATGAGGTCGAGCGGATAGCAGAAATAAACACGGTGACGGGCGAGGTCACGGCAATCAGAAAGCACTGCGCAATCTACCCGGCATCGCACTATGTCACAAGCCGTGACAAGATGGAGCGCGCGATTGTTGAAATTGAAAAGGAAATGAATGAGCGTGTTGAGGAATTCAAGGCGAAGGACTGCCTGATTGAGGCGCAGAGAATCAAGCAGAGAACGCTTTATGACATTGAGATGATGAGAGAAACGGGCTTTTGCCAGGGGGTTGAGAACTATTCGCGGCATATAAGCGGCAGAGCCGCAGGAAGTCCGCCGTTCACGCTTCTTGACTATCTCCCGAAGGATTTCCTGCTTGTTGTGGACGAGTCGCATGTCACAATCCCTCAGGTTCGGGCGATGTATGCGGGCGACCGTGCGCGGAAGGACAATCTTGTGGAATACGGCTTCCGTCTGCCGTCGGCATATGACAACAGACCGCTCAATTTTGACGAGTTCTATGACCACATAAACCAGGCGATTTTTGTCAGCGCAACGCCGAGCGAGTTTGAACGCGAACGGTCAACGCAGGTGGTTGAGCAGGTTATCCGCCCGACGGGACTGCTTGACCCGAAGATTATTGTCCGCCCGATTGAAGGGCAGATTGACGATTTATACGGCGAGATACAGCAGAGGGTCGCAAAGCATGAACGCGTGCTGGTGACGACGCTGACAAAGAAAATGGCGGAGCGGCTCACCGAATATTTTGAGGAAATGGACGTGAAGGTCAGGTATCTCCATTCCGAGGTGGAAACAATCGAGAGAATGGAAATTATCCGTGACTTGCGTCTGGGCGTGTTTGATGTGCTTGTCGGAATCAACCTGCTGCGTGAGGGTCTTGACATTCCCGAGGTGTCGCTGGTGGCGATTCTTGACGCGGACAAGGAGGGCTTTCTGCGTTCCGAAACCTCGCTGATTCAGACAATCGGGCGTGCCGCGCGAAATGCGGACGGCACGGTCATTATGTATGCCGACACCGTGACAGGCTCAATGGAACGCGCAATTTCCGAGACGGAGCGCAGACGCGGCATTCAGGCGGAATATAACAAGGAACACGGCATAACGCCAAAGACCATTCAGAAGGACGTTCACGAGATTATCGAGGCAACCGTTGAGGCTGACGGCAAGGACACCGCGAAACGCGGTGAGAAGCCGGATGCGTTCGATGCGGAAAAGGCAATTGCCGAGCTTACGGTTGAAATGAAAAAGGCGGCTGAGCTGCTGCAATTTGAGCTTGCGGCGAAGCTGAGAGATGAGATAAACAGGCTCAGAGGAGAGAACTAATGCAGAAATATATTGAAATCAGAGGCGCAAACGAAAACAATTTGAAGAATATCAATGTGAAAATTCCGCGCGACAAGCTTGTTGTGCTGACGGGTCTGAGCGGCTCGGGGAAGTCATCGCTGGCGTTTGAGACGATATATGCCGAGGGTCAGAGGCGGTATATGGAGTCGCTTTCGTCATATGCACGTCAGTTTTTGGGCATGATGGAAAAGCCGAACGTGGAGTCGATTGACGGACTTTCGCCCGCAATTTCAATCGACCAGAAAACGACAAGCAAGAATCCGCGCTCAACCGTGGGAACGGTCACGGAAATATATGACTACATCAGGCTTTTGTTCGCGAGAATCGGCGTGCCGCACTGCCCGAACTGCGGCAAGGAGATTAAGGCGCAGTCGATTGACCAAATGGTTGACGCGACCCTTGAGCTTCCCGAACGGACAAAAATACAGGTTCTCGCGCCCGTTGTGAGAGGGCGCAAGGGTGAATATGCAAAGGTGTTTGAGAAGGCTGCACGGGACGGCTTTGTGAGAGTGCGCGTTGACGGCGAGCAGTTTGACCCGTCAAGTGACGAGATTGTGCTTGACAAGCAGAAAAAGCATAATATTGAAATTGTGGTTGACCGTCTTGTTGTGCGTGCAGGGATTGAAAAAAGGCTGACCGATTCCATTGAAACCGCGCTCAAGCTGGCAAAGGGTCTTGTTCTGATTCAGCTTCCCGATGAGGGGCGCGAGCTGCTTTTCAGTCAGAACTATGCCTGCGAGGACTGCGGAATCAGCATGGAGGAAATGACACCGAGAATGTTTTCGTTCAACACTCCGTACGGTGCGTGTCCGCATTGCATGGGTCTCGGTCACATTGACATAATTGATCCCGACAGAGTGATTCCCGACAGGTCAAAAAGCCTGAGAGATGGTGCTGTCTGCTGCAGCGGCTGGGGAGGAACGGACGAGAACAGCATTTCGTCGATGTATTATAACGGGCTTGCGGAGCATTACGGCTTCAGCGTTGATACCCCGATTGAAAAGCTGCCGAAAAAGATTGTTGATATAATTCTCTACGGCACGGGAAACGAAAAGATTGAGCTGCACTATGACCGCAAATATGCAAAGGGAGTGCAGTATTCGAGGTTTGAGGGCATAATCCGAAACCTTGAACGCCGCTACAGCGAGTCAAGCTCCGACTGGGCGAAGCGCGAGATTGAGGAGCTGATGTATAACATGCCGTGTCCCGAGTGTCACGGCGCAAGACTGAAAAAGGAGAGTCTTGCCGTGACGGTTAAGGGGCACAGCATTGCCGATATAACCGAGCTTTCGGTTTCAGACGCGCTGGCTTTCTTTGGTGAAATATCGCTGACCGACCGCGAGATGATTGTCGGCAAGCAGATTCTGAAGGAGATCAGGGAGCGGCTGGGATTTCTTTCAAGCGTCGGGCTTGAATATCTGACGCTTGCGAGGTCAAGCGGAACACTCTCGGGCGGTGAGGCGCAGCGAATCCGTCTTGCAAGCCAGATCGGGTCGGGGCTTATGGGTGTGCTGTATATACTGGACGAGCCGAGCATCGGACTTCACCAGCGCGACAACGACAAGCTGATTGAAATGCTCAAACGTCTGCGCGATTTGGGAAACACGCTGATTGTTGTTGAGCATGATGAGGACACCATGTATGCCGCCGACCATATTGTGGACATCGGACCCGGTGCGGGAATCCACGGCGGATATGTTGTTGCGGAGGGAACGGTTGAGGACATTAAAAAATGCGAAAATTCGGAGACGGGTCTTTACCTCAGCGGCAGGAAAAAAATCCCCGTGCCGAGCGAGAGGCGGAGCGGAAACGGCAGTTTTCTGAGCATTGTCGGAGCGGAGCAGAACAATCTGAAGTCGGTCGGGGTGAAAATTCCACTCGGAACATTCACCTGTGTCACGGGCGTTTCGGGCAGCGGAAAAAGCTCTCTTGTGAATGAGGTTTTGCAGAAGGTGCTTGCGAACGAGCTTAACCATGCCAAGCAGAAGCCCGGAAAATACAGAAGAATCAGCGGACTTGAAAACCTTGACAAGGTCATCAACATTGACCAGTCGCCAATCGGCAGAACGCCGCGTTCAAACCCCGCAACCTATACGGGTCTGTTCGGTGACATAAGAAGCCTGTTTGCGGCAACGAGCGACGCGAAGGCGCGCGGCTACAGCGCGGGAAGATTCAGCTTCAACGTCAAGGGCGGACGGTGCGAGTCGTGTATGGGAGACGGAATCATAAAAATTGAAATGCATTTCCTCCCCGATGTATATATGCCGTGCGAGGTGTGCGGCGGACGGAGATATAACCGCGAGACACTGGAGGTCAGATATAAGGGCAAAAACATATATGATGTGCTTGAAATGACCGTTGAGGAGGGCTTGGGATTCTTTGAGAATATCCCAAAGATTGCAAGAAAGCTGCAAACTCTCTTTGATGTCGGGCTGGGATATATCAAAATCGGACAGGCATCAACCACTCTTTCGGGCGGTGAGGCACAGCGTGTCAAGCTTGCAACCGAACTGAGCAAGAGAAGCACGGGCAGAACGATTTATATTCTTGACGAGCCTACAACGGGACTTCACACGGCAGATGTGCATAAGCTGATTGAGGTTTTGCAGAAACTTGTTGATACGGGAAACACCGTTTTGGTGATTGAGCATAATCTCGATGTGATAAAAACGGCGGATTATATAATTGATTTGGGTCCCGAGGGCGGTGACAAGGGCGGCGAAATTGTTGTCTGCGGAACTCCCGAGAAGGTTGCAAAGTGCAAAAAATCATATACAGGAATGTATTTAAAAAATGTTCTAAAAAGAAAATAAAGGAGAGGGTAAAGATGAAGAAAATTTTATTTCAGGGTGATTCAATCACGGACGCGATCAGGGTGCGTGACAACGATAACTTCCGCGGCTCGGGCTATCCGACCCTTGTCAGCGGAAAGCTCGGGTTTGAGCTTCCGAACGAATATGAGTTTGTGAACAGAGGAATCAGCGGAAACCGCGTTGTTGACCTTCTGGCACGTGTGAAGTCGGATATAATCAATCTGAAGCCCGACATAATGAGCATACTGATTGGTGTGAATGACGTTTGGCATGAGCTGGCAAGACAGAACGGTGTCAGTGCGGAAAACTATGAGAAAATATATAATATGCTGATTGATGAGATTTGTTCGGCACTTCCCGGAATCAGAATTATAATTCTTGAGCCGTTTGTTCTGAAAGGCACGGCGACGGAGGAAAAGTGGGAGGAGTTCCGCAGTGAGGTTGAAATGAGAGCCGCTGCCGCGAAACGGGTTGCCGAGGGTCACGGCTTGCCGTTTGTTGAGCTTCAGAAAAAGTTTGATGACGCGGAAACGCTTGCACCTGCTGACTATTGGCTGATTGACGGTGTTCACCCCACCGCGGCGGGTCATGAACTGATTGCACGCGAATGGATTGCTGCATTCAAAAAGCTTTAATACATAACAAGAGAAGAGCGAAAGAGCTGTTATGAAAAGGCTGTTTAAGAGGAAAACACAAAAGCTGTGAAGAAGAGGCTGTTTAAAGGGTCAGATTGACTTTTTAAACAGCCTCTTGATTTTTAAGCGAGCGGTGAGCGGTGAGCGGTGAGCGGTGAGTGGTGAGCGGTAAGTGGTGAGCGGTAAGCGGTAAGCGGTGAGCGGTGAGTGGCGAGAGGTGAGCGGCGCGAGGTGAGCGGTGAGTGGCGAGCGGCGAGTGGCGAGTGGTGAGCGGTGAGAGGCGAGTGGTGAGCGGTGAGAGGTGAGCGGTGAGTGGTGAACGGTGAGCGGTGAGCGGTGAGTGGTGAACGGTGAGCGGTGAGCGATGAGCGAGGACGCAAGGGAGCAATGAAACAAGTGAGCAAGGAAACAAGGGAGCAAGTGAGCAAGAAAGCGAGAAAGCAAGGGTGTAATGGAGCAAGGCAGCAAGGGAAAAAGAGAAAAAGAGAACGAGGAACAAGGAAACGCAGGAATAAAAAATCTTTGGAACAGCTTGCCTGTTCCAAAGATTTAGTTTTATTATAATGTGCTGTAAAGCGAATACAGCTTTGCATATTCGCCGCCCTTTGCGAGAAGCTCTTCATGCGTGCCTTCCTCCGCAATGCCCGATGGGGTCAGAACGAAAATGCGCGATGCGTTTCTGATTGTTGTCAGGCGGTGGGCGATTGTGAAGGTTGTTCTTCCGTGCGAGAGCTTTTTGAGCGACTGCTGAACAAGCAGCTCGCTTTCGTTGTCAAGTGCCGAGGTTGCCTCGTCAAGAATCAGAATCGGCGGATTTTTGAGAAACAGCCGTGCAATTGAAATTCTTTGCTTCTGACCGCCCGAAAGCTTCAAGCCGCGTTCGCCGACATAGGTGTCATAGCCGTCGGGCAGCTCGGAGATGAACTCGTGCGCACCTGCCGCCTTTGCCGCGGCAATGACTTCGCTGCGCGGAGCGCCGGGCTTGCCGTAGACAATGTTTTCAAACACCGTGCCGCTGAACATATAAACGTCCTGCTGAACCATTCCGATGCTTTCACGGAGCGATTTGAGAGTCAGACGGCGTATGTCCGTGCCGTCAATCCTGATGCAGCCGCCGTCAATGTCATAGAACCGCGGAATGAGATTGCAAAGCGTGGTTTTTCCGCCGCCCGACGGACCGACAATCGCAATGCTCTCGCCTGCCTTGATGTGCAGGTTTATGTGGCTGAGAATGCTTTTTCCGTCATCGGAATATTTAAATGACACATTTTCAAAATCAACGTTTCCCTTTGCGTCACAAAGCTCTGCGGCATCGGGGGCGTCGCATATGGCAATCGGCTCGTCCATGATTTCCATGAATCTTTCAATTCCCGTGATTCCCTTCTGAAACTGTTCGGTGAACTCAACAATGCGGCGGATTGAGGTGATGAGCGTCTGAATATAGAGCAGATATGCCACAAGGTCTGCCGAGTTGATTTCGCCGCGTATCATGAAAACCGAGCCGATGACAATGACCCCGATATACATAACACCGTCAAAAAAACGCGTTCCCGACTGGAAAAGTGCCATATATTTGTAGGCGTTTTTCTTGGTGGCAAAGAAGCTCATGTTGCCCTGCCTGAACTTTTCGCGTTCGATGTCCTCGTTTGCAAAGCTTTTCACAACGCGGATTCCGAGAAGGCTGTCCTCAAGGTCGGCGTTCAGCTCGCCGATTTTGCGCCGCTGCTCCTTAAATGCAAGCTTCATTTTCTTTCTGAACAGGAGCATTGAGGTCAGCATGAGCGGAAGCAGCAGAAAAATCAGAACCGTGAGCAGAAGATTAATGCGCCCGAGTATGATGAATGAACCGACAATTTTGATTGCGGCGATGAAAAGCTCCTCGGGGCAATGGTGCGAAAATTCGGTTATGTCAAACAAATCGTTCGTGACACGCGACATAATCTGACCGATTTTTGCGTTGTCGTAATAGCTGAAGGAGAGCTTTTGCAGATGGTCGAACAAATCGCGGCGCATGTCGGTTTCAAGACGCGCCCCCATGACGTGACCCATGTCAGCCATATAGTAGTTTGCCAGTGTGTCAATCACTCTGAGAAACAGATACACCCCTCCGAGCCGCAGAACCGTGGAAAGGAGGAGTGCGTGTCCGCCGCTTAGGGCGGTGTTTGTGATATATCGCACAATCATCGGAAAAACAAGCTCACAGACCGTTGAAAGTGCGGCGCAGAGCAGGTCTGCAATTATAACAAATATGTACGGCTTATAATAAGCCGAGAATTTCTTAAGCATAACAAATGAACCTCCGAAATGTGCAGTGCGTCACTGCACCTCGTAAACCTCGCATATGCGTCCTGTCGTCTGGGCATATTTCGAGTTGAAGGTGTGTGCCGCCCCTGCATAAATTGCCTGATTTGTGGCGGTGTAGTAGCCCGAGGCGTTCACCTTGCCGTCAACGCGGACGGTCAGGATCACGTCATATCTGCCGGGAACGGCAAGCCGTTTGATTTCGCCGTTTGCCATGACGCGGTCATCAAACGCGTCCTCATAATCAATCCCCACAATGTCTCCGAGATATTCCTTTGTCTCGCAGCTGTAAATCGGGCTGAATTGTCCGAGAGCGTCAACCGTGCCTTCACGGACACCTGCAACGCGGATTTTATATTCAATCGTCTGGCTGACGGTTGAAACCTTGGCATTCGGCTTCATGAAACGCATATATGCGCCAAAGCCGCCGAGAACAATTGCAAGAATAACAATAATGTCAATTATGCTGACTTTTCCGAAAAGCTTTCCTTCTTTGTTAATAAACATATTCAAAACCAATACCTTTCTGACTCACATAATTCTCCGAAAGCCCGTGCCGTGAGTCTGACAGAGCCGCCGAATGCTGTCAGTCGGCTTTTTTCAGGTCAATGATATATCCGTAGCCGGCAATTCCCTTGCCCTTGACGGAGACCTCTTCACCGACATGAATCGGAACGCTGCCTGCTGTGATTTGCTTTTCGTTTTCAGTGCCGGAAGAACGGAGTGTCACGGTTATGTCGCACAAATCGGGACTTTCCGCCTCAACGAGCTTTTCGCCTTCAAGGTCGGTGTTTATCTTTTTTGCGGGTGTGACCTCGGCTGAAACAAGGAGTGCTTCCGCACGTTCCTTTTCGCTCACCCAAACGGTTTCGCCGCCCTCGGCTGCCTTTTTGAATGCTTCTCCGAGTGAGGGCTGTGCCTGAGTGAACTGAACACGGTATTCCACCGTCACTGCGGCTTCACCGTCCGATTTGCCCGTGCGGCGGTTTGCGGCAAAACTTGCGCCGACCGCGATGATTGCGACAATCAGCAGAATGAGCAAGGCGTCAATAAAATTAAATTTTGGTTTATCCATTTTGTTTTCCTCCCAGTTCAAGGTATATCTTTTCTATATTTTCAGCATATTTTTGAGCTGTAAATTTTTCGTTGAAAATCCGCTTGGCATTTTCGCACATCTGCGCATACAGCGCACTGTCGGTCAGCAATTCTCTGAGCTTTTCCGCGAGCGCGTCCGCGTCATGCGTCGGAACGATAAAACCGTTTTCGCCGTCGCTGATGACACCGGGGTTTCCGCCGAAATCGGTGACAACGGCAGGCTTGCCGAGACTCATTCCTTCCAGCAGGGAAAGGCTTGTTGCCTCTGTGCCGAAGGAGCAGTTCACCTGAACGTCAATGAGATTCATCAGCGGCTCAACATTGTCGAGAAATCCGAGCATAATCACGCTGTCCTCAAGACCCTCGGACAATATCTGTGTGCGGATTTTCTCTGCCATATCTCCCGTTCCCGCGATGAAGAATTTAATCGGGATTCCCGTTTCGGCAAGCTTTTTCGCCGCTTCAACAAAATATTTGTGACCCTTGACCTCGTTAAGCCGTGCGACAATTGCCGCGGAATAATATCCGTCGGGAACGCCGAATTTCTTTTTCAGCGCGGCAAGCTCCGTTTCGGAATAGGCGCGCAGAGGCTCAACACCGTTCAGCACAACCTCAATTTTCTTTTCGCTTGCGCCCGTATCGATGACATTCTGCTTTGCCGCCTCTGCAACCGCGATGATTTTGTCCGCGGTCAGATTGTTGGCAGCACCGCAGACAAGCTTGCCCAAGCCGTGCGTGAGCCGCGGAGACGGCGGAAACACGCTGTGACGCGTGAAAACAACCTTTGCACCGAAAAGCCGTGCGGCGATTCGTGCCGCCATGCTTGCGTGGGTGTGGACAATGTCGGGCTTGAAGCTGCGGAAAACTCCGAGAAGCTTTCTGACCGCCTTGGAATCGAGCGACTTGTCAGCCATTGCGTCAACCTCAAACACGGGAAATCCGAGAGCTTCAACGTGCGGCTTCAGAAGGCTTCCGACGGGAAGCACAACCGCAGTGTCAAATCGGCTTTTGTCGCAATGAGCAAGATATGTCAGAATGCATTTTCCCGCGCCGCCGATGTTTGTGTCGGAGCACACCTGAAGAACCTTAAGCATTCGTTTCAACCTCCATATTCTTTTTTTCGGTTTTTGCAATATTCGCGGCGGATATGCCGAGTGCAATCACCGCCCAAAAAATCATAAACACTCTGTAGTTATAGAAGCAGTTGTCGAACATTCCCTGAAGCAAAAAGCCTGCTGCCGCCGAGCCGATTCCGACAATCATGACGGAAAGCGCGCCGCCCTTGCCCTCGGTCTGATAGCCGACCGTCAGACGTTTTGCAAACAGAATGAGCAAAATCAGAAATGCCGATATTCCAATCACGCCCGATTCGGTGATGATCTGAAGGAACAGATTGTGAGAATGGGGTGCAACGATTGAGCTGTAGGAATAGAACGGGTAAACCTGGGTGAATGCCTCCGTTCCGGGTCCGATTCCCGTCAGCCAGAAATCGCGGAGCATGAGGAGCGTTCCCATCCAGATGAACACTCTGTATGACGTGGAGGAGTCCTTCATGTCGCCGATACTCGTAAAACGCTTGATTATGCTTTCGGGCAGGATCATCGGAACGACGGGGAGTGCAATCAGAGCCAGTCCCCAGAGCTTGCCTGCGGCAAAGGTGATGAACACCGCCGCCGAGAACATAATCCCGAGCCAGCAGCCGCGCGAAAATGTCAGAATCAGTGCCGCGCCGAGAACCGCAGAGAATGCGGCATAGGTCAGCTTTGCAGCCGTGCCGCGCTTTGTCCACATAAGGCTTATTGTGACGGGGAGAACAAGAAGAATATATTCCCCGAGAACGTTCGGGTTGCCGAGCGTTGAATATATGCGCATTTTGATGTCCTCGAACATTTCCTCGTCAATCCATGCCTGCGCCGTGTTCCAGCCGAACACATACTGCATTATTCCGTATACGCAGACAAGCAGCCCTGAGATTGAAAATACGGTCAGAAGGTCGGTCAGCTGTTTTCTTGTCCGAACGGTGTTGACAATCACGAAATAGAATATCATGAATGCGAAATAAACCGCCCAGATCTGAAGGCTTTTTACGGGAGAGAACGATGTGACCGCCGCAATGAAATATACAATCAGCATGACAAGCACCATGAGACCCACGCCGTCTGTGCGCCACTCAAATCTTTTTGAGGTCAGCGCGCGGACAATCAGCGACGCAAGGCAAAGAAACGAAAGACCGACAAGTGCCATGGTCGGAATGAGCGGTGCGAGAAATACTGCGGCAAAGACGCCGAATTCAACCTTATAAAACACCATGAACACAAACCACAGACCGAGTGCAAAAGCCGCGGCATAAAGCGGTGCCAGAAAGCCGCACACAAGACCCGTCAGCACGCCGAACAGCGCGGCGCAGTATATGCGTCTGCCGCCCTCGCATTTTGTCACATAGAAGAAATTGAATGAGAACTGTGTTCCGAGACAGCTGCCGATGAAGCGCACAAGAAGCGAGCCGCGAAGCAGGCTTGTGACATTAATATCAAGGAAATATAATGCCGCGCCGATTGCCATGGAAATGACGTTCAGCATGAAGCCGCCGCCGCGGAATGCGGAGATTGCAAGGTCAGCTGCCGATGCCGCAAACACAAATGCTCCGATGAAGCGCAGATTGAGCGCAAGCAGATTGTGAAGATAGTATTTGCAGGTGCGGACAACGATGCTTCTGTCCTTTTGAGCGTTCAATGTTTCGTGATATTTGCTCCGCAGAAAATCCAGCAGTGCAAACGGCGAAAAAGCGATTTTCCCCGCAAGACTTGAAGCTGCCGCATTTTCGGCAAAAAATGTGCGTCTGAACCAATTTGTGATGACGCTTTTGCGCCAGCTTTCCGAGATGAACGAATAGATTGCGCAAAGCACTTTATAGAGAACGCTTTTTTTAATGCATCCGTTCCACAGGGCAAGCCACATGGTCAGAAAATAGCCGTTACTGTTCATGGCGAAACCTCCCAAGCTGTTTTATTTCATCAATTTTGAGTATGAATCCGAGAATCACATAAACCAAAAGTGCAGGCAGAGCCGATATGCAGAGCTTGAGCAAAGCCGCCGCCGTGCCGTCGCCGCCGAGACCCGACACCGCACCGTATATATAAAACGCAAGAGCCGCGCTTGCCGCGCCGCAAACCAGCACCTTTGCGAAGTTAACCGCAAAGTGCGCCGTTATGACGTTTTTCTTTCGCTTGTTAATCATAATCAGAAGAACCGCCGCCATTGCCAGAGAGCTGACCGCGCTTGCGAGAGCCAGACCGCGGACTTCAAGACGGCACAGACGTACAAATATGAAAGCCGACACGAGATTCACCACGACACCGAAGATTGAGACATACATGGGCGTTTTTCCGTCGCGGATTGCGTAAAAGCTCTTGTTCAGGATTTCGCATATTGCATATCCGACCATTCCGAAGGAATAGAACATGAGTGCGCCTGCCGTGAGAGCCGTGTTTTCCGCGGTAAACTCGCCGCGTTCAAAAACAACCTTGATGACGGGGCGGTTCAGTGCGATGAACATTGCGGAGACATAGCCGATTATGAAAATGACCCAGCCGACCGAGATTCTTGTGGTTTCGGCGAATGCACCGTTGTCCTCTCCTGCGCTTTGCCGCGACAGACGGGGAAAGATGAAGTTTGTGATTGCATATGCAAAAACGCCGACAATGATGATGTAGATTTTGTTTGCCCAGTTGAGACCCGAAACCGCGCCGTCGCCCATTGCCGAGCCGAATGCCATGTTGATGACAACACAGAGGGGCTGAACCCATGAGCTGATGAGGACGGGAACGGCAAGCCGAGCCGCCTCGGCAATTCCCTCGTCACGGAAATTGAGCTGCGGACGGAAACGAAAGCCGAATTTGCGGAGCTTTGGAAGCTGAACAATGAGCTGTGACGCCCACGCCGCCACCATTGACACAATGACTCCGACAAGCCCGAAGCGGTTTCCTGCAAGGAGCAGATACAGAATCATAATGAGGTTTGAAACCACGCTGATGATTGACGGAATGTTAAATTCGCCGAAGGATTGAAGAATCCCGACAGCGGTGTATGCTGCTGCGGTGAATATTATGGACGGAAACAGAATGCGCAGGAGCTGTGCGGTTTCCGCGACCTTGGCAGCGTCATATCCCGGCACCATGAGGTGAACGAGCGGTTTTGCGAAAATCATTCCGAGAGCTGCGGAGACTGCGGCAAATGCAGTGACCACGGTCATGAATGTGTTTGCAAAGCTGAGCGCGCGTTCGCGCCCGTCGCATTCGAGAAATTTATTGAAAACGGGAACAAAGGTCGAGAGAATTGCAACTCCGAGCGTCATGTCAAAAAACAAAAGAGGAATTTGTGTTGACGTGTTCAGAACATCGGAGGCATATCCCTGACCGTATACGCTTGCAATCAGAGTTTCGCGCAGAAGTCCCATAAACTTTGCGCAGAATATTATAACAGCCATAAAGCCGATTGTGCGGACGGCTTTGGCAGACGAAGAATTTTTCAAGAAATCACTTCCTTAAAAGCAGTTAAAATTATTTTACCACATTTTATACAAAAAGTAAAGCACAATCAAAATTTATATTGAATTTATTGAAATTTTGCGGTAAAATGGAGGAAGAAAAGGAGAATGTGATATGGAAGAAATAAAAATCAGATTTGCCGTGCCGGAGGATGCGGAGAAGCTGCTTGCGATATATGCGCCGTATGTGAGGGAAACGGCGATAACATTTGAGTATGATGTGCCGAGCGCGGAGGAGTTTGAAGAAAGAATCCGCGGAACGCTTGCGCGGTATCCGTATCTTGTTGCGGAAAGCGGCGGCGAGATTCTGGGGTATGCCTATGCAGGGGTTTTCAAGGCGCGTGCGGCATATGACCGTTCGGTTGAGGTGTCGGTTTATGTGAAGCGCGGCGCAAGGCGGAACGGCATCGGAAGGCGGCTTTATGAGGCACTGGAGGAGGAGCTGAAGTCGCGCGGCATATTGAATCTTTATGCGTGCATTGCATATACGGAGCATGATGATGAATATTTAACCGCGGACAGCGTGCGTTTTCATGAGCATATGGGGTATGTGTTGGCAGGACGGTTTCACAGGTGCGGATTTAAGTTTGAACGTTGGTATGATATGGTGTGGATGGAAAAGCTTTTTTAAAAATTAATATGAGGGCTATGCCCCCATTTATTTTTTAAAAAATTCCTTTTTATGGGGGAATTGCCACCAAGCCCCCTTTTTTGCGGGAAAATCCACCTCAGAAAAAGAAGTTTAGGGTTTGTTTCATAAAAAGGCATGGCTCAATCTTCCGGGAGGAAGGCTTTTCGGACGGTTTGCAAACCGTGTCTGCGGCTGCGCAGCCGCCCGATCCTTCAAGGCAAAGCCTTGAAAAAGAGGGGTCGCAGGGGAAACTCCCCCGTTAAAAAGATACATATTCACATGCCGCAACCGCTGCAGCCGCACCGTCTCCGACTGCCGTTGTCAGCTGGCGCACGTTTTTTGTGCGGCAATCTCCTGCCGCAAATATTCCGGCAGTGCTTGTCACACAGTCCTCACCTGCCACAATATATCCGTCCCCGGAAAGCTCCAAAACACCTTTAAAGATTTCATTCTGCGGAAGCTGCCCGACAGCCTCAAAAACTCCGTTCACGGCAAGGATTGTCCGCATATCGGTCTTAATATTCCGAACCTCAATCTCCGATAAAAGCTCATCGCCGCGGATTTCCGTGACGGTCGAATCAAGAACCGTCTCAATATTTTCAGCCTCCTGCATTCGGCGCACAAGGCTCGGCTCTGCGCGAAATTCATCACGCCGATGAATCAGATATACCTTTTCGGCAATGTCCGCAAGATAAATCGCATCTTCAACAGCGGTGTTTCCGCCGCCGACGACCGCAACCCTTTTTCCTCTGTAGAACGCGCCGTCACACACTGCACAGAACGAAACTCCGCTGCCGATGAACCGTTCCTCACCCTCAACGTTAAGCCTTCTGTGTCTGACACCCGTTGCGGCAATCACAGCTTTTGCCTCGTGCTCACCGCTGTCGGTCACAACGGTTTTAATACTTCCGCCGCGAATCTCCGCGGCATTTTCAAAGCTGACTTCACCGCCTGCCGAAATCACCTGTTCAACAAGTGTATCGGCAAACTGAGCACCGCTCATCTTTGCGATTCCCGGATAGTTCTCCACTTCATTTGTATACGCAATCTGGCCGCCGAATCCGCGTCCCTCCAGAACAAGAACCTTTTTTTCGGCTCTCAGTGCATACAGTGCGGCGGTCAGCCCCGCAGGGCCGCCGCCAATTACAATTATATCATACATATCAAAAGCTTTTCCTTTCGTGTGCCTATGCTGTTGCGGTTTTCGCTTCGGTGAATTTCTTAATCTCCGACGCTCCCGCAAATTTTTCAAAGCCGCCGTCGTATATCGCAATCAGTGTCGGTGCTTGTCTCACGCCGTATTTTTCGGTCAGCTTTGCGTTTTTCTCCGCATCAATTTTATTATACCCAATTCCGCTCTTTTCAAGCATATTTGCCGCAACACGGCAGTTTGGGCAGGTCTTTGTGGTGAAGAGCAAAACCTTAGCTTTTCTGTCCGCAGCGGTGTTTGCACATTCGCACGGCGCATTCTCCGTATTCTCCGTATTTCGCGCATGGCTGTTCTTCATAACAGAATGTTCAATGTCATAGAGCTTTCTTTCCTTATATTCCTGAGCCTTTCCGTCATTCCAGTTGCGAACGGGGCGGTAATATCCCGTGATTCTGCTGTATACCTCACATCTTTCGCCGCAAATCGGGCAGGTGTTCTGCTCGCCGTTCAGATACCCGTGAGTCCTGCATACCGAATAGGTCGGCGAAAGCGTATAGTACGGCAGCTTATAGTTTTCCGCAATTTTTCTGACAAGCGTTGCCGCCGCTTTCCAATCGGGCAGCTTTTCGCCAAGGAACGCATGGAACACGGTTCCCGAGGTGTAGAGCGTTTGCAGCTCGTCCTGAATGTCAAGCGCATCGAAAATATCGGCGGTATATCCGACAGGCAGATGTGAGCTGTTGGTGTAGTACGGAGTTCCGCCGTCCTCCGCTGCCGTGATGATGTCGGGGTATCTCTTGACATCATGTTTTGCAAGGCGGTATGTTGTTGACTCCGCAGGTGTTGCCTCAAGGTTATATAAATCACCGTATTTCTCCTGATAGTCAGACAGCCTGTCGCGCATATGGTTGAGAACCTTTTTGGTGAATTCCTGAGTTTCGGTGTGTGTCATATCCTTGCGAATCCAGTTCGCATTGAGTCCCACCTCGTTCATGCCGATGAGACCGATGGTTGAAAAGTGGTTGTTGAACGTGCCGAGATAGCGTTTTGTGTAGGGATAAAGTCCCTCGTCCAAAAGCTTTGTGATGACCTCGCGCTTGATTTTCAGCGACCTTGCCGAAATGTCCATAAGACGGTTCAGACGCTTGAAGAATTCGTTCTCATCTTCGGCAAGATATGCAATTCTCGGCATGTTGATTGTGACAACTCCGACTGAGCCTGTGCTCTCGCCGCTGCCGAAGAAGCCGCCCGATTTCTTTCTCAGCTCGCGCAGGTCAAGGCGCAGACGGCAGCACATGCTGCGGACGTCACTCGGCTCCATTTCGCTGTTTATATAGTTTGAAAAATACGGCGTTCCGTATTTTGATGTCATCTCAAACAAAAGCTTGTTGTTTTCGGTTTCCGACCAGTCAAAGTCGCTTGTGATTGAATATGTCGGAATCGGATACTGAAAACCTCTGCCGTTCGCGTCGCCCTCAATCATGGTTTCGATGAATGCCTTGTTGACCATATCCATCTCTCGTTTGCAGTCCTTATATTTAAAGTCCATTTCGCGTCCGCCGACAATTGCAGGAAGCTCCGCAAGGTCAGCCGGCACTGTCCAGTCAAGCGTTATGTTGGAAAACGGTGCCTGTGTTCCCCAGCGGCTCGGCGTATTCACGCCGTATATGAACGATTCGATGCATTTTTTAACCTGGTCATATGTGAGGTTGTCAACCTTAACGAACGGTGCGAGGTATGTATCAAACGAGCTGAATGCCTGTGCGCCTGCCCATTCGTTCTGCATGATTCCGAGGAAGTTGACCATCTGGTTGCAGAGCGTTGAAAGATGGCTTGCGGGCGATGACGTGATTTTTCCTTCAACACCGCCGAGACCCTCCTGAATGAGCTGCTTCAGCGACCAGCCTGCGCAGTATCCCGTGAGCATTGACAGGTCATGAATGTGAATATCCGCATTGCGGTGTGCTCCGGCAATTTCCTCATCATAAATCTCACTCAGCCAATAGTTCGCGGTGATTGCGCCCGAGTTGCTGAGAATGAGTCCGCCGACCGAATATGTGACGGTTGAATTTTCCTTCACTCTCCAGTCGTTAATCTTGACATAATTGTCCACAACCTCTTTATAGTCAAGAATTGTCGATTTCATGTTGCGCATTTTCTCGTGCAGCTTTCTGTAGAGAATATATGCCTTTGCGACGTCGGCATAGCCTGCCTGAACCAGAACCTCCTCAACGCTGTCC
>CAKSIW010000016.1 GCA_934463175.1 uncultured Clostridia bacterium | reverse complement strand
AGAATTCTGCCTTTATTATCTCTTTTCTTATCTGACATAACGGCTCCTTTCTAAAAGAAAGAACCCACTATATGACATTCATATTATATCATAAGCAGGTTCTGATTTCAATAAATTTATTAAATTACATTGAGCTTGTCGATATACCCTTCAAAAATTCTGCGTTTTATCTGTGGTCTGTTGCCGTTCCACAATATGAAATCAGCATCCTGATTATCATTTATAATCTTTCTTAATTTGTTTTCACCAATTCTGAAATACTCCGCAGCTTCTTCAACAGACAGGGTATATCTTTCCCAAGTGGGTACAGCTCTTTCTTTTCTGCCTGCCATATTTGCCACATCCTTTATTCCACGAAAACAGCCTTTTCATCAAACAAATAACCTTGAAATACAACCCCGTCATGTGTTATGAACAATCCTTGTGATTCCTTTGGGATTTTGTCTGCTGCCTCTGTATTATCAAGTATGATTTGAGATAATACATTGTCGGCTCTTCCGCACACTCTGAAATCAATGTTATTTCGTATTTGTCCTGTCAAGATGTTTGCATCCGGTCTTTGAGTTGCTAAAATAAGGTGTATTCCAAATGCTCTGCCTTGTCTTGCGATTATAGAGAGTTTACCCTCAATTTGTGTTACAAGCTCCTTTGCATCCTTTGAAAGACCTGTTTTATCCAAAACCTCTGCAACCTCATCACAGGCAAATACGATTCTTTTCATCTTGTTAGCATATACATTGTTGTATTCGCCAATGTTTGCACAGCCGTATTTCCTTAACACCTGTTTTCTGTTCTCTAATTCATTTACAAGCTCTGTCAAAACTTCAAGCAAAGTATTTTCTTCTGTTATGATATATGACATTTTGTGCCATTCGGGAAGAAAATCAACACCGCCCTTAAAGTCTGCAATAAACACTTCCGCATCCTTTTTGATACATTGCATAATGAGTAGTTTAAGCAGTACACTTTTACCCGAACCTGTCGAACCGCCAAGCAGTATATGAGGTATTTTTGCAAGATTGATTTTAACCTGTCCTGTCATACTGTAACCGAAAATAAGCGTAAAATCTTCATCACTTAAATATTTTTCTTTCCAGTAAACAGTTTTGGGTAAACCCTCATTGCTTGATACTGTGTATAACAAAATCCGTCTTTTGCTTGTGCCTTGTTCAAATTTTATGATATGCACATTTAATGCAGTTTCAATCCGTTCCTGTTTGTCCTGCCATTCTGAAAGAGGTATGCCGTTAGGCTCAAATTCCATAATTATAATATCAAATTCTTTGTTTTCCTTATACTTGCGGAGTAACAGGGGAGATTCCGTTGCGTGATTTGTCAGACCGATTCTCCAAAGATTTTCATTTATGGATTTTGCACCTTTTGGAGTTCCTATCATAATCAGCATAACGATAAATCCGGCAACTGCATAAAGCGGATATAACAGATAAAATACAATGCGGTTAAATGCCTGAAATATATCTGCCATTTCCATACTTACACATATTTTTGATATGCCCCATATCAGCAAAGCAACAAGTATGTATGTAACTGCAATTATTGTGTATGATTTTTTATGCATTACCTCGTAAATGCCTGTCTTTAATCTTAAAAACTGATATTTCAATCTTGTATTTCGTTCTAAAACATATTTATCTTGTCTGTTCATAGCTTTGCACCTCTTTCCGTAATGCTGCCATCCTTGTGATATTCCAAAATCTTGTGTATTCTTCTTAAAAATGCGTTCCAAGTTTCAGGATGATAAATCTGCACATCCTTATACTGTTCTGACATGGGAATATTTGAAGTAATATATACCTTTGTAAAGCACGCTGTTCTGTCGTTATACCTTGCCGGAAGGTTAAGAGGATAAATGTCAAGATAGTTCAGCATTTCTTCAATGGGTATCTGTGAATTAAATTCCTCAAACACCAAAACATCCTGACCTGAATATCCGTCAAAATTTATACCTTTGCCTGCTCGGTAATTTGTTATTCTGCAAATTTCTTTCGCATCGTGCTTTTGATATATACTCCTTGTTTTACCTGTTCCGCTTGCACCAAAAATATATGTTACATACAAATCTCTGTTTTCACTTAAATATTTTTCTGAATTAAGCACCTGACGGAGTGCATCAATATCACGGATGCGAAAAGCAAATTCGGGTGTATCGTCTATAATCTCTGTTGTTTGCTTTCCGTCACGGATATTCTCAATCAGTTTGCTCATTTTGGGATTGTTCTCATCCCGTTCCTTTGGCAAAGTGCCATACTCATAAAAACTGCCTTCAATACTTGTTTCTGATTTTTCATCATTTTCCCATTTGCCTGATTTTAATATATAATCACGATTTTGTTTTGCACTTCCGATAGCTTTTTCAATATGAGCAATGGGAAACCGATTTTTCAGCGTTGAAAATCGTATCGGGGAATGAGAATATATGAAAATATGAGTATGAAAAGTTCCCGTTTTTGCAATCTCGTCAGCCATACAGAAATAGTCAGGAAAAAACCTCATCAGTATTTCGCATATATGCTTGTGTGTAAACTCACATTCAAGCGGATTATTTATTACCAAAGTCCATTTGCGTGATTGTGAATTTGACATATAATCGACCACCTTTCTGCTACATGCTACATTCAATCCATAAGGGTAATACTAACCCTTATGGATTGGTCGGCACGGCAAATATTTTTTTAAGGAAAAATCTCCGCCGTGCCGATAGCCTTTAAGCCTTGTTATTAACCAATGTTATACCTGTTGCAGTTGCTTTGACCTGTGGCTGATTATTCATCATATACAATGACAGTTCAAGACCTGTGAACGAAACTTCCGCATAGCCATTCGGTTTTTCCACAAGCTGCTTTCCGTCAATTCTGATGTTAATTTTATCAAGACCTTTTTCAGGCATTGCAACCGTATAGCGATAACCGGTGATATTTTCTGTACGCCTGTTGTCCTTATACTCATACACAGGTGCAACATCAACAAGCCACAGCTTACTTCCTAAACTCTTGGTATCAATTATTAAATCTTGAATTTTCATATTAAAAAATCCTCCTCGTAAAATATTGTAAATCCGGATTACGAGTATATGATAACACGACATTTAAAACATTCATAACTTTAACAAATGACGCTAAAAGTCTTGCATTTTCAATGCTTTTATAAATTTCAATGCCTAAAACTGCATAAATCCGTCTGTTTCCGTCATTTACTAAATGACATAAAAATACCGCAGACAGCAAAAACCATCTGCGGTACACAAATTTAACCTTTAATTCTTTCTCTTGAACCTAAATGATATTTTTCTTCAATACCCATTTCTTTCAATATTTCATTGCATTGGAAAATGTCAGTTTCATTATAATGACAGATAAGCTCCATATATGCACAATCTACTAATAGGGTATTTGACAGAGTATATCCGGCTATTCTTATGAGTTCCAATGATTCATCAGGCTCTAAGTTCAAGCCGATACAAATTGTTATGACCGTTCTGAGTTGCGGTCTTGATTTGTTTTGTTTAATATCATACATTATATTTCTGTTTAAGGTTGTCCTTGTATAAAATTTCTCTTCTGATATATTTTTTACTTCCATAATTTTTTTGATTCTTTGATATAAGGTTTCGTTTACGGATAATTTATACTGATATAAGTCAGAAAAAATATTATCCATATAAACCTACGATTTTATTTTATGGTTTTGTGATCAGGGGTGTTTATTTTTATAAAAGTGTTTAATCTATATGTTAATGTTTTTTCAAAAGGATTATTTGTATTGAAATTTAATAACATAAGCAACACCCCCTTTCAGAAATTTATCCCAACCACGAAACCGAGACAATTTCTTTTTAAGTACGAAAAAACACCGTCAAATATTGACCGTGTTTTCATATCTCCAATATATAAATTTTTCTCCACATCTGCAAAAGGGCATAAAACTCTCCCTTTGTGTGTTCTTCTCCTTAAAACCAAATCGGTTTTTCTTTCAGACCTCATTCATACCCAAAAGGGTAGTGGTTTTTACATCTCCATAAAATACTTTTAGTTCTCTTAAGGGCATAGTACCCCCGTTCACGGGTTATCGAGAAATCGTTTCGTTTACACATCGGTCCCGATCACGCATAGCGTGTCCGATAGTAAGACAGATTTACTTTACCCTATTCTGTGGGATAGTACAGAATGATGAATTTCGCCTGCGTCTGCCCCGGCTACTTTCCATTACTAGGCACCAAAAAAACTGACGGGCTGAAAAGTAAACATACCGGATATATACACTCCGTAAAAATAGACACTTATCATCCTTATAAGCCTATTGTTCCCAAGGGTGCATCATGCCCGCTATGAGCTTGGGTAGTTTATAAGCGATGGACGAAAGAATATTATCATAAACTCCAATTGCAGCACTTAATCCCACTACAAGAGGAAATTTATGTAAACTTCATCAATACATATTATCATATATACTGTGCTATGTCAAATTACATTTGTGTAACAAAAAAATAATGCCATACAACAAATTTTAGTTTGCTATATGGCATTATCAAATTTTAACCAATTTTATATCCTTTGGAAACAAGCTTCATAATGGCATCCATACCAATTTCACGGCTCTCAAAGAATACTTGCTTTGCATTTGAGGATTCTTTTATGGTTATGGTCTTTTTAGTTTCGTTAATCCAGGCAGACCATACTTTATTTTGCTGCTCATCATTCATCAATCATTACCACCTGTGGAATAGGAGCATTCTTTTGCTCTTCAGACCATTGCCACTGTGGAACAAATTCGCTTGTTGTACCTCTGACAATGTATCTGCTGTCATTGGATTTTAACTCAAATTTATTGCCGGGCAGCAATGTTATGATAGCGTCAAATGAATCAATGCGAGTTTCGTTTTTAGCAAAATAAAAGTGTCCACTATATGTATTTTCATCTATAACTTTTATTTGTTGATTTTCTTCACGATTGATATGATAATGATTATGTATTATTTCCTCATAATCATCAAATCTTAACCCTATATTTGCAAAGCATTCATCGTTGTTATATTGGAAGAAGTTTTCTTTATTTGCTCTTGTAATGTAGTGCCCGTTTAACTTCGCTTCTTCTATCTTTACACTGACAGTTTTTGTGTTCGCCATTTTACCTATTTCACGATTTTTTTTGCTGACTATGCTGTAATCATCATTACGAGTACCATAACCAAAGAAAAATACTCTAAATTTCATTTTACCGACATAAATTTTTGTTTCACCCATATCAACGATACCTTCGCCTGCAGGAATAGGTAGATTTGTTATATAACCAACTTCATTGTCATAAACTGTTTCGCCGTTGATTTTAGCAGTAAATAGACCTTCTATATCGCTTCCTTTACTGTATATACGGGTTACTTTATTTAGAACAATTTCAAGATTACCGGTTTCATCAGAAAAATTGTAGTCGTAGAAATCCACATTCATATTAAACTTGGTTCGATAGCCAGTTTTTGAAACGGATACATCAGCATTGTCGCTGTACCAATTACTTGAAATCAAAAGAGGCGTATCTTTATCTTTTGGAATATTGTTAATATCTTTTTGTATAGGCAAATAATCAATGCCGACATCATCACAATAAAATTTGCTTTCAAAACTATCAAATCCATACTTCATTACAGAAACAAATTTGTGGGTGTAATCATTGAATTTCTTTTTTTCCATCTTATTTTCAAAGCTTTTAAGTAATTCTATATACTCATAAGGCACATATGTTATTCCATTTTCAAGATATGGAGCATTCGATAACTGCATTTCTGTATTTGCAATTTTAACACTCTTACTGTCAATCGTACATTCTGTGCTCCAAATATGTTTTGCAGGATACACTTCTTCTGCATCTTCGTGGACACTTTCTCCACTGTCTGTAAAGTATATTCTTCCGCCAAATCCTACCTCGTTAGACCATACATCTATTGTGATAGTTCCATTGTCATACTTAATCTTATCATTTTCAATGTCGCTCTTATTTAAAAACTCTCTTAATGGTAGATAATACACACCGTCTTTTTCAACAGGTACAAACTCGTTATAATTTCCCTGTCCGAAGTTCGTTATATACACATAATCGTCTTTAAGTAATGAAGATACAAGCGGAGCAACTTCATTTGCCAATACCACGCTGCCGCAGGTAAGTGATAACATAAGCACCGTACATAATGCTGTTCTGAATACACTAAATCTTTTCTTTTTCATAATCATCTCGAACCTCCTTTTAAGTTGTTTTTTGTTTTTAACCATATTACTTGAAAGAGCCGGAGAAGCCTGACAAACCATTGACAGTATCATCGTGCTGTACTGCTTCTTATCAGTCATATCCATCTCTTTTGTTACTTGTTCATCGCAAGCATATTCGCACGCTTCACCGATTAAATTCACCATAAAGTATGTAATCGGATTAAACCAACAAATTGAATTGACAATTACTGCAAAGAGCTTAAACCAACTGTCGTGATGCTTGTAATGTACCATTTCGTGCTTGATTGCAAGGTTATAATTTTCTTCGTTCATTTCAATCTCAGGGATCGCAAGTGTGGGCTTAAAAAATCCAAACACAAGAGGAGAAGCGACCAACGGGCTTTTAATAACTTCAACGCCATTTATGTTTTCGTGAACATCAAATCCGCAGATTTTCTTTTTAAAGCGGAAATAAGATATAAAGTATCTGAACATTGAAATTATAAAGCCTAAAAGCCAAACTGCAAGCAGTATTTCCTGCATTGTTATTGGATTGGATCTCCTTACTAAATTTGGGGGCTGCGGCATTTCATTATGCTGTACTTCTTGCGGAGCTTCCTGAGGAACTACCTGTGCCGGAGCAGTATCAGTGTTAGCATCCGGAACTGTGGCTTCAAATCCAGTTACATTTATTGTTTGATTTACAGGAACTTTAGGAAGTGATATATCCCCGATATTCATTGGCAGAATAAACACAAGCATTGCAATTAAGCTTATGTAATATAATGCCTTTCCTCCAAGTAGTGACAAAAGTTTATTTTTGAATATCAACAACGCTGTGCAAATTATTGAGCCTGCAAGGGTTGATATTATTATTGACTCTAACATTATTCATCACCCTTTTCCTCTATAAACCTTTTGAGTTCATCAATATCTTCTTTTGTAAAGTCTTCATCACGGAACAAAGCTGAAATAAGACTCTTTGCGCTGCCACGGTGAATTGACCTTACAAATTCCCTTGTCTGCATTGCCTGATATTCCTGCTCCGATATAATCGCTTCATATTCGTGAACATGGCTTCGACCAATCTTTTCTGATTTTAAGCAGCCTTTATCAATAAGTCTGCCGGCAAGGGTAGAAATAGTCGTAAGCTTTTTATCAGGCATTTTCTCGGCAAGCTCACTTGTCGTTACCTTATCGTTTTTATCCCAGATTATTCTCATAATCTCCATTTCGGTTTCTGATATTTTCATTGTAGTATCCTCCTTCGTTTCTACATCTTGTTTTTATTATACACTGTGTAGAAACGCTTGTCAATAGTTTTTCTAAAATTTATAAAAATAAAAACTGCAATACCAATCTTTCAACTGATATTGCAGTTTTAGTTTCCAGTAAACCCTGTTCAATTATTTTTATCAATTAGTTTAAGAGATTTTTCCAATTTGGTTTGCAACTGTTCTAAAGCAATTTTTCTAGTTATTTTACCAAAACTTAGTTCTTCAACATTAAATTCGTCTAAGAACTTTTTTAAATTTGCGTAATCTTTTTTGAAAAAGTCGTACAAGTTTTCAAAACTATATATACTTTTTATTCCCTCTATAAAGGCGTAAATGTTTTCTACATCAGATGATTTTAATTTTGCTATTATTTTTTCTACATCTAAGTATGAAAAAAACTTATTATCTAACATATAAGTGTTTTTATTTTCTTGGCAAATTTTTTCAAATTCTTTACCCCAATCACTTTCAAGGTCAAAACAATCATTTATACTTTTTCTATCTTGCTCATATTCTTTTGTTATAACATCAAACAATGGTTTTGTAATTGAATTATATTTATCAATAGTTTTAGGGTCAGAACTTATAATCTCTAATTGTTCTTTTTTGAGACATTCAGGCGTTGTTTCTAAATACTTCTTCATATGAGTAATTACTTTTTTATAATAATTTGAATTGATAGTTTTAAAACCAGCATATTCCAACTGCATCAATGTGCATATTATATTTTTAAAATGTATTGGATTATATTTACTTTGTGACAATTCTTTTTCGACATTTTCTAATAATTCTTTTATTACTTCATCTTCTAAATACTGCCAACCCCACAATTCGCTCATACTATAAGTGTCCATTGAATGAGCATTTTCTCGAATATTTTTCTCTTCGTTCAATACCTCTGTCATTATTGATTTAATCTTGCTTTTATCAATAAATTGTGATGTAAGATAAATATCTACAAATCGATATCCCCACATACTATTTCCAAATATATCTCCATATCTATCGAAAAGTTTACCAGCCTGTTTACCATTATCATCCCAGCAATATAATTTTTTGCCCTCTTTTATCATAATGGAAGTGTATACAATATAATTTAAAATATTTTTAAGTTGCTCATCTAAAAGTTCTTTATTGTCAAAATTTATTTCTGATACAATATTAAAAATTGTCTCATAAGATACTACAGCAAATATTAATGTTCTGATGTTAAAGTGAGAATAATCATCAAATACCGAAAGAACAAGCTCTTTGTTAGAATTCATAAACTTTTTTATATCAGTATCTTTTATGTATTCATCTATTACGCTTTCGTATATATCATCGAATTTGGCACGATATTTTATCGTTAATCCAATCAATTTTTCTTTTATTTTCTCATATACGATATCTTTCTCAAATAAAGATTTTGTTCTTTCTTGCAGTGTTTCAATATCAATCAATGAGTTCTTATTTTTATTAGATTCGTCTTTTAACGTTTCGGACTTATCAAGTGTCAAATTTGGAGTAAGTGCCACCAAATATTTTTGTGCTAAATCATTATACGTCCTTGTATTATTGATTTCAGCTTGATTTGCAACAATGATAACTTTTATTGAATTATGCTCGACAAGATTATTTATAAATCCAAGCAATTGATTAATTTCTATCGAGCATCTTTCTAAATCGTCAAATATAATAATTGCATTATTTATTTCCGCAAAATCATTCATTTTCGGTAAATCTTTCGAATCTAAATTAAAATATTTCATACCTGTAGAGATGAGTTTTGAAATAATATTAATACCCTTAGTTATTTTTTCACCTCTTTTTTTCTTAAGTTTTTTATTAAAAAATTCTTCCATAATAGATATATACATTTCATTCATTATCTGTGCAACTTCATTTACACCATAAAGAGAAACATATATAGTCTTTTTTAAATTCACTTTATTTTTTAAAGCAGGAATGAGTTTTTTGTTGACAAAACGGGTTTTACCAGAACCCCATTCTCCATCAATTAATACCGCTTGCGAAGCTCTATTATCTGTAACATATTTAAGTATTATTTCAGTTATCTTATCGTCAGTTAAATACATGTTTTTCCTCCAAAACGACTTTTCTTCATACATTAGTATTTTATTAAATATATATGTATATATTAACATAGCTATATTGATTCGTCAAATTCATTTAATATTTAGATATAAAGACCTATCCTTGCTCTATAAACAAAGATAGGTCTTAAATTTTGTCATATAGTCGGTTTTCAATTTATTAAAATGGGTAAAATGTGGGTAAATTCGATTATCTGTTACCCGTAAACCCTTGAAAACACGGTGTTTTATTTCTCCAGCGGCTTCATTGTAGGGAAGAGCAGAACGTCGCGGATTGAGGGGCTGTCGGTCAGGAGCATGACAAGTCTGTCAATTCCGATTCCGAGACCGCCCGTCGGAGGCATACCATATTCCAGAGCCGTGACAAAATCCTCGTCCATCATGTTTGCCTCGTCATCGCCCTTTTCGCGTTTCTCAACCTGCTTCAGGAAACGCTCCCTCTGGTCAATCGGGTCATTCAGCTCGCTGAATGCGTTTCCGAACTCGCGTCTTGTGATAAATATTTCAAACCTCTCCGTGAATGCCGGATTGTCTTTATATCTCTTTGCAAGAGGCGAAACCTCAACGGGATATTCATATATAAACGTCGGCTGAACAAGGTTTTCCTCAACCTTTTCCTCAAACACAAGGCTGATTATCTCGCCGCGTGCCATGTCCTTCTCAGGCTCAACGCCGACCGATTTCGCCATTGCTGCCGCTTCCTCATCGCTCTTTGTCTCCGCAAAGTCCACTCCTGCATATTTCTTAATCGACTCAATCATCGTCATGCGTGCCCAGCCGCGCGAGAGGTCAACCTCCTCACCCTGGTATGTAACCCGGGTCGTTCCCAGAACCTTCTCCGCAACGGTGCTGATTAAATCCTCCGTGAGATTCATCATGCCTTCATAGTCCGTATATGCCTGATATACCTCCATTGTGGTGAACTCCGGATTGTGCTTGACGTCCATTCCCTCATTTCTGAACTGTCTGCCCATTTCATAAACACGCTCAAGTCCGCCGACAATGAGACGCTTCAGATACAACTCGGGCGCAATTCTCATATACATGTCCAAATCCAGAGTGTTGTGGTGCGTGATGAACGGACGTGCCGCCGCACCTCCCGGGATTGTGTTCAGAATCGGCGTGTCAACCTCCATGAAACCTCTTTCGTCAAGATAGTTTCTTATCTCCGTTATGACACGGCTTCTGATTTCAAACGCACGCTTAACCTCGGGATTCACAATGAGGTCAACATAACGCTGTCTGTATCTCAGATCCTGATCGCGCAGACCGTGGAATTTCTCGGGCAGCGGAAGCAGTGATTTGCTGAGCAGAGTATATTCCTTTGCTCTGACCGAAATCTCGCCCTTGTGAGTTTTGAACACCTCGCCCTTAATTCCCACAATGTCGCCTATGTCAAGCTTCTTGAATTTTCTGTACGGCTCCTCGCCCATTTCGTCGCGTGTGACATAAAGCTGAATTTTGCCCGTCTTATCCCTCAAATCAAAGAAGGACGCCTTGCCCATCACGCGCTTTGACATGAGACGTCCCGCAATGCTGACGCTCCTGCCCTCAAACTCTTCAAAATTTCCGGTTATATCCTCCGTGTGGCAGTCCATGTCATATGTCGTCACATCAAACGGATTCTCTCCCTCAGCCTGAAGCTCCGAAAGCTTGTCCCGTCTGATTTTCAGAAGCTCTCCGATGTCCTGCTGAGTCTGCTGCTTTTGTGTGTTATTATCGCTCATTCTGTCCTATGTCTCCTTCTCACTTATTTATGCTCAAAATCTTCAGTTTAACAATTCCGCCCGGGGTTTCAACATCAACGGTCTCGCCGATGTTTCTGCCGATGAGTGCTCTGCCCACGGGTGACTCGTCCGAAATCTTGAAGAGGTCGGGGTCTGCCTCCGTTGAGCCGACAATGCTGTATTCCATTTCTTCCTCAAAATCCTCGTCATACACCTTCACGCGTGTTCCGATGCTGACCTTGTTCAGATCTATTTCGTCCTGGTCGATCACCTTTGCGTTTTTGAGCATTTTTTCAAGCTGAACAATTCTTGCCTCAATGTGCGCCTGTTCTTCCTTTGCGGCGTCATATTCCGCGTTCTCCGACAAGTCGCCGAAGCCCCTTGCCACCTTTATTTTCTCTGCAACCTCCTGACGTCTCACGGTTTTGAGATTTTCAAGCTCCTGTTCAAGCTTTGCAAGCCCCTCGTCAGTGAGCATAATCTGTTTGTTTTCCATATTGTTCCCATAGCCTTCCTGCCCGCAAAATAAATTGCTTGTTTTATCGCGGGCCGATAAAACAATATACTTGTATATTATAAAGCATACTTCTCATAAAGTCAACTTATTTTTGCCGCATATATATGCTTTCACCATTTTCAGCATTCTGTCGTCATTCACACAAGCCGCAACGTCAAGCGTGTCCGCGGAATATCCCCTCAAATCAAGGTCAAGCTCAATCCCGTCAACAACAATGTCACGCCCGATTCTCACGGTTGAATTTTCAGCGTCAATGAATATATCCTCGCGCCGAATGCCGCCCTGACCGAGAGTGTATGCCGCAGGCATTCCCGTCTCGTCCAGAACCCGTGCACAAAGCTCCTCCGCGCGCGCTCCGCTTTGCGTATACAGTCTGATTCCGCGCACATCGCGGTACAGCCCCCGAATCAGATACTCACTTATTCTGCCCGAATCGCCGTCCGCTATACCGACACTTGCACGGTGCAGACAGATTCCGCATCTCGGCGCAACCGTCTTAACACACTCCGGCACGAAACGGTAGAAAATCTCACGTCCGCCCGAGCGTTTTTCTTTGGTATATTTCGCGGTTTCCTCCGAAAACACAATTTTCTCAATTCCGCGCCGCCGCAGCATATCCGCCGCACGCAGCACCGCCGCCGCAGCCTTTTGCGGCTTCATATTTCCGAGACGTTCGGCGGTTTGGGGAAGGCTCACCGCCTCCACCGTGCAGAACCCGTCCCCTGTCTCAAACTCTTCCGCGGCAAGCCTCCTGTCAAACACCTCAAAAAGACCTCCGCGCTTTCTCCTGCGCTCCGAAACAAGCCCGATCCGCACCTGCCTATTTCTCTCCGCTTTTCAGAACCTCAACCGCCATTTTCAGCTGTTCGTCCTCGGCAAATGTGAGATTTGATATGTTTGCATATTTTTCATCACTCATTTTGACCGTGACATCAGGCTCAATGCCCTCCTTGTCAATGCAGACGCCGTTCGGCGTGTAATACCTCGAATCGGTTATTTTCATAATGCTCCCGTCTCTGAACTGATAGGGAATCTGAGTGACACCCTTTCCGAAGGTTTTTTCGCCGATGCTCTTTGCAATTCCGCGGTCGCGCAGAGCACCCGTCAGAATTTCGCTTGCGCTTGCGCTTCCGCCGTTTGTCAGAACCGCAACGGGCAGCTTCACAGAGCCTTTCTCCGCCTTATAGTCACGCTTTTTGCCGTTTCTGTTCAGAGTGTATACGATTTCGCCGTCGTCCAGAAAAGTGTCCGCAATCTGAACCGCAACGTCAACATATCCGCCCGGATTGTTTCTCAAATCAATCACAAGCTTTTTCATGCCGCCGTCAACCAATGAATTGAACTGCTTTGCAAATTCGTCATAGGTGTTCACACCGAACTGGGTTATCTGAATGTATCCGACCTCTCCGTCTATCATTTTCGAGCTGACGGTCTCGCGCTTGATCATCTCGCGCACAAGAGTGACCTCAGCCGTCTCACCCGAGCTTTTTTTCAGGATTTTGAGGTGAACCTCCGTTCCCTCCTTGCCCTTCAGATTTGACGCAACCTCGTCTATGTTGTCACCCGACACCGCCTCGCCGTTGATTTCGAGAATCTTGTCTCCCGAAACAATGCCCGCCTTTTCGGCAGGTGATGATGAAAGCGGCGACACAACCGTCACGCGGCTGTCCTCGGGATCGTTTGTGATGTAAAGACCGATTCCCGTATAATCGTCCGACTCCACACTTTCAAGAAAGCTTTCCGCGGTTTTTGAATTCATATAGACGGTGTATGGATCCTCCGCACTGTAGGACGCGCCGAGCAGCGCACCGTCAACAAGCTTTTCGCTGTCAAGGTCCTCATAGAAATAATTCCTCAGCACCGCAACACCCGTGTTCAGCTTGAAAAAATCATCAAACCGAAACGCTCCGAACGGGTTCACCGCCATAACAGTTCCGACCGCCGTCACAAGAACTATGACCGCGGTGCATATAATTAAAACCGATTTTTTTATATACATGTCTCTACCTCGTGCCGCCCGATTAGCTCAGAATACAAAGCGCACGGGTGTTGAACCATGCCCCTTCGGGCGGATTCGGTTCCCGTTTGCCGTCTGTCCGAACACCTGTTCCGTGCGGCGGACTCCCTTCTTCGGCTAAATCTGCCTCTTGCCTATAATATGCAAATCAGGCGGGATTAATTACACTAACCCGATATTAGTTATCAGGTTAAAAATATTGCATAGGATTAACAGCCGTACCGTTTATCAGAATTTCAAAATGCAGGTGAGGTCCTGTCGAATTTCCCGTTGAGCCGACAGAGCCAATCTTCTGACCCTTTGAAACCGTCTGACCCTTTGACACGCTGTATGCGCTCATATGCCCGTACAGCGTTGCCTTGCCGCCGCCGTGGTCAATGATGACACAGTTTCCGTAGCCCGAGTTCCAGCCTGCAAGTGTCACCGTTCCGCCGTTTGCCGCAAGAATATCCGCACCGTAGCGTGCGCCGATGTCCGTTCCCGTATGCGCCTTATAAACGCCCGAAACGGGATTCTTTCTGCGCGGTGAAAAGCTTGATGTCACGGTGTAGCAGCTTGGTGTCGGCCACATAAATTCACCGCCGACATATGCCTTGCCGCGCGTTGTTGTGCTGAGTGCCGACGCAACCTGTGCCTTCAGGCTTGCCTGTGCCTTCTCCTCCGCGTCGATTATCTTCTGATATGCCGCCGCATCGCTTTCAAGACCTTTTATGTAGTCAGCCTGCTGCTGCTGTTTTTTTGCAAGCTCCTGTTTTTGGCTTTTGAGGTTGTTCGCCGAGGTCTCCTGCGTCTCCTTCAGCTTTGCAATTTCGTCACGCGACGCTTCGATTGACTGTCTCGCGCTCTCCATCTCGTCAAAAACCTTCTTGTCATATTCCGAGATTTCCTTCATTATTTCCGCCTTGTCAACAAAATCGCTGAAGCTCTTTGCGGAAAGCAGCATTTCAAGATAGCTCACGTCTCCCTGTTCGCACATGATTCTGAACCGTTCCTGAAAAACGTCATATTTCGCCTCCGCCGCAGCCGTCGCCTCACTGAGCTTTGTCTCCTCTGCCGCAAGATTTTGCTTGGTCGCCGAGAGCTGCTTGTTTATGCTGTCAATCTTTGACTGAAGCGCAACCGCCTCTTTTTCAAGCTGCTCCTTTTCGGCAAAGGATTTTTGCTTTTTGCTTTTCGCCTCGTTGAGCTTGGCTTGCGCGTCCTTCTTCTTCTGTTCGGACTGCTTCAGCTGTTCCTGAACCGAGGGTGCTGCATATGCCATCTCGACAATGATTGACGCAAAGCTCACAAAAATGAACACTGCCGCAATTGCAGCCGCAATCCATTTAACCGTTTTTCTGTTCATATCCGACGCTCCTTTTTTAATTGAGGCTTCCCCTGAAGGAAAGGCTTTTTTTATATCAGTTATCCGCATTTTCTGCTTTTCATTTTTGCAGGAACAACGTTTCAAAAAGACAGTAATTCTTTGAATTACAGGTCATACAGCGGCTTGGCTCCCGTGTGCCCGGCATCAGGTTAAACATGCAAATGCTTTCTGATTGACATGGCACTGCCTGTCATGCCGATTCCCATACCCATTGCAAAAAATCCGATTATGACCGTGTGTATTATCTCCGGAACCTCCAGCAGCTTTATGTTTCCCATAAACTCCGCAACGGACGGCAGAACCGAACCGTAGCCCGCAATGATGATTGCGGACGCCGCCGCCGCGCCGATACAGCCGAGAATCATTCCTTCGATTATGAACGGCCATCTTATGAACCAGTTTGTCGCACCGACAAACTTCATTATGTTGATTTCCTTTCGTCTTGAAAACATTCCGAGTTTAATGGTGTTTGAAATGATGAACACCGATATTGCCGCAAGAATCAGCAGAAGCCAGACGCTTGCATGCCGCACCGCGTTCGTGATTGAAATTATCTTCCGAATCAGATCCTGACTGTTTTTGACCTCTTCAACGCCTTCAATCTTTGCCGCCTCGTCCGCAACCTGCTTTGCACGGCTCACATCTGTGAGCGAAAGCACATATGCATCGCGCAGGGGGTTGTCCTGCTCCAGCGTGTCAATGACCTCAACACGCCCTTCATAGACGCCCTCCTTATAGTTCTGAAGCCGCTCCTCCTTTGTGTAGAGGTGAGCCTCCTTCACATATTCAATTTCGCCGAGTTTGCTTCCGATTTCACGCACCTCATCGCGCGTCATGTCCTTCGGAAGATATACGTTTATCTCGCACTGCTCCTTTATCTGTTCGCCGATATAGTTGAGATTCATGCCGAACAGCACAAAAACGCCGAACAGCACAAGGCTTGCAATGACAATTCCCACAGACGCAAGTGTCATCAGGCTGTTTGCAACAAGACCCTTGAAGCCCTGCACAAAGAAATATTTGATGTTTCTAAATATCATAGCCGTATGCCCCTTCCGCCTCATCTCTGACAAGAAGTCCGTTTTCAATTGCAAGAACTCTCTTGTGCATATCGTCAACAAAATTCTTCGCGTGTGTTGCAATGATCATGGTTGTTCCGCGCTTGTTGATGTCGCTCAGAAGCTGCATGATTTCACATGCCGTGTCGGGGTCAAGATTTCCCGTCGGCTCGTCCGCAATGATAACCGGCGGACGGTTGACAAGCGCACGCGCAAGCGAAACTCTCTGCTGCTCGCCGCCCGAGAGCTGTCCGGGCTTCATGCGTGCCTTGTGCGCAAGACCGACAAGCGACAGAACGTTCGGCACGTTTCGTCTGATTTCGCCTCTCGACGCGCCGATGACCTGCATCGCAAACGCAACATTTTCATAAACCGTTTTGTTCGGGAGCAGTCTGAAATCCTGAAACACCATGCCGATGCTCCTCCTCAGATACGGAATCTTGCCCTTCGGCAGCTTTCCGAGGTCAAAACCGTTCACAAAAATCTCTCCCGAATTCGGCTCTGCCTCCTTGATTATAAGCTTTGTCAGGGTTGATTTGCCCGCGCCGGACGGTCCGACCAGAAACACAAATTCACCCTTATCTATCGAAAACGAAACATTCTCGAGTGCACGCACTCCGCTGTCTTCGTATACCTTTGTCACATTTTTAAACTCAATCATAGCTTCGATAACCTTTCGCGGACGCTCTTGTCCGGCTTTTGAAAATTTCACAGGCACACGGGACTTAAAACACACCGTGTCCAACTCCCGCGCGTCTACATTCTTGTCGGCTCCGATGTCAGATATTTGTTGACCATCATCGCAACCTTGAAGATTATTGCGTCATCAAACTCTCTCAGGTCAAGACCTGTCAGCTTTTTGATTTTGTCCAGTCTGTAGACAAGGGTGTTTCTGTGAACAAAAAGCTTTCTTGATGTTTCCGAAACATTCAGGTTGTTCTCAAAGAACTTCTGAATGGTGTAGATTGTTTCGCTGTCCAGCACGGAAATGGATTCTTTTTTGAACACCTCATTCAGAAACAGCTCGCAGAGAGTTGTCGGAAGCTGATATATCAATCTGCCGATTCCGAGATTGTCATAGCTGATGATGTTCTTCTCCGTGTCAAACACCTTGCCGACCTCAAGTGCAATTCTCGCCTCGCGGTATGCCCGTGCAAGCTCCTGAATCGTGTCAACAATGGTTGAAATGCCGACCGAGACCTTCACCATCGCTTCCGCATTCACCGTGTCGTGCATATCCTGCGCCTGCTTCAGAATGTCCTTCATTGTGAACTCGGGCTTCACCTCGCGGACAACCGCCACGTCACGGTCGTCAACACGCACAACGAAATCCCGCGCCGTGTCGGGGAATATGCTTTGCAGAACGTCAACCAGCGAAACCTCCATGCTCTTGTGAGCGCGTATCAGAAAAACAACACGCTCCGCCTCAACCGAAAGCCTCAGCTCGCGCGTTCTGTAGAGAATGTCACTCGGCAGAATGTTGTCGAGTATTATATTTTTAATGAAGCTGTTTCTGTCATATTTTTCGTCATAATACTGCTTAATCGTCAGAAAATGCGTGCCGAGAAATGCCGCATAGCCGCGCGCAAGCTCATCGTCACCCTCGCAGAAAACAACATAAACGCTCTTGTTGCAGGTTTCGATTTTGCGGAACACATAGCCCCCGTTGGCATACTCCTCGCTGCTTGTCTCAAAGTGGGCAATGACCGTCTCGTTCTGATAGCCGATCTTGCTCTCGTCGCTGCAAGCTATGACGAAGCCGTTCTCGTCCATAATCCCGATTTTTCTGTGTATATCCTTTTTTAACTGATTGCATGTATTTTGAAATATTCTGTTCTGCATACCGCACACCCCCGTAAATATATCCTGTACCGCACATTTGTATTCATTCTATATTATAACTCTTTTTTTTCCATAATGCAATATTTTCGCGCAAACTTTACAAAACATTCACAATTTAACAACAAAACGGACAAATTAATTGGTCATTTTCAACAGCAAAGAGAGCGCAGCCGACAGCTGCACTCTCTTTTTCATGTGATTTAATCTTCTTTCCTTTTCATGCGTTTCGGAGTTTTCAGCAAACTCTTTTCCGCAGTTCTACTTTTTCTTCTCCTTTGGCGGCGTCTCGGTATATCCGCATTCCTCATTCATGCAGACATATCTGAACGGTCCTCTGCCGCGGAATGCTCTTCTCTTCAGAAGCATCGCGCCGCACTGCGGACACTTGAGCTTTGTCGGCTCGTCCCATGAAAGGAAGCAGTCCGTTCCCGTCTCGCAGGTGTAATATGTCACACCCTTCTTCGACTTTCTGACCTGAACGGGCTTGCCGCATATCGGGCAGTCAACCCCAAGCTCCTTCACGATTGACTTCGTATTTTTGCACTCGGGATACCCGGGACATGCGAGAAACTTTCCGAACCGTCCCTGCTTATACACCATCATTCTTCCGCACTTTTCACACTTGACATCGGACACCTCATCGCGTATCTCAACGTTTCCGATTGCCTCCTCGGCGGCAGTCAGCGTCTTTTCAAACGGCGGATAAAATTCGCGGATTATGTCCTTCCACTCCTTCGTTCCGTCCTCAACGCTGTCAAGCTTTTTCTCCATGTTCGCCGTGAACTCAATGTTCACAATATCCGAAAAATACTGCTCCATCAGCTCCGTCACGATTGTTCCCAGTTCTGTCGGGAAGAGTGCCTTCCCCTCGCGTCCGACATATCCGCGCGCCGTTATGGTTGTGATTGTCGGGGCATAGGTGCTCGGGCGTCCGATTCCGTCCTCCTCCATTGTCTTGACCAGCGACGCTTCGGTGTATCTTGCAGGCGGCTGTGTGAAATGCTGCTTGCTTTCAATGTCACGGAGCAGCAGGGTCTGACCCTCTTCAAGCGGCGGCAGCTTGCCGTCCTTCTCCTCCTCGGTGTCGCGTCCCTCAACATATACCGCGGTGAAACCGTCAAACTTCACCGTCATTCCGCTTGCCTTGAATATATAATCTCCGCCCGAAATGTCTGCCTGAACCGTGTCAAACACGGCATTTGACATCTGGCTCGCAAGAAATCTGTTCCAGATCAGCCTGTATAGCTTGAACAGGTCGGGCTTCAGCGAATCCTTCACGCGCTCGGGCTCAAACAGCACCGACGTCGGGCGGATTGCCTCGTGCGCGTCCTGTGCGCCGTTTTTCGCCTTATACTGTCTCGGCGTTTTCGGAATATATTCCCCGCCGAACCGCTCCGAAATATATCCGCGGCTCTCCTGCTGTGCCTCTGCCGAAATGCGGAGCGAGTCGGTTCTCATATATGTTATCAGACCGACGCTGCCGCTGCCCTTGATGTCAACACCCTCATAGAGCTGCTGTGCGGCAGCCATTGTTCTCTTCGCCGTGAATCCGAGCTTTCTTGACGCCTCCTGCTGGAGCGTGCTTGTTGTGAACGGCGGCGCAGGGGTTCTTTTTCTCTCGCCGCGCACAACGTTCAGGACGGAATAGTCCGCGCCGCGGAGCCTTTCCTCAATTCCTCTGACCGTTGTCTCATCGGGCAGCTTCAGCTTTGTTTTCGGAGTTGTTCCGTAAAGCCTTGCCGAGAACGGAAGCTTTCCCTTTTCGTTTGTGAGCTTTGCGTCAATTGTCCAGTATTCCTCCTCGACAAATGCCTCAATCTCGCGTTCCCTGTCAACAATCAGCTTTGTTGCCGCAGACTGAACTCTGCCTGCGCTCAGACCCTTTTTAACCTTTTTCCAGAGAAGGGGGCTGAGCTGATAGCCGACAATTCTGTCAAGCACACGGCGTGCCTGCTGTGCGTCAACCAAATCGGTGTCAATCGCTCTCGGTTTTGTGATTGAGTCCTTGACCGCGGTTTTGGTTATCTCATTGAAGGTTATTCTGCATGAGGACGAGGGGTCAAGGCTCAAAAGATTTGCAAGGTGCCATGAAATTGCTTCTCCTTCGCGGTCAGGGTCGGTTGCGAGAAATATCTTTGCCGAATTTTTCGCTTCCTTTTTGAGCTGTGCAATCAGGTCTCCCTTGCCGCGTATGGTGATGTATTTCGGCTCGAAATCGTTTTCAACGTCAACGCCGAGCTGACTCTTCGGGAGGTCGCGCAGATGTCCCATGGACGCTGTGACCTCATATCTTGAACCGAGATATTTCTTTATGGTTTTCGCCTTTGCCGGCGACTCCACAATCACAAGATTTTTCTTCTTTTCGCTTGTTTTCTTTCCGGTCGCTTTAGCCATTGTCAAAATCCTCCGGTTTTCTGTTCAGTTTCATTTAACCAATATATATCTGTTTCCGCTTTCCTGTCTTATGATACCCTTTATGCAAAGCATTGTGAGATGAACATTCAGCTTTTTCTGCGTCAGTCCGCTTGCCTCAAGCAGTTCTTCGTTTGTTGCAGCACCTCCGCAGTCATATAAAAAGCTGTATATTTTCCGCTCCTCCGCACCGAGCCCGGCAGGCGACGGGCAGTCTGACGTCTTATTTTCTTCGGGAGCCTTGACCTCCGCCGGCAGCTGTTCGCCGTAATACCGCGCAGGCTCGTCAAAGCTTTTCACAACAATCGCGCCGTCCGAAATCAGCGCGTTCGGAAGCTCGGACTGCCAGCACACAGGCGTTCCGGGTACGCCGAAAACGTCTCTGTTATATTTCTCCGCCCAGTTCGCGGTTATTGCCGTTCCGCCCTTCATTGCACCCTCAACAATGACAGTGCCGCGCGAAAGCCCGACAATGATTCTGTTTCTCTGAGTGTAGAAATACGGTCTGACCGCAGTTCCGGGCGGTCTCTCCGAAACAACCGTTCCGTGTTTTAAAACTTCGTAATAGAGCTTTCTGTTTGACGCAGGGTATATGTTGTCAACACTGCCTGCAAGCACGGCAACGGTTTTTCCGCCGCCCTCAATCGCGCCCCAGTGACCTTCCGTGTCGATTCCCTCGGCGAGTCCCGCAACGACTGAGATTCCGCTTTGCGCAAGGCTTTTTCCGATCGCCCTCGCGGCGGTCTTGCCGTGTTCGGTCGGCTTTCTGCACCCCACAACCGCAACGCCGAGTGCGCCGCAGCTCTCTTCAAGAGGAAGTCCCTTTGTGAAAAGGATTCTCGGCGGCAGATCAACATGTCTGAGTGCCTCGGGATATTCCTCCGACTCCAAAGTGATGATTCTTATGCCGTCCCGTTTGCAGTATTCGATGATTTCCTGCGCCTGACCGTATATTCCGGGGTCGCGCAGCTTATCCGCAAGCTCTGTCGGAACGCCGAGCTTTTTCAGTATCGCAATGTCAATCTCGTCCGAGCAAAAGCCCTCATCATCTTCGCCGAACACCCCTGCAAGCTTTGCCGCAATGTCCGCTTCAAAATCGCAGACACAGTGCAGCCATAATTCGTCCAGTAATTTCATTTTCAGTCTCTAACCTTCTCTTCTGTTTTTTATCCAATGCATAACAATTCCTGCGGCAGCCGCGGCATTCAGCGATTCCGCGTTTCCGTCCATCGTGATTCTGAGCCGCATATCCGACATGCGCAGAAGCTCATCTGTCACTCCGTGCGCCTCGTTGCCGATTATCACTGCACATCTGCCGCCGAATGTGCAGTTTTCAAGTGCCGTCTCGCCCGTCGGACTTGTCGCATAGAGCGAAAATCCTTTTTCTCCAAGCTCCGCAATGTCGTCTGCGGTGCAGCCGCATTTGAATTTCATTCTGAACAGCGACCCCATTGTTGCCCTGACGGTTTTTGAACCGTATATGTCCACACAGCCCCGTGTGAGATACAGTCCGTCAAAGCCCAGAGCCTCTGCCGTCCGAACGATTGTTCCCATGTTTCCCGGCTCGGATATGCCGTCAAGCACCGCAATATGCGTCACACCGTCCGTCACCTCAAACGGCTGAGAATCCATTTCCATAACCTGCATGATTCCCTGCGGTGTGTCGGTGTCGGAAATTGCCGCAAAGAGTGAATCCGACGCAATGAACACGCGCCCCGAAACGCTCTCCGCACGTCTGACCGCCTCGGGGTCGCCCGCGCTGAAGCTCTCCGACATGACCGTGCAGTATATTCTGTCGGGGGCATATAAAAACGCCTCCTCACAAATCCTCCTGCCCTCGGCAACAAACCGTCCTGCGGCAGTCCGTCCGCTTTTTCGGTGCAAAGTCTTGATTGACTTTGCCGTTTTATTATCCTTCCCCGAAATTCTGTATATCATAAATCCGCACTCCGCGTTATCTCATATTTCTGATTAATTCCTTGATTTTCCTGTAGCCCAGCAGTGCCGCATAAATCACAGCAGCCTGAATCGGTGCCAGGAATATGTTTGAAATCAGCCTTTTTGTGATCTGGTCGGCAAGCTCCACCGTCATGACATCGCCCGTGACCATCGGCACAAGCAATATGTTGCAGACAATGTTGACAAGCAGCTTTGCCCACAGACAGCGCAGATATTTTGTTCTGCGGTCATAGAGAAAACGCGCGTATATCATGCCGCTGATACAGCCAAGCAGTGCCGATGTTATGCTGAAATCTCCCTGTCCCGTCAGAAACTGCGAGCCATACTGCAAAAATCCGAAAATGCACGCAACAAGCGGTCCCATCTGCTTTGCGATGACCGGCATTGCAATCAGTCCGAAATTCAGCTCAATGTACGGACCGAGCTTCAAGGGGTGCATGTTCAGAACAATATAGACAAGCAGAACAGCCGCCGAAGTGATGTAGTTTTCGGGGTTGCGCAGCTTGTTCGCCAAACGGTGCTTGCGTATGAAATACATATAGAAAAGCATGAGAAAAAAAACGCCCGCAACAAGCCCGAGATTGATGATTCCCATAATTCTCATAAGCGGGTGAAGCTGAAACATAACAGGATTCAGCGCATTTTCAACGTCGGTTATCATTCTGTTTATTCCCGAAACGGGATTGTATATCTGTTCTCCGCCGCCCATTTTATGTATACCTCCGTGCAGTTATTCTCTTCTGGTTTATTGCGGAAATTAAAAAACCGATGCATGGCGTCAGGCGCACGGGCTCATGTCCGATATGCCTGATTTCACAATCCGCATTAATTTCCGATTTTCACAAAAAGGGGCTGTATGTTTTACAGCCCCTTTTCAAATCGTTTTATCTGACTTTTTCGACCAGCTTTGTGAATGCGGCAGGGTCGGAAACCGCTATCTCGGCAAGCATTTTTCTGTTGATTTCAATGCCGTTCTTTTTAAGACCGTTCATGAAACGGCTGTAGCTGATGCCGTTCATGCGCGCTGCTGCGTTGATACGCGCAATCCAAAGCTGTCTGAAGTTTCTCTTCTTCTGCTTTCTGTCGCGGTATGCATATGTCAGCGACTTCATAACAGCCTGATTTGCCGTTCTGAAGAGCTTGCTCTTCGCGCCTCTGTATCCCTTTGCCAATTTTAATATTTTTTTACGTCTTTTCCGTGTGTGCATAGCACCTTTAACTCTTGCCATGTGTAAAGACTCCTTTCATCAAATTTTTCCTGCGGCACAGCCGCTCATTTTTCGCCGTGCAAAAGTCTGCACAGCCCCGTGTTTGTTTCCGCGATTTATTTGTACGGAATCATGCTCTTGATTGTCGAAGCATTTGCAGATGACAAATAGCCGCCGCGTCTGAGCTTTCTCTTTCTCTTTGTTGACTTCTTGTTGAGAATGTGGCTTCTGTACGCCTTTCCTCTTTTGATTTTACCGTTCTTTGTCACGCCGAAACGTTTTGCAGAACCCTTGTGTGTCTTGATTTTAGGCATCTTTTTGTTCTCCTTCCATAATTATGCTTTTGATGATAAAAGCATTTTTTTCTGAACCTGTCCTTTCGGAGCAGGGACAAATTTCGATTCAGGCTTTTTTCGGTACTACAAACATAGCCATGTTTCGCCCTTCCATCTTAATCCCCTTTTCAACCGTTCCGAACTCGCTCATTTCCTCCTGAACCCTGAGCAGCAAGTCCCTTCCGATTGAACTGTGAGTGATTTCACGGCCGCGGAATCTCACCGAAACCTTAACCTTGTCGCCGGCTTTTAAGAATTTAATTCCCTGATTAACCTTTGTGTTAAAATCATGGTCGTCAATGTTCGGGCTGAGACGCACCTCTTTGATGCTGATGACCTTCTGGTTCTTTCTCGCCTCTTTTTCACGCTTTGCAAGCTCAAACTTATGCTTGCCGTAGTCCATGATTCTGCACACGGGCGGCTTTGCCTGCGGAGCAATCTTAACCAAATCGAGGTTATGCTCATCTGCCATGGCCTGTGCCTGCTTGCCTGAAACAACACCGAGCTGGGCGCCGTCGGGACCGATCAGACGCACCTCTTTGTCTCTGATTTCTTCGTTAATCATCAATTCCTGCTTAGCTATGTTCAAACACCTCCGATTTTTTTTGCGCTCCGCTGCATATGCAACAAAAAAAGCGCACAGCATAAGCTCCGCGCCGATATACAAATCAAAATCCTTTCGCCGTAAGCTGAGGAGAGAAGCGGAACTTCTGCTTTTACCCAAATATTTTACCACCTTTGCACTGTTTTGTCAAGGGCTTTTTCAAAAAAAATTTATTTTTTTCTTTTATTGTTGAATTTCTCACATTTATGTGTTAAAGTAGGATTAGGATAGTATATATATATGTAATATAATTTTAAGGAGAATGTTTGCCATGTATATTTTCAGCAGCACCGTTTTTCAGGCTCTGAAGGTTTTTCTGACAGGCATTGCGGCATCGCTGATTCCCGCCGCCCTCATGCTGGGCAGGGCGTCTCTCAGCGAGAACAAAGCCGCCGCATTTGTTCTGATCACGGCATCGCTTTTCATCTTTCTGTTTCTCCACCGCCTGACTCTGACGCACCTTTTCGATGAGTCCTTCAGTGCCGCGGATTTCTGGATTCCCGCACTTGTTTCCTATGCGCTTTATGCCCTGACGGCAGCCCTGCTCTACGCGTTCCGCCTGAGCGGCATATATAACTGGCTTTTCATGCCGACGCGTTTTCTGGAGCCTGTCGTGTCAAAGCCGTATGTCTCGTTCATTGCGGCACACGCGCTTGCGCTCTGCACAACTCTCAGCGTTCCTGCGGCGCGCTGAAATATGCTTCGCAGCGGTAAATCGGCTGACCCTTGTCCGAAAACAGCTTTTCATATTCGGTCATGACATTCCCCTCAAAGCCGCTTGCATGCAAATCAAGGGTTATGTTTTTGAGTCTCATGCCGAAATCCGAAAACGAATTAAGGGAATATTCAAACAGCTTTCTGTTGTCCGTTTTGAAATGTATACCGCCGTCCTCCGTCAGAACACGGCGGTATATCTCCAGAAATCTCTCGTTTGTCAGCCGTCTTTTTCTGTGTCCGTATTTTTCCCACGGGTCGCAGAAATTTATGTATATTCTCTCTGCGCGCGAGGAGGTTTCCAAATCGCCGAGAGCCTCCGCGTCCCCTGCGGCAAACCTGACATTCTTCAGATTTTTCTCCTTCACCTTTTCCATGGCAAGCACCAGAACGTCAAGATTTTTCTCAAACGCAATATAGTTTATTCCGGGGTTCAGCTCTGCCATGCGGCTGATGAAGCCGCCTTTTCCGCAGCCGATTTCAATGTGCAGCGGCTTGCCGTCACCGAACACGCCCTTTATGTCATTTCCATAGTTTCTTATATCATCAATCAGCCACTCGGAGCAGACCTCAATTCTCTCCTCACGGTGCTTTTTTCTTCTCATTCTCATTCCCGTAACCTCCAATGCTTTTCATATTGTATCAAAACGGCGGCAAAATGTCAACACCTCAATCGTTATGGGTGAACGCGCTGTAGGTCTCGGAAAGCAGATTCCATGTTTCCCTGTCAACCCTGCCGTCCGCCTCAAGACCCGTGCAGCAGCCCTTGAAATCGTTTACGGCAGCGGCGGTTATTGCGTCAAACGTGCCGTTTATCTCCACATCGCCGATGTTTTGGTATATCCTCCCCATTCTTCTCAGCATGACCTGAAGCACGAAAACCTCGTCAAAATCATCACCCTCGCTCATATGAGGCAGACTGTGCGGAAAAACATGCACAGGCACGGGCGTACGCGTGCTTCTTTGCAGGCTGCGGTATGCCTCCGTAACAGCCGTCCATGTCGGAAGATCGGCTGTGCCCGTCACGGGCAGTCCGTACCTCCTTTGAAGCTCGCTTGTCGCCGCCGCGGTTTTCGCGCCGAACACCCCGTCCGCATTCACATACGGCACGCCGTTTGTGTGGCGCGAAATATATCTCAGATATTCCTGAAGTTCCCTCACATTTGCTGCATTGTCACGTCTTGATGTATAGCTCATGACTGCTCCTCCCCTCCCAGAACATAGCCCGGATATTGCCCGGGGCTTTTCAAATCTCCGTTGAGCAGACTCAGATATGTCTGTTCAATCAATGCCCACGCACCGGGACCCACAAATCCCTTCGGCGGAAGTCCGCTGTCCTCCAGAAATGCGTTCACCGCCGCCTCGGTCATCTCGTCAAAATATCCCGTCACCTCAACATCGGGAATATTATCAAAAAACTCCGAGATATACGACAGCCGCTCCTGAATGACGCGCACTGCGTCGCCGCGGTCTCCGGGAGCAACGGGCGTGCCGGGGTATGGGATATATTCATTCACGATGAACTGCGGCGGATTGCTGTCCAGGATTCCGCGGTATACCTCCGTCAGCTTATTCCATGTTGCCTCGTCAACAATTCCCGTAATCGGCAAGCCGTATTCGCGCTGGAACGCGTTCACCGCGTCAAGCGTTGATTTGCCGAAAATTCCGTCAATCACAAGCGGCGGTATTGCATTGTTATATATCGCCGCCGTCGCAAGGTAATACTGAACCGCCCTGACGGAATTTCCCGTGTCGCCGAGCGAAAGGCTGTATTCAAACTGCTGTGGAATATCCTCCTGCCGCACCCCCTCCGAGTTCAGCTCCGCAAGCTTTGCAACCGCGGCATAGATATACTGTATCTTATACCACGTTGACTTTCCGACAATTCCGTCGGACGCAAGGTTGAACGAGGTCTGGAACTCCCTGACCGCGTCCTCCGTCTCAATGCCGAACAGTCCGTCTGTCAGATCGATTTTCGGAATCAGCGGATAGTCCTTTGAAATTCTGTTCAGCTGAACCTGAATCAGTCTCACGTCTCCCCCCGCGCTGCCGAGACGCAGCGGCGTTCCGGGGTAGGTCTCCGTTATGCTCTGAATCGGTGCGTCCCGCACAAGCTCAATATCGTCACCGTAGTAATACTGCAATATGTCAAACGGAACATATCCCTGCTCCGCAAGATCAACGCTGCCCCACTGCGAAAGACCGTTGCACTGTACGCGGATTCCGTCACAGAATGCGGCAAAGAGCGGTTCGACATTCCCTTCGCGTCTTATGTAGTTATTGAAAATCTCGTCAACGATCCGGCTGATGTTTTCAAACACCTCTCTGTTGTTCACAAACGACTGGTCATATGCCGTTGAGTTTGTTATGTCGAAATCATAGCCGCGCGAGCGGTACCATTCCGTGTAAACGCGGTTCAGGGCATATGAAATCTGGGCGTATATGTTCGCTCTCAGCGCGTTTTCGGGCCATGTCGGAAAAATCTCGCTTGACGCCACGTTTTTTATATATCCCGGAAAGCTGACCGTCACGTTTGCCGCGGACGAGTCGGGCGCTCCGAGATGAACCGTTATCGTCTCGGGTATGTATGGTCTTCCTACCAATTCAATTCACCACCCTCATCATATCAATGCTTTCTATAAATTGTCGGGTTCCGTTTCAATCACGGTCACTCTTTTTCCGCTCTCAACCCCCTCGGGAAGCGGAATCAGCTCAATCGGCTGAATTGAGGTCTGACCGTCAAAAATCGGAACGCCAAGGTTTTCCGTTGCATAATAACCCGGGTAGTCGGTTCGTATGTTGTATTGGCTGTATCTGTCACCTTTCCCGGGGGACTGCGAATTTGACGCAGGCGGCGCGGGCAGCAGCAGTTTTTCGGTTCTGCCGCTTTTGTCGGTTCTCATGATTTTAACCAGTGTCTCGCCTTCTTCGTCCGTTTTTGAAACAATCACGCTTGCGTCGGCAATCGGCAGGGCGCGGTCTGCCGTGGAAACCTGAACTATCAGCGTGCCCTCTCCGTTTCGGTTGCTGTCATTCAAAGTCATGCACCTCCGTTTAAAGCTTATGACATATAATATGATGCGGAAGCAATTTTGTGAATTTTTCCCGCAATGCTCATATTTTTTATTTTTCGGGGAATATTACTAACAGAAAAAAGCCGCATGGATTTCGGCACGCGGTGCAACACAAAAAAGCCGCATGGATTTTGTCACGCGGCACAGCAAGGAGAGACTGAAAATTGTTTGTTACCTTTATCAGAACGGTTATAATGTATTTTTTTGTTGTTTTGACACTGAGGCTTTTGGGGAAGCGTCAGATCGGAGAGCTTGAGCCGGCGGAGCTTGTCGTCACCATTGTGATTTCGGAGGTGGCGGCTCTGCCGATTCAGGACACCTCACAGCCGCTGGCAAACAGCCTGATCGGGATTGCGCTTCTGCTCATTCTGGAGGTCATTCTGTCGTTCAGCGCATATAAAAGCTTTGGTGCAAGAAAGCTTTTGTTCGGTCTGCCGAGTGTTTTCTATGAAAAGGGGAAGCTGAACCGCCGCGAGATGGAGAATCAGCGGCTCAACCTCAACGATCTCATGGAAATCATACGCAACTCGGGTGCGGCAAGCCTTTCGGAGGTTGACTATGTTATTATGGAGACAAACGGCGTTGTGAGCGTCATTCCCTCCGCCGACCACCGACCCGTCACCATATCGGACGCAGGACTGACCGCGCGCCCGAGCAGCATAAGCTATGTCATCATTGACAGCGGACGGCTGAACCGTCACAACATGCAGCGTCTCGGTCGCAATGACGACTGGGTGCGGAATCAGCTTAAGGAGCACGGGCTGTCCGACATATCGCAGGTGTCATGCATGACCGCAAGTGCCGACGGTGAAACGGTTGTTATACCAAAATAAATATTTTTTTTGGGGACGCTGTCCCCATACCCCTTTTGCGCCGATTATTGGTTTTGTGTCGAAATTGCTTTGCTCGGACAAGGGATTTTGGGCGCCGTCCGAATTAAAACCGCAGTCAGCGGTTTTGTCGGACTGAAACGCACGCACATTGTAATGAAACCGATTAATTTGTGCGTGCGTTTCACGCCAAAAATCCATGCCCTTCGCAAAATCCGACATCAAAACCAATAACAAGGCGCGGATTTTATGATTTTTTCTGAGGACAACCCGTTAAGCTTTCAGATAAATTTTTGAAAAGCATCGGGTTTTGAGCTTTTTGCGGTCAATCCGCAAAGTATATCTTTTATTCCGCGCCTTGTTGTTTGGCTCGCAGTTGGATTTTGCGAAAAACACGGATTTTCGCCGTGAACCGTGCGCACACATTTTATTCTCCCTAATTGTGCGCACGGTTCAGCACAGCAAAGCCGATGATTTCGGCTTTAATCTGTGCGGCGGCGGAGCAGCGCAAGCAATTATGTTCAGTCCTCCCTTGTCGGTCGGACATCACTTTGAGCTTGGCTGCTCCTCTTTCCCAAAAAGCGGAGCTTTTTGGGAGCCCTACTCGCGCTGCTCGTAAAATTCTGTGTTTGAGCAAATTAATCCAACCGAGACGAATGACGGCGCGCAGGGGGTGTGGGGGCGATGCCCCCATAAAAAAATTTTTATTTGTAGTATAGCAGCAGCTTTCCTTTTCCTTCAATATCATATTTCCCCACACATGCAGGAATAAGTGCACTGTCACCCTTTTTCAGTTTAAGTCCGCCGACACACAAATCACCGTCTGCGGCAAACACGAGATGCAAGCGTCCTTTCGTGTCTGCTTCAAGCTTTCCGTCCGTTTCAATTTCATCAAAGCAGAAAAACTCATTTGCGATTATGTGTTTCACGCGTCCGCTTCCGACATTCTCAACCGTTCCGACACATTTCTCGCTGCCCCTTGACGATTCGGTGCGGCTCACATCAAGTGCTTTTTCAATGTGCAGTTCACGGAGATTTCCCTGCGCGTCACGGCGCATATAGTCATATACACGGTAGGTCGTGTTGGACGACTGCTGAATTTCCGCAATCATAAGCCCCTTGCCGACCGCATGAACCGTTCCGGCAGGAATATAAAACACATCGCCCTCGCTGCACGGAACATGATTCAGAACAGACTCGCACCGCCCCTCCTCAATTGCCTTGCGGAACTCATCTCTTGTTATATCCTCGGCAAAGCCGTATATCAGCGTTGCGCCCTCCTCCGCGTGCAGAATATACCACGCCTCGGTTTTTCCCTTGCCGCCGTTTTCATGCACTTTTGCATATGCGTCATCGGGGTGAACCTGAACCGAAAGCCTGTCGTTCGCGTCCAGAATCTTCAGCAGCAGCGGAAAAGGCTCGTCCGCTTCCATGCTGCTGCCGTAAAACTCTTTCCCGAACTTTTCACACAGCTGAGGAATTGTCATTCCGTCACATTCGCCGCCGTCAGCCACACTCAGACCGTCGGGGTGAGCCGAAATCTCCCAGCTCTCCGCAACGGGCGGCTCGGGAGTGTCCTTTCCGTAGACGGCGCGGATATTGTCTCCGCCCCAGATATACTGCTTGAAGCACGGCTTCATTTTTATCGGTTTCATCATCATTTGCACAACCTTTCGGAAAATATACTGATTTATAACATAATTATATGTTGTTTTGTTCCAAAAATCAAGATTTTATTAAAATTTTATTGAAAATCAAGCATATTTATGATATACTGTATACAAATAAAGACCGCATTTTTTGCGGCAGAACGGAGAATATATATGAAAAAGATAATTTGCAGTCTCATTGCGGCGGCAGTGCTTCTGACGTCCGCGGCAGTTTTCGCCGACAGCTCGGCAATCATAATAAACGGAGAAACGGCAGTCATTGCCGAGGGAATGGGAAGCGTTGTCACCCATGCCGACAGAACATTTGTTCCGATTCGCTTTGCGCTTGAATATTTCGGCTATAACGTGACATGGAACGATGAGGACAAGCTGGTTCTCGGCAGAAACGAGGCAGGCGACGTGTTCGTCATGCAGGTCGGCAGCAACCTTCTTTTCTTCAAGGGCGCGGACGGCACAGACGAGACAATCAATATGGACGTTGAGCCGTTCCTCAATGAGGAAGAGGGCAGAACCTACATTCCGCTCAGATTTCTTGCGGAAGCAATAAAATATGAAGTCGGATATGATGAGGCAACAAACACCGTCACACTGACAAAATAATATTCGCGGCGCACAGCGCGTCCGCGGTTTTCAGAGAATAAAAAAGCGTGCAGACTGCGGTCGGTGCGTTTTTTTACATGTTACAGAAAAGGAGATAGCGATGGATTATTACGTTTCACCCCTGCAAAACCTGATTGACGAGTTCCGCAAGCTGCCCGGAATCGGCAGCAAAACCGCTCAGAGACTCGCATATCACGTGCTGAATCTTCCGCGCGAAAAGGCGGAGCGTTTTGCGTCCGCAATCATTGAGGCAAAACAGAAAATCTGCTGGTGCAAAACCTGTCAGAACCTTTCCGACAGCGAGGAATGTTCAATCTGCGCAAACCCCGTGCGCGACCACAGCACAATATGCGTCACCGAAAGCCCGAAGGACGTCATGCAGATGGAACGCACCAACGAATTTCGCGGAGTATATCATGTTCTTCACGGCGCAATATCGCCGATGGACGGGGTCGGACCCGATGACATCAGAATCAAGGAGCTGATGGCGAGAATTGCCGCAGGCGGAGTGCGAGAGGTCATCATGGCAACAAATCCGAATCTTGAGGGCGAGACCACTGCAATGTATATCTCCAAGCTGATTAAGCCGTTCGGTGTTAAGGTGACGAGAATTGCCCATGGCGTGCCTGTCGGCGGAGAACTGGAATATGCCGACGAAATCACGCTCACGCGCGCACTTCAGGGACGAATCGAGCTATGATGAAGCAAAAAATACTGTCGCTTGCCAAAAGCCTTGGAATTGAAAAATGCGGTTTTTCCGAGAACTCATTTGTCGCACTTTTTCCATATTACGCAGAGGACAGCGGCAGCAACATCTCAATGTATGCACGCGGTGCGGACTATCACAGCGTTGTGCGGACACGGCTTAAGCCGATTCAAAGCGCACTTTGCGCCGAGGGCAGTGAATCGGAAATCCATGTTGACAACGGCAGGCTGAATGACCGCCGTGCGGCATATGAGGCAGGACTCGGCTTTTTCGGCAAAAACGGAATGCTCATTTGCCGTGAATACGGCTCGTATTTTTTTATAGGTCAGGTCACGCACACGCTCCCGATTGAGCGTGACCGCCCGCTTCGGGAAACCTGCATGAACTGCGGCAGGTGCATCGAGGAATGTATAGGCGGTGCTTTGGGCGCGGACGGCAGCTTTGATGTTGAAAAGTGCGTGTCGCATATTTCACAGAAGCGCGGAGAACTGACAGAGCACGAGGAACAGCTGATTCTGAAAAGCGGACTGTGCTGGGGGTGCGACCGCTGCCAGACCGTTTGTCCGCACAACCGCGGACTGACGCAGAACGCCTTGCCCGAGTTCCTGAACGGACGGATAACACGGCTGGAAGAGGTCATGCCCGACGGCATGAGTAACCGTGAATTTATGCGCCGCTGGGGCGGATATGCCTTTGCATGGCGCGGTCGGAGCGTGCTTGCGCGCAACCTTAAAATTTTTCAGAATGCGGAGAAATGCAATGAACAAAAATGATATTTTTGAAATTGATATAACAGGAACAACCGACGAGGGAGACGGCGTCGGCAGAGCGGAGGGAATTGTGGTTTTTGTGCCGTATGCCCTGTATGGCGAGAGAGTCCGCGTGCTGATTGTTAAGGTCATGAAAAACCATGCCGCAGGCAAGCTTTTGGAGGTGATTCGACCGTCAGAGCTGCGGATTAAGTCGGAGTGCGTGCATTTTTATAAATGCGGCGGCTGCTCATTTCAAAACGTCAGCTATGAGGGCGAGCTTGAATTTAAACGCCGAAAGGTTGAGGACTGTCTGAGGAAAATCGGCGGTCTTAATATTGATGTGCCGCCGTGCGTCGGGAGCAGAAATATCAGTCACTACCGCAACAAGGCACAGCTGCCCGTTTCGGCAGACGGAATCGGAATGTTTGCCCGTCACAGCCACAGAGTGATTGACATGGACAGCTGCTTGATTCAGGACGCAAGGTGCGGCAGGGTCATCAGCTGTGTCCGCGGCTGGATGCACGATTTCGGGATTGAGCCGTATTGCGAGGAGACAGACCGCGGCGAGATTCGGCATATATACACGCGGAGCGGTGAGAGCGGAATGATGGTGTGCATTGTCACAAAATCGGCAAAGCTGCCGCATCCGGACGAGCTTGTTTCGCGTTTGCGTGCCGATGTTCCGAACCTCTGCGGTGTTTTGCAGAACATAAACGAAAGGAAAACAAATGTTGTTCTGGGCAGGGAGTTCAAAACGCTTTGGGGAAATGATAACCTGACCGACAGACTCGGAAAATTCCGTTTCCGCCTATCTCCGCAGTCGTTCTATCAGGTCAACCGCGAACAGACAGAACGGCTCTATGACATCGCGGCGGACTTTGCCGCGCTGACGGGGAGCGAGGTTGTCTGGGATTTATATTGCGGAATCGGAACGATCGGGCAATATCTGTCTGAGGGCGCAAAAAAGCTTGTCGGAATTGAGATTGTCGGACAGGCGGTTGAAAATGCGCGTGAAAATGCAAGGCTGAACGGAATTGAGAACGCGGAATATCACTGCGGCGCGGCGGAGGAAATCGCACCGAAACTTTTGAGGAAGGACAAACCCGATGTGATTATTCTTGACCCTCCGCGCAAGGGCTGTGCTCAGTCGCTTCTTGAAACCGCGGCGGCAGCCGGAGCAGGGAAAATCGTATATATTTCGTGCAAGCCGTCAACTCTTGCGCGGGATCTCAAGATTCTCGGCACACTCGGCTACCGCACCGAAAGAGTTCAGCCCGTTGACCTCTTTCCGAGAACGGCACATGTTGAAACTGTTGCGCTTTTGAAGAAAAACAAATGACGGAATAAGGAGAAAAAGCATGAACGGAACAAAACAAAAAACAGCCGCACGGGAATTTGCGGAATATTGGTCGGGAAGAGGGTATGAAAAGGGCGAGAGCCAGCCGTTCTGGCTGTCATTGCTGCGCGATGTTCTGGGCGCGGAACACCCCGAGAAGCTCATCAGCTTTGAGGACAAGGTCATGCTTGACCACACAAGCTTCATTGACGGCTATATTTCGCCCTCACGCGTGCTGATTGAACAAAAAAGCAGGGGCAAGGATTTGCGAAAACCCATAAAGCAGTCGGACGGAACGCTGCTGTCACCGTTTCAGCAGGCAAAAAGATATGTGACGGAGCTGCCCTTATCAAAGCACCCCCGTTTCATTGTGGTGTCAAACTTCACCGAATTTCTGATTTATGATATGGAAAACCCGACAGGCGAGCCTGAATCCATTCTTTTGGAAGATCTGCCGAAGGAATACTACCGTCTGAGCTTTCTTGCCGACACCGAAAGTGAGCTTCTGAAACGCGAAACGGAAATATCCGTGCAGGCAGGGGATATTGTCGGACGGCTGTATGACGGACTTTTTGTGCAGTATAAAGACCCCGATGAGGATTCGCTGAAAAGTCTGAATGCGCTGTGTGTCCGCTTGGTGTTCTGCATGTATGCCGAGGACGCAGGAATTTTCGGAAGTCATTCCTGCTTTCATGACTATCTGAAGGACGTTCCCGTGAACGGAATGCGCAGGGCTTTGGCGGAGCTGTTCAAAATCCTTGATACAAGGGAGGAGGAACGCGACAAATATCTCGCAGACGATAACCCGAGACTTGCAGCGTTTCCGTATGTGAACGGAGGTCTGTTTGCAGACGAGAGCATTGAGATTCCGCCGTTCACGGAGGAGCTGAAGGATTTACTTCTGAGAAAGGCAAGTGAGGATTTTGACTGGAGCGGAATTTCGCCGACCATATTCGGTGCGGTTTTTGAAAGCACGCTGAACCCCGAAACAAGACGTTCGGGCGGTATGCATTATACGTCAATTGAAAACATACATAAGGTGATTGACCCCCTGTTTCTGAATGAGCTGAGAGGCGAGCTTGAAGAGATTAAGGAAATCGGGGCGGAGAGGACAAGAGAGAAAAGGCTGAATGCGTTTCGTGACAAGCTTGCAAATCTGACATTTCTTGACCCTGCATGCGGCAGCGGAAACTTTTTGACGGAAACGTATATGTCGCTGAGAAGACTTGAAAATGAGGCTCTGCGCGAGCTTATGCACGGACAGATTTCGCTTGATTTCGGAGATGTGATTAAGGTGTCAATCGGGAGCTTTTTCGGAATTGAAATTAATGATTTTGCGGTGACGGTTGCAAAGACCGCGCTGTGGATTGCGGAATCGCAGATGATGAAGGAGACGGAGGATATTGTGCATACAAGTCTTGATTTTCTTCCGCTGAAATCCTATGCGAATATCACAGAGGGCAATGCACTCAAAATTGAATGGGAAGAGGTTGTGCCGAAGCACAAATTGAATTATATTATGGGGAATCCGCCGTTTCTTGGCGCACGGCTTATGAGCAAGGAACAGAAGGACGATTTGCTGTCTGTTTTTGCAGGCTGGAAAAATGCAGGAAATCTTGATTTTGTATGCGGTTGGTATAAAGAGGCGGCAGATTTTATGCAAAATACTAGTATTCGTTCCGCGCTTGTATCAACTAACTCTGTATCTCAGGGCGAGTGTGTGGCGAATTTGTGGAAACCGCTTTTTGAAAACGAAATACATATAGATTTTGCGCACAGAACGTTCAGGTGGGACAGCGAAGCAAGCATTAAGGCGCAAGTACATTGCGTAATTATCGGTTTCAGCACCGCTGAGAACAGCAAAGATAAAATTATTTATTCGTCCGACAGGGCGCAGATTGCAAAGAATATAAACGGCTATCTGATTGACGCGGACAATGTGTTTGTCGGGAGCAGAAACAAGCCAATTTGTGAAGTACCTGAAATAAAAATTGGAAACAAGCCTATCGACGGCGGAAATTATCTTTTCACGGAAGATGAAATGAAGGAGTTCATCAAAAAAGAGCCTTTATCCGAAAAATGGTTTATGCCTTGGTACGGAGCGCAGGAGTTTATAAACAGAAAGCCGCGTTATTGCCTATGGTTGGGAAATTGTCCGCCTAATGAATTACGAAAAATGCCTGAATGCATGAAAAGAGTGGAGGCTGTCAGAAATTTCAGATTGTCAAGCACAAGCGCGGGAACAGTAAAGTTAGCGGATAAGCCGACAAGATTTCACGTTGAAAATATTCCTGACAGCACGTATATTGTTATTCCGCAAGTATCATCAGAACGCAGACGATATATTCCGATGGGATATATGAACAGCGGTGTATTATGCAGTGATAAAGTCCGCATTATGCCAAACGGTTCTTTATATCATTTTGGAGTATTAGAGTCAAATGTGCATATGGCATGGACGCGTGTGGTTTGTTGCAGACTGAAGAGTGATTATAGTTATACTGTTAATAATGTCTACAATAATTTCCCGTGGTGCAGTCCGACAGCGGAGCAGAAAACAAAGATTGAGCAGACAGCACAGGCAATTCTTGACGCACGTGCGCTTTATCCCGAAAGCAGTCTTGCAGACCTTTATGACGAGCTGACAATGCCGTCTGAGCTTAGAAAAGCACATCAGGCGAACGACCGCGCAGTGATGCAGGCATATGGATTTGACGTGAAAACAATGACGGAAAGTCAATGCGTTGCAGAATTGATGAAAATGTATCGGGAACTGACTTTATAGGAAACAGAGTTCCCTAACCTTCTTTTAAAAAAACTTTTTGGGGGGGAACGGTTGTTCCCCTCACCTCTTTTGTGGGGGGATTCCCCCACACCTTTTTTTTATGGAAACGTTGTTTCCAAACCTCTTTTTTTATGGGGGCATCGCCCCCAAACCCCCTGCGCGCCGTCATTCGTCTCGGTTGGATTAATTTGCTCAAACACAGAATTTTACGAGCAGCGCGAGTAGGGCTCCCAAAAAGCGGAGGCGTTGCCGACGCTTTTGGGGAAAGAGGAGCAGCC